>JALYRC010000101.1 GCA_030855555.1 Pseudomonadota bacterium
AGGTTGCGACCGGTGGCGGCATCGGTGTCCTCGATCCGGAGACGTCGAAGGCCAAGACCTTGGGCATCGTGTTCACGCCGCGCACTGGCCCGTGGAACGGTTCGCGCGTCAGCCTCGCGGTCGATTACTTCGATATTGAGGTGAAGGGCCAGGTCACCACGCTTGGAGCCGGGAACATCGTCTTCACCTGCTTCAATGCGGATGATTTCCCGAACACGCCCGAGTGTGCATTATTCACCCGCGACCTTAATCCGAATTCGAACCGCTTCGGTCAGATCACGAATGTTCGTAATCCGTTCCTGAACATCAACCGGCAACGGAACCGTGGCGTCGACGTGACCACACGTTTCTCGCAGGATCTGGGGCGTTACGGCAGCCTGTCCACGCTCGGGCAGGTGACCTTCCAGCTCGAAGATCTGTTCGAGCTGTTCGATGGTGTCGAATCTGATAGCAATGGCGAGATTGGCGAACCGAAGTTTGTCGGTGACTTCAGCGCCACATATGCACTTGATAACTGGTCTCTATTCTATGGCCTTACTTTGATTGGGCCAGTGTCAAATGAAGAGGACCTGCGCTTCTCGCGTGGTGGTGACGTCTGCTTCGCGAGCTCGCTTCGTGGGGGCGACATCTGCCCCGTTTCCAAGTTCAAGGCGCAAGCGTACCACAATGTCTCGCTCACCTATGATCTTGCCAAGAAGTTCACGTTAACTGCCGGCGTCAGCAACCTCCTCAACAACAAGCCGCCTCGTGCCGGCGCATTCTCACCAGCGGGACTTGGTACCACCGGGCAGGCTGTAACCTTCGGCACGCAGTATGATTTGGTCGGGCGCCGGGGCTTCGTAAGCTTCCGCGCCAAGCTTTAGGCTTAGCGTAAGCTGCCGGGTCCGGTCGGGCCTGGCAGCTGAAGAACTTCTCGATAAAGGGTTATTACATGAAGAAATTCGCAATATTTCTGCCTTTGCTGGCTGGTTTTGCAGCCGCCCCTGCGTTCGCCCAGGATCTCGGCGTCAGCTTTCGGGTCGAGGCTCGGACCGGCTATGATGAGGTTCGCGCGGATCTGACCGTGCAGAACAGCGTCTTCTCCGACGACTTCGGCGTCAGCGGAATTCTGTACGGCGTAGAAGCCGGTGCTGACGCGCATGTCTTCAACCGCGTTGTGCTTGGTGCCTATGGCGGTATCGAAGGATCGCGCGCTGATCGATGCCGGGAGGACATCTTCTCCCAGCGCAGCGCCAGCCGCCGGGACATTGTGTGTCTTGATGCCGGCCGCAACATCTATGGCGGTCTTCGTGCCGGATTCTCGGTCCAGGACAGCGGCCTGCTCTACGTCAAGGGCGGCCTCTCACGCGGCAAGTTCGAAGGCAGCTACAACGTCAGCGTCGCAGGGGCCGGCCAGCGGACCGGCCAAATCTTCTCCGGTCGCGACACGGTTAGTGGCTATCACTTCGGTGGCGGTTTTGAGCTGGATGTGACCCGCAACGTCTACATCAAGGGCGAATATGTCCAGCACCGGTACAAGGACACCTTCACCGATTCGCTCAACCTCACGCCGACCGCCAATCCGCTTAGCACGACTGACCGCTTCGATCCCAAGCGCCACCAGCTTGTGTTCGGCGTCGGCTTCCGCTTCGGCGGTCGCCGTGAAGTCGAAGTAATCGCGCCGCCACCGCCGCCCATGGTCGAAGCAGCGCCGCCCCCTCCGGCGACCCAGACCTGCGCAGACGGTTCGGTAATTCTGGCCACGGACATCTGCCCGGCTCCGGCGCCTTACGTGCCGCCGGCTCCGCCCGAAGCGGCTCCTGAGCGCGGTTAGGCAAGACGACTGAAACGACTAGGATGGCCCCGGATGATTCCGGGGCCATTTCCATGTCTGTTTACTTCCCGCTGGTCCAGGCCGGCGGGCGTCCGCGAACCGCTCGGCTTGCGCCATCCCCCGCGACCCTGCACTACCTGGACGGCGGGCCGCCAGTTGCTCGCGGTGGGGGCATTCGCGGTCTATGATCAAGCGCAGCCTGATGGGTGACGACTGGCTGAGCCAGTGAAATCCGGCGTCTCCTCGTGGGCAATATCCCACGAGCGGTGGATCTGGCTGCTGTTCGCCTTGCTCCTCATTGCCGGCGGTGCGAGCTATTTTCATCTGCCGGTAAAGCGCTTCCCGACGGTCCAGCTGCCCGCGGTTGCAGTCACTGTCGCAACCGGAAACGCCTCGCCCGCCGAAGCGGAACGCAGGCTGGCTGAACCGATCGAACGGGCAATCGCCACGCTTCCGGGCATTCACAAGATCTGGACCCAGATCAACTTCGGCCAGTCGGTCACGGTCGCACAATTTGAAAACAGTCACGCCGATCGCCCGCTGAAGCAGCAGGTCGAGATGGCGACAGCGAGACTAAAGCTGACGGATGGCGGGCACGCACTTTCGGTCCGACGGCTTGAGGTTGAATCGACCCCGATGCTCGCTTACGCCGTCACCTCGTCCGCACTGCCGTCACCCTTGCTCTCGGCTTACGTCGACCGGATCGTCCTGCCGAAACTGCGCCAAATCGAGGGGGCGACCGCCGTCAGACGGCTCGGCGGTTCGGACCAGCATCTGGAAATTTCACTCCGGCCAGCGGACATGCGCGCCCGCAAGGTGACGTCTCTGGCCCTGATCAATTCCCTGTCGGCCGCACCCCGAACCGACGCCAGCGCGCAATCGCTGAAGGCCCTTGCAATCCGCTCCGTCGATGGCGGCCTGGTCAGGCTCGGCGACATTGCCACGGTCGAGGAAGCCCCGGACATCTCCTCCCACCTCATTCTCGACGGCGAGCCGGCGGTGGGGTTCTCGGTCGCGAAATCCCCCCGTGGCGACAGCCTCCAGCTTGCTGCCAAAGTCGCCGCACTCGCCGCCGAACTGGAACAGGCTCGACCGGACATGTCTTTTACAAAGGCCTGGTCCTCCGCCGACGAGACCGCCGCGGCGCTCCGATCAACCCGACATGCGCTGTTCGAAGGCATGTTCCTGGCGTCTCTCGTCGTTTTCCTGTTCCTGAGGGACATTCGCGCGACGCTAGTGGTGGCGATTGCAATGCCGGTCTCGCTCGTGCCGACGTTCTTCATTCTTTACGCCGCGGGATACTCGCTCAACATCGTCACCATGCTGGCGCTCACTTTGTCGGTCGGAATTCTCGTCGACGACGCCATCGTCGAGGTCGAGAATATCCAGCGCCTGGTAAAGTCCGGAGCCTCACCGCGTGAAGCCGCTCCGATTGGCGCGGACAGCATTGCGCCGGCGGTGATCGCCACCACCGCGGCCATCGTCGCCGTCTTCGCGCCGGTCTCCTTCATGCCAGGCGTCGCCGGACGCTTCTTTTCGGAGTTTGGACTAACCGTAGCGACGGCAGTGATCATGTCCCTCCTCGTCGCGCGACTGCTGACGCCAATCCTTGCCATGCGACTGATGAAGTCGGCCCCGTCAGCAAGCCACTCCAAGCGTCCTCCGCTGTACGAAAAACTGCTCCATCAGGTCGTGGCGAAGCCGCGCACCGCAATAATCGCAGTGATCGGCATTGTCGGTGCCTCCATTGCGCTTGTCCCGCTGCTTCCGACCGAATTTCAGCCGAGCCCGGAGCCGGACTATTATTCCGTTTCGGTCGTCACCCGGCCCGGCTCGGGAACCGACGCACTCCAGGTGATTGCCAAACAAGCGGTGGCCATCGTCGCGGCTCGCCCCGAGACCAGGCACGTTATGACTCACCTTGGCGCGACGCCCGAAGGGGGAGGGGCCGCCGGCATCAGTCTCGGAGCGCCGCCATCCGATCCGCGCTCGGCGAGGATCATCGTTGCGGTCGATCCGGATCGCGACGCATCATTGATGGAAATCCGTTCGATGCTCCGTCCGGCATTCCGGCGGTTGACCGGCGGCTCGGTCATTACCAACCCCCCCACGGAGGCGGCGGATTTGCAATTGCTTTTGTCGAGCGACGATCCGGGCGCGCTGGCACGATCGCGAAAGCAATTGCTCGAAGAGCTCCGCGACGTGCCATCAGTGGTCGACGCGCGGGGCCTGCTGCAAGGCCTCGCTTCGTCTCCTGCCGTCGAACGACCACTACCACAAATCAGTTTGATGCCCGGCGAATATGGAGCCGCTCTCGCCCTCGCGACCAGCGGCAAGCAGCT
This sequence comes from Pseudomonadota bacterium, assembly GCA_030855555.1. GTDB lineage: Bacteria > Pseudomonadota > Alphaproteobacteria > Sphingomonadales > Sphingomonadaceae > Sphingomicrobium. The sequence continues at coordinate 4,156 of JALYRC010000101.1, forward strand.
CGGCGAGGCTTATACGGACGATGGCAATCTATTGCCGGTGCACGTGCGCGCGCCAGTCTCTGCGGTGTCTGAGAATTTCCCCGCTTTGCCGGTGCAAGCCAGCAATGGCGAAATCGTCTCCATGGCCTCCGCGGGCCCTTCGATCGACGAGCTGCGCGCAACGATCCTGCGCCTCGATGGCAAACGTGTCGACGGAGTGGATGTCGATCTTGCCACTGGCGCTGCGTCGGGCGACGCCTTGGAAGCGATCGATCGTCTGCCCGCTATCGCCAATTTACCGTCCAGCGTCTCGCGCGTCCCGACCGGCGACCAGGCGGAAATGGACATATTGCTTGGATCGATGGCGCTGGCTTTCGCGGTCGCGGTCCTTGCCATTTACCTCACCCTGGCTCTGCTTTTCCGAAGCTGCATCTTGCCCTTGATCGTCGTCGCCTCGCTGCCTTTGGCGCTAGGCGGCGCCGTGCTCGGGCTCTTTGCTAGTGGGTCCGCACTTAACCTGCCGGCGTTGATCGGCTTTCTTCTCTTGCTTGGGCTCGCGGCGAAGAATTCAATCCTGCTCGTCGAACATGCGGCGCGCCGGGTCCGCGGTGGAATGTCGGTCCGCGACAGCATCATCGACGCGGCCCACCGCCGCTCGCGTGCGATCGTCATGACCAGCGTAGCCATGGCAGCTGGAATGCTCCCTGCCGCCTACGCCCTCGGCCCGGGCGATGAATTCCGTCAGCCGATGGCCTTTGCAGTGATCGGCGGCCTGATCAGTTCGACCATGCTTTCGCTCTTGTTCGTGCCGGCCTTGTTCGTCGCCGCATTCGCCAAACGCGGCCTTGCGCCATCAAAGCCCCTTTGATTGGACGTACGGCACGATGAAGGACCGCACGGCCCGGTCGAGAGCAGCTAGCGCCGCCCGCCGACCCCGCGACAAATGGCGATCATAAAAAGCATTATATTCGAGGACCGGTCTCCCGCCGCGGTTGGCCTTAAATGTTCCGGCACCGGCCGACCAATTGAGCTTCAGCCCGGCATCGCCAGCCATCTCGACCGAAAGCGCCATTGCCGTTCGGTACAACCCCTGCGAGCGCGGGCGCGACTGGTCATAGGCAATCAGCTGCGGGCACATTGTGCGCCCGTCGTCGAACGCTCCCGCCACCGCCGAAAGATTCCCATTTGCGTCTCGCGCGCCGCAATAGCGCATCACGCCGGTCTCCCTCGTCATCCGGATAAAATCCGGCGTGAAGGCCGGATTCAGCGCGGTATATTTGCCAATATAAAGCGCCTGGTAGAGCGCCGCGATCCGCTCGGCATCGGCCGCGTCGACCACGTCCAAATCGGTTAGCTCATCGTCCAGCAACTCCAGTCGTCTCATATCCTTCCTGCGGTTACTGTGCGCGCCGTAATCCGCCTGTGGGTCGTCCATCACGAAAATCTGGCGCGATGGGATCAAGCGCCAGCCATCGCTCCTCAACTGCGCGACAAGGTCGGCATCGCTCCACTCATTGACCGAACGCACGGCAATGAAGTGGGAGGGGAAGTGTTCGACAAAATATTTGCGGACATGCGGGATGGAAGCGCCAGACCAGCGCGCGTGAAGATTGGTCGACATCATCCAGTTGTTCACATGGACCACGCGATTGACCTTCGCCGCACGCAACACCGCCCCCATTCCGTCAGCCGCAGCGGCAAAGAACGGCCGCGCCATCCCCGTGTCGACGACGTCCAGTTCCGCCTTGGAATAAAGCGCATAAGCGGAGTGCGGCAGGCAGGTGAAGGCTTGCCCATATTCCGTCTCGTTGACCGTCACCGGAACCACCACGCCATCCACCTGCAAGGCGCGGACCCTCGTCGTGAGATTGGAAATATACTGAAGCGAACCGTCCCGGGCGAACGCGTTGACGAAGGCGCTGGCAGGGCTCCCCCGCAGATCGCCCGCATCAACGAACTGCACGAAGCTCATGCGATCCGCCCGCCGTTCCACTCAATGTCGGCCGTGCTTTCCTCTACGCTCGACCGGCCGGCGCGCACCCCTTTCAGTGCAAAGCGCGCGGCGTCGAGCATCGCCCCGATCGGCACACCAACGCCGCCACTGCGCGTCAGCAGCTCGCGGCTCCTGCCCGCATCGCGAAGCGCATGGGCCAGCCCGCCGCGTCTCACACTGCCGGCGACAGCCGCCAGCCAGAAGGCAGGGCCGACATGGCATGCTTCGACCCGAGGGGTAACCAGTTCCGAACGCTGCCCGGCGAGCGCCTGCGCCAGTCTCGGGTCACCGTCGAACAATTGCACGCCGCTCACCGCCCGCGGGTTGCACTCTATCGGTCTCAGCTCGCCCTTTGCGCTGCGAATAAGGTCAAGCGACAGCTGACCAGTCGCCTGTGTGTGCGCGGCAAGCTTCTCGCACGCCTCGATCAGCCCCGGATCGTCGTCCCTCTCAAAATAAGCGCTTGCTCCGCCGAAATGCCATTTCGGCCGATAGCCCGCCGCCGCCACCAATTTGCCCGCCCGCGCCGCCGACCACACGCACACTTCCTCGCCGGATATATATTCCTGGATCACCCACGGCTTGTCGCGGCTCGCCCGAAGCTTCTTTACCTGATCCTTGGCAGGCCGGACGAGCGTCTCTGCGCCAAAGCGGGAAAATTCCGGCTTGAACACCAGCTCGCTGCTGCGCTCCTCATATTCCCTCAGATCATCCGCGCAGGTCGCGCGCCACGTCCGCGGTGGCTTCAGCCCGCATTCGCCCGCCAGCTGCGCGAATTCGGCTTTGGAGTGCAAACTCCTCAGCGTCTTGAGCGGCGGCGCAAGCAGCAGGTCGGCAAATCCATCAAGCTCGGCCGCCTGCGAGAGATAAAAGACTTCCTCGCAAGTCGGAATGATCAGGCAGGGATCAAGCTTGCCGATCAACGCGCCGATCGCCTTGCGGAAAGCCGCAAATTGCCCTTTCGGCCCGGGCACGCGGTGAAGCCGGCCGGCGCCAAAGCAGCTCCACCGAACCATCAAACTGTCGACGCTATCGACGAAATGAACCTCATACCCCGCAGCGGCAAAGGCCCGCCCGAAGCCCAACGCCACCGGCGCCCGCGCTCCGCTGATCAACACCCTTCCGCCCGCCGCGCTCACTGGCCGATCGGCCTCAGCTGGAAGCCCGGCTCCAGGCTCGGCGTAGTGGATATGATCGCGCGCGGGACCAGTGGCCGCGCGTCGACCGTGACGTCGAAGCGCTCGATCAGCGTGCCCAGCAGGATCATCGCCTCGGCAAAGGCGAAGCTCGCACCAAGGCAGATGCGGGGCCCAGACCCGAAGGGAATGAACGCACCCCCCGCAAGATGCGCCCGCGGCCGGCCGGCAAAGCGCTCGGGCTTGAACAATTGCGGCTCGTTCCAGAATTCCCGGTGCCGATGAAGCACCCACGGACTGATCACGATGACCGTGCCAGGCGCGATTTCGCGGCCGCAGATCTCGCTCGGATCAATCGCCACCCGCGACATGAAGGAGACCGGCGGATAAAGCCTCAGCGCTTCGAAAATGGCCTCGCGAAGCCGCGGCCAGCGCTCCAGATCCTTCATCGATCGTAATTCGCGCGGCAGGCTCGCCGCAATCTCGCGCCGTATTTCCTGCTGCGTTTCGACATCGTTGGCGATCAGATAGGCCGCCCAGAACATGGTCAAGGCGGTGGTCTCGAACCCCGCCGCAATCATGGTCGCCGTCTGGTGGCGCAATTCGCGCTCGCTCATCGGCCGGCCAGTGTCGGGGTCGCGCCAATCGCTCATCACCGTCATGATGCCCTGGCGGTTGCTCTCCGCAACTGCCCGTCGCCAGTCTTCCAGAATCGCATCAATTTCCGCAAACCAGGCCTTTTCGAACCTTCGCCGGCGCCAGCTCGCTATCCGAAACTGTCCTTCGTGGCGCGCGAAGCTGTCGCTTAGATTCGGGCGGCCCGGTCCCGCAAAATACTCCCGCGCCATGCCTGCCAGCCGATCCGCCCGCTCGCCAAATGGCAGCGAAAACAGGCCGCGGCCAAGCGCATCGATCGCACTCATCTGAAACAAGCGGTAGAGATTGACGCTTCCCCGCCCCATCTCCTCGCCCGCGCGCTTGCACAAATGCTCTGCGGCCTCGACGAACCGCGGAACTACGCGCTCGACGCTTGCCGGCGTGAAGGCGGGCGAAACGCTGCGCCTCTGCTGGCGCCAGTCCTCGCCCTCGGCCAGAAGCACGCCGTCGCCGGCCACTGGTCGCAACAAGCGCGGCGTCACCATGTAGCGCTGGAAGTCCCGCGCCCGCGTCGACAGCACTTCCTTGATCCCCGCCGGATCGTTGACGAGCAAAGTGTCGCGCCCGAACACGCGGCGTGGCAGCAGCAGCTCGTCGTAAGCGCGCTCGGGCCAGATCGAGATGTTGCTGGTCCGCAATTCCCACAGCAAGCGCCACAGCGGCAAATTCGTCGCTGGCACCGGCGGCGCGGGCGGCCGCCACTCGGTGGCGCTGCTCGTCAAGCACCCGGTTCCGGCGGCGGGGTCCACGCGCGGTGAACACGGCGAAGCTTCTTGTCATAGGGCGTCGACACACCAACGGCGGCGATGACCTCGACGTTGCTTGCTCCCGCCTCCCGCAGCGTGCGCAACACCGCCGCCGCCGCTCGGCCCGAAGCTTCGAGCCCCAGTTCATCCGCCAGCCTGACTTCGACCTGGTTGGCCGAGGTCTGCGTCACTCGAAAATCCTCGATCCGCCGGTCCGCGTCGACGACCGCGTTGCGAATGACGTCGGGGGTGATCAGCAGCATATGGCCAGCGGCATCGCGAAGCATGAAGACATCGTCGCAGCGCCCCAATATCGTCCGCACCGGCTGAAGCGGCGATCCGCACTCGCAATCGGTTGACCCAAGTTCGAGGAGATCGTTCATCCGGTATCGCGCCATGATCTGCGTCGACCGCGTAAAATCGGTGATGATCGGCGATACCAGCTTTGACCCAGGCACGGGCGAGCCCCACTCGAACGCAACCGTATCCTCGCATAGGTGGAGCGTTCCGGCTGGACAGGCGACCGCGAACAGCCCTTCGGTCGCCTGGTAAAGCTCCCGCACCGTGACCTCAAAGACCTGCTCGATTGCCAAGCGGTCGAGCGGGTCGAGGATTTCGGCCCCGGAAAACAAATGTTGCGGGCGGAGCTTTCGCGGCTCTTCGGCCAGTGCGCGCAGCACCTTGGGCGGTGCAACGATGGTGTCGGGGGAAAATTCCTCCATTTCGTCGCGCCACGCTCCCAGACCGCGGCGCAGGTCGAAAAAGCGAAGCGCGATGCGGCCGGTTTCCGACGCGCTTTCGTAAAGGGCGCTCGACGCGGGCAGTGCCAGCGCCACTCGATACTTCCGCCACGGAAAGTTGCTAAGGGTCTTCGCCAGCAGCACGCCAAGCCAGGTGAAACGCTCCTTGTCGCTAATCAGGAACAGCCCGCGATTGCCGCTCGTGCCGGTGCTGTAGCCTGCGACCAGGCCTTTCGCCCGCTGCCCGGATTCGATTGCCCGCCACGCCTCCGCGGCCGTGACCCCCTCGACATTGAGGTCGTGGAAGTTCTGCATGACCGACTTTTTGTCCATCATCGGAAGGTCGCTCAGAGCGCCGCCGTTGGCCGAACGATAAAAGGGCACTCGCGGCGCGACCTGATCGAGGAATCGACGCAGGCGCTGCTCGCGCCATGCGGCAATGTCTGCGCGGGTGCGAAGCTTGCGCTGCAATCGCCGAGTCCGGGCAAAGGCCTGGACCGCATAGATGGCGTCGAAGTTCACCGCCCGACCTCGGGGTCGTGGCACAGGACGACCCGCCCGCCGGCCTGCTCGAACGCCAGCGCCTTGGCATTGCTTGCCTTGCTCGCCTCGCGGTCGTGGCCGACTAGCCCCGCTGCAAGGCCAGATCGTCCGGGGTCCAAGGCACCACGAAGCCACTCGGCATCGGCAGCGTAGAGCAGCGGCGTTTCGGCGCCTGGAAAGGCGACGCCGACGTGCCCGATTGCGTGCCCCGGCAGCGGGACGATCAGCACGGATCCATCCTCGAACAGGTCGAAACAAGGCCCAAGGCCATATGGTCCATCTGCCGTGGGGCTTTGTTCAAACGCAGTCAGTCGCTCGGCGAAATCGTCTGGCAGCAGGTCAAGAAAAACCCCGTGCAAAATGCGTTTCAAATGGCTGGAGCGCTCAAGCTCCGCATATGCCTGTCCGCAGGCATAAAATTGCGCATTCACAAGCTCGCGCGCCGCGGAAATATGATCGGCATGAAAATGGGTCAAAATGACCGCGCTTATGTCCTCCACGCGCAGGCCCTGCTCCCTCAGAAAGGCGCCTAACTGGCCGCCTTCGATCAGCTGCGGGCGCAGCCCGGCGCAATAAAGCCGCAGGTCCAGGCTCCGCGTGCCGCTCGTGACCCGGTCGCTATAGCCGGTGTCGATCAGCACCGGGCCAATCCGCGGATGCCGAAAAAAGCCGTAGCGGATCGGGATCTGGACCTTGCGCCATTGCCCGCCCTTGATCAGCGGCCACTCATAGGTGCCGACGAATGCGCTGTTGGGAAACTCAACCTCCAACAGCCGCGCTCCCGAACGTCCGCTCGAGGCCTTCGTCGAAGCTAATCCTGGGGGACCAGCCAAGCGCTCGCCGTGCCGCCTCCACGTTCATTGTCTGGCTGAACGCAAGCACCCCAACACCATAAGCCGTGATTGGGGGCTCGGGCCGCCCCGGCAAGCAAAAGCAGCCCCACTCCATAGCCCGGGCCACTGCAAGCGCCGCTCTTACCGGCGTTGGCCGCCACCGCGCCGTGAACCCGGACCGGACACAAGCGCGATCAATGACATCCACCAGGCGCAACGGCGCTCCGCCGGAGATATTATAGATACCGGCGGCGTCTCGAGCAGCCTTCAGCGCGACGATAATCGCCTCGACCGCATCGTCGACGTGCGTGACATCGGTTACTGCCCGGCCGTCGCGTAACAAGGGCAGGGGGCGCTTCCTTGCCGCGCGGATCAGCCGTGGCAACAAGGCCGTATCGCCGATACCGTAGAGCCCTCGCGGGCGAAGAACAAAGGCCTCAAGGCCGGCTTCCCGCGCTACGAGCTCCTCGGCAATGCGCTTGGTCGCGGCATATTCGTTGACTGGCCGCGGCAGCGCTTCGGTCTCGCGAACGTCCAGCTGGTCCTGAAATCGGAAATAGATGCTCGGCGTCGAAATATGCACGAAGCGCCGTGCCTGCTTCCTTCGCGCCAGCGACAGCATATTGGCGGTAGCAACGACATTCGCCGAATGGAACGCCGCCTTCGATCCCCACGGAGCAGACAGCGCGGCCGAGTGAACCACGGCATCAATACGCCCTGTGCCCGCAGCGATCCGCTGGACTTCTTCGCTATTCGCCAAATCAGCGGGGATAAAGGTAAGCGCCGCGCCCGCCTCTGGCGGTGCTTTAGAAGCGTTTCGGCCTGTCGCGACGACCCGATAACCCCGGCTCAGCAACGTTCGCACCACATGCGACCCAAGGAACCCCGTCGCGCCTGTGACCAGCACGCTTTCCAAATCAGTAACGAATGACTGCGGCACCGATCGAGATGCCTGCGGCGGTCCCGATCATCAATGCCAGGTCGCCGCGCTTGAGCCGCTTGGATCGGACCGCCTCGTGAAGCGCGGTCGGCATCGATGCAGCAATCTGGTTCCCGCAGGTTTTGAAGACGTTGATGATCCGCTCCTCCTCGAAGCCTAGAACATCATGGAGATACTCCAGGCCGTGCGCGCTTGCCTGATGCGGGATAACCAGCGCAATGTCGTCCAGGCTGACCCCAGCGCTGGCGAGGAGCTTTTGGATCAGCCGCGGCGCGCGCTTGCGCGCTGCGCGGTACACCCCCGGCCCATCCATCCGGAACCTCGATGCCGACAGAAACCCTTCAAGGTCGTCATGCGGCCGCAGGCGCGTACCGCCGGACCGCAGTTCGCATAATTCAAAGCCGTCGCCGTAGGTCTCGATCCTTCTGGCAAGGAGCGCAGGCCCTCTGTCATCGTCACCGCGCTCGATCACCGCCGCTGCCGCGCCATCGCCGAATATGACTGATGCGCCCGGGTCGCTGAAATCGAGCGCGGCCGACGCAATGTCCGCGGAGACGACGAGCGCTCTCGACCAGCGGCGGCTGTCGAAACCCATTGCCACGACGTCCAGCGCGGCAAGGAAGGAAAGGCAAGTGGCATTGACGTCGAAGGCGGTGATGCCACTCGACCCAAGCCCAAGCTTTTGCTGAATCATCACCGATGTGCCGGGGATCGGTTGCTCCATCACGCCGCAAGCACCGATGATTACGTCGACGTCGCCTGGCTCGATTCCGGCGGCATTAAGCGCTTCGATCGCCGCCGCGCAGCCCATCGACGAACTGGTCTCCGCGGACGAAGCAACCCCGCGCTCGCGTATCTTGAAGGTTGCCTCGGTCCAGCCGTCAGTCCTGCTGATTTTCTCGTCCATGCTTTGGGAGGAGACTCGGCTAAGCGGATGGTAGGCGCCTGTGCCGGTAATTTTCAATGCGGTCGCGGCCATGCGGTCTCCCTACATGCGGGCAAGTGCCAACACCTGTAGTGGAACCGAAGCCTAGCCCTTTGCACCCGAAAGGCAATAACCGCCCGCGATCGCCTCGGCCGGGAAATTTCGCTGTCCTACAGCCTTTCGGCTATGCGATACGGGACATCCGCGATCACCTCCCCGGGAGTGGCACCGAAAATGGTATAGCTCCCGGAGACTTTAGTGACTTTAGGACCGTAAGAGCGTCCATTTGGAGGGGAAAGCCGACCTGCTCTTTATCGCGGTTTGATGAATTTCAGCGTCATGCGGTCGCTTTCACCGATCGCGGCGTAGCGGGCACGGTCCTTTTCGCCCAGGCGATAGGTTGGGGGCAGGGTCCACACGCCCTCGGGATAATCGGTATTGTCGAGCGGGTTGGCATTCATCTCGCTCATCGCGACAAGGCGGAAACCCGCCGCTTCGGCAAGCCGGCGAACCGTCGACACCTTCATGTAACCGCTCGTCTTCTGGCGCGCATCATCGGCGTTTTCGGGCAAGCGGTGCTCGACCACACCAAGCGTGCCGCCGGGCTTGAGCATCGCGTACATCTGCTGGAAGGCCTGTGCTTCGAACGGCTTGTCGCCCATCATCCAGTTATGGACGTTGCGGAAGGTCAAAAGCACATCGGCACTGCCCGCCGGAACGGGGGTGCCGCCTGAAGCTGGCAGGATTGGGAAGTTGGCGGTTCTGACCGAGGAATAGACCGCGGGTTGCGCTGCCACCAATTTCTTAAGCCCGGTCAGCCCGCGCTCGGACGCAGCGCCAATGTAGGCCCCGCCGCCCTGGGCCAGATAGGGCGCCAATATCTCGCTATACCAGCCTCCACCTGGCCAGATTTCAACCACCGTGTGGCTTGGCCGTACGCCGAAGAAAGCAAGCGTCTCGACGGGATGGCGATAGCGGTCGCGCGCAAGGTTTGCCTGAGTGCGCGTAGGCGCCGCCACTGCCAGTCGCAGCGGCGCCTGATCGAATGCGGCGACCGATTGCACCGTGGCGCAGGACGCGAGCAGTCCCGATCCGGCCAAGAGACAAGCGAGCAGGGCGGTTCTGGCAATCATGTGATGTCTCCACGCTTGTTAAAGTAAGTCCGGCCTCTATCGACGCGCCTTGCGAGCAGCAAAGCGAGCGTCTCGCGCTGCTTTCATCTCCGCCGCGGTCGGTGGCCTTGCCGCTGCTGCGGCCTTCGCGGCCGCTGCTGCGGCGGCTTCGGCCTCGGCCGCCTTGGCCTCCGCGGCTGCAGTCTCGCGAGCGAGCTTGGCAGCGCGTTTCTCGGCATCGGCGGCTTCGCGCTTGCGTTGCGCTTCGAGCCGGGCCGCGAGGATATTTTCATCGACCGGCGGCTTCGCGCGCAATTTGTCCAAGGCTGCCTGCTTCGACTTCGCAGCCGCGGCCTGGCGGTCCTGGAGAGAGGGATTATGATTTGATTTCATTGTTGGCGAGTTCTTCTGAATTAGGGAGACGGCAGGTTAAGTGACGGCCTTAGGGGAGGTTGCTTCAGAAATCGACCTTGTCGTAGTGGGCGGGGGGCACGATCACTTCCATCCGCTCGCCCAGCAGCGGCCTGAAGCACGGTCGTGACTTCATGACCGCATACCAGTCCTTCGTTTGCTTGTGCCCGCGCCAGTCGAGCGCGCCAAGATAATCGATCACCGACAAATGCGCCGCTGCGCTGAAGTCGGCCAGGCTCAACGATGCCCCCGCCAGCCAGCGCCGATGGTCGAGGAGATAATCCATATAATCAAGGTGGCCGTTGGCGATCCGCATTGCCTCTCGAAGCACGCGCGTGTCGGGCGACTCGCGGCTGACCAGGCGTTTGCGCATCCGCTCGTGCATTAATGGCTCGACGACCTCGCGGAAAAGTTTCTCGTCGAACCACTCGGTCAGTCTGCGAATCTCGGCGCGAGCCACCGAATTGCCGTGGATCATCGGCATCTTGTCGACCGTCTCATCGAAATATTCGACAATCGGCTGGCTTCCGATCAGCGTGATGGAGGCCGCGGTGTCGACCAGCACTGGGGTTTCGCCCGCCGGGTTGAGGTCAATGAACTCGTCGCGCCTCTCCCAAGGATTTTCGCGCACCAGTTCATGCGCGATTCCCTTTTCGCCGAGGACCAGACGGACCTTGCGTGAGAAGGGACAAAGCGGAAATTGAAACAGCTGCCACATGCGGCCAGCTTTAACGCCGCTCCGGCATCAGTCCATGGCGAACGACCGAATTATTAGCGACGCGGGTAGGTCGGATCAGGAAGATTGCCGATGGCGCGTTCGATCTCGCCCCGCGCGCCTTCGACGGCGCGCATGATGGCCGGCAAAGCGCCAGCAAGTGCCTTGGTCGCCGCTTGCATCGTCCGACCCGACGAGGCGGTTTCGTCGGCAATGCGCTGAGCAATCCGCGGGTCGCCAATCGAGTCGCCCACCGTCCGCGCGCGGTCCGCCCGGGTCGCCGGCCGGCCCTCGATGGCGGCTTCAATCTCGCCCACCGGCAAGTCCATCAACGACTTGGTCAGAACCCCGGCGACCCTGCCAAGCTGGTCGGCCATCGCCGGATCGGTCAGCACCCGCGGCAGTGGCGGCACGCCCGGAGGCGCGGCAAGCGCCGGCGAAGCGGAAAGGGCGGCAAAGGCGAAAATCAGAACGGCACGCATGTCGAGGCTCCCGCGATTGGCTGACAGGATTGAACGAAACCACTATGCTTCAAAGGCTTGCCGCTTGCTGAACGGTCACCGCGCACCCAGCCAGACCAGTGCCGCCGCACCAGCAATGATTCGGTACCACCCGAAGGGTGTAAAACCATGCCGCTGGACGAAGGCGACGAACAATTTAACCACCACAATGGCAACCACGAAGGAAACGGCGGCGCCGATCAGGATGTTGCCAATCATGCCAGGCTGGATCTGGTCGTGATGCTTGAACAGCTGGAGCGCGGTCGCGCCGGCCAGCGTTGGTACGGCAAGGAAGAAGCTGAAATCAGCAGCGGTCTTGCGGTCGATGCCAAGCGCCACTGCGCCCATGATTGTCGCGCCCGAACGGCTAACGCCCGGGACGATGGCGAGGCATTGGATAAGGCCGATCATGACCGACTGCTTGAGGCTCACCGCCGCGACCATCTGCTCCGGCCGATCGACCTCGGGCGCCTGGGCGACCTTGACGAGCCGCTCGATGACGATGATCGCGATCCCGCCGATGATCAGCGCCCAAGCCACCACCGTGGCATTCTCAAGCAGCGCGTCGATGATGTCGCCAAGCGCCAGGCCAAGGACGACTGCCGGGGCAAAGGCAATCAGCAGGTTACGCGCAAAGCGAAGCGCGCTTTTTTCACGCTGGAACAAGCCAACCAGCACGTCCCGAAAGGTGCGCCAATAAAGCACGACGATTGCCAAGATCGCGCCCGGCTGGATCGCTACATTGAACAGCGCCCATTTATCGGCCTGGAAGCCAAGCAATTCGGTCGCGAGGATGAGGTGCCCGGTGGATGATACCGGCAGATATTCGGTCAGCCCCTCGACCACGCCAAGAATGATGACGAGTAACAGGATCGGCACGCGCGAAGCTCCCTATTTGGTGGTCAGGCGCTCGCGCGCGGCGCGAAACGGCCGCCCTTGACGAAGCGGCCAAGCCAATCGCCGGCGACCGTCTCAAGCGGGGTCGGGACGATCCCGAACGCATCGAGTCCAGGCGCGCCCTCCGCGGCAACGTTGTCGCGCTGAAGCATGATCCACTGGTCTTGAGTCAGCGGCGCGCCAGGCAGGAAGCCAAGCTTCGCCATTGCGCCGGCAACGAAGTCGGGCACTTCGATCAATTCGGGCGACTGTCCCGAGAGCTTCGCGATCCGCAAGTTAAGCTCACGCATGGTCATCACGTCCGGACCGGCGATGTCATAGCTATGCCCGCCGAACCGTTGCGGATCGAGCGCGGCCTTGGCAATCGCTTGCCCAAGGTCGCGGACATATACCGGTTGGAAGCGCGTCTTCGGCGCGATGACGGGGGTCACCGGTAGCCCGGCAAGGGAGGCGAAGCGATTGGTGAAGTCGTCCTCCGGGCCGAACACTACGCTTGGTCGAATGATCGTCGCGGCTGGAAAGGCGGCGCGGACGGCCTGCTCGCCAAGGCCCTTGGTACGGCCATAGTTTGAGGCGCTATCGGGATTGGCGCCGATCGCGCTGACCTGCACGAAAGCAGTCGCACCGGCATCGCGAGCCGCCGCTGCTGCCGCTTCCGCTCCGGCGACGTGGACCGCGTCAAGCTTGCCCTTGAAGATGCCAACCAGATTGATGACCGCCGTCGATCCCGCCACCGCGCGCTCGATCGTCGCCGGCCGCGCAAGGTCCGCCTGGGAAAAGCCGACCTGGCCAACCTGGCCCAGCGGTTGCAGGAAGAAGGGCTTGCGCGGGTCGCGCTGCGCCACGCGCAAGCGGGCGCCCGTCTTGAGAAGCGCCTCGCAAACATAACGGCCGATAAAGCCGCCGCCGCCGAAGATGGTGATGAGGGGCGGGGTGCCGGTGGGCATGCGCAATCCTGGTCTGTGATACGGTGAAAAGCGGCCATGTCCTTGGGCCAAGCCCGTGCGCGGCGCAAGAGGCGAGCGATTGCCCCACCCTGCAGTCGACAGCGCGGTTGACAGGGCGGCCCGCCGCCCTCTAAGCGCCGCCGCCTACCGAAGACTAAGACCTAAGTGCCCAGGTGGCGGAATTGGTAGACGCACCAGCTTCAGGTGCTGGCGCTCGCAAGGGCGTGGAGGTTCGAGTCCTCTCCTGGGCACCATTTCGCTGTTTGCTGATGTCTGCGAACAGTTGAATAAACCCCAGAAATCTGCTAATTTTCCGGATGAATTGACCGTCTCCGGTTGCTGGCGTTCGCCGACAATCGCGAAAATTTGGGGGCCTTTTTGGGGGCCTTTTTGGAATGGTCGATCTCGTTGGCGAGGGAGGGCAAATTTCATGGCGTTGACCGATACGGCGATCCGGCTTGCGAAAGCGGAAGCAAGCGATCGAAAACTTGCCGACGGCAAGGGGCTCTATTTGCTGGTGACAACAAGCGGGTCAAAGCTTTGGCGGTTGAAATTCCGGATTGACGGCAAGGAAAAGAAACTAGCTTTGGGCAGTTATCCCGAAGTCGGACTAAAGCAGGCTCGCGAGCGGCGTGATGGGGCGCGCAAGTTGGCAGGGGCGGGCAGCGATCCCTCCATTGCTAAACGCGAAGAGCGTATCGCGGGTAGGATTGCTGCCGCCACGACCTTTGCCGGGATTGCCGACGAATATATCGCTAAGCTGGAGGCCGAAGGCAAAGCCAGCGTCACGATCTCGAAAATCCGCTGGCTCTTGACCAAGCTAACTCCGGCGCTGGGCACTCGACCGATCGCGGAAATCAGCCCGCATGAATTGCTGGCCGTCCTGAAAAAAGTTGAACGCGCCGGGCAGCGCGAGACGGCGCGGCGCTTGCGCTCCTTTTCCAGCCGGGTTTTTCGTTATGCAGTGGCAACGGCGCGGGCCTCGGTCGATCCGGCGCAACCGTTGCAAGGCGCACTTATCTCGCCTGTGGCGAAGCATCATGCTGCAATCACCGACCCGATTGCCTTCGGGAAGCTGTTGCGGTCGATCGAAACCTATTCAGGCCAGCCGGTAACCAAGCTGGCGCTGCGCTTCACGCCGCACGTTTATCAAAGACCGGGCGAGGTGCGAAAGGCGGAGTGGAGTGAGATTGATTTCGACAAGGCGCTCTGGACGATCCCCGCCGAACGAATGAAGCAACGCCACGCGCACCGTGTGCCGCTGTCGTCACAGGCAATGGCGATCCTTCGCGAAGCGTCGGAAATAAGTGGCGACGGGCGCTACATATTCCCGAAGCTAGGATCGCCGCTCAAACCGATGTGCGAGAATGCGATCAATGGAGCGTTGAGGCGAATGGGCTACGGTCCAGACCAAATGACGGCGCACGGCTTCCGTTCAACGGCATCATCGCTGCTGAACGAAAGCGGCAAATGGAGCGCCGACGCGATCGAACGCGCTTTGTCGCACGCGGACGGCAATCAGGTCCGCGCAGCCTATCATCGCGGCGCGCACTGGTCGGAGCGGGTCGCAATGGCCCAGTGGTGGAGCGATTACATTGATGGTCTGAAGCAGGGCATTTCGGACGCTGCGGTGAGGACCGTATTTTGACTTGTCTTCGGCGCCGGGAGCTAGATTGGACGCGCTTGATCGTCCTAATCTTGGACCGCGTACGTTCCGATCCTAT
>JALYRC010000129.1 GCA_030855555.1 Pseudomonadota bacterium
GGATTACCGTCTGGACCGCTGCCGGGGCCGCAGCGATTGCTTATTGGGTCGGCGGGGGGCTCGCCGCACTGCCTCATCCGGCGGTCGGCTGGCCGATATTCATTGCACTGATGCTGGTCTATTTCGCCATGAGCTATTTGCTCATCGGCGGGTTCTTCCTTGGCATTGGCGGCCAGGCCTCGACCGTGCGTGAAGTACAGACTCTGTCGATGCCGGTGACGATGACGCAAGTCGTGATCTTCGGCCTTGCCAGCCTCGCCGTGGGCCAGCCGGACGGGCGCGAAGCAATTGCCGCAGCGATTTTTCCCTTGTCCTCGCCTTATGCGATGATTGCGCGCGCCGCCGAGCAGGACGCGCTTTGGCCTCACCTGCTCGCGTTCGCCTGGCAAGTCCTGTGGGTCGCCCTGATCCTAAAATTTGCGGCAGCCCTATTCCGCTCGAGCGTGCTCAAATCGGGCCCCTCCCGCCGCTGGTTCTGGCAGCGCAAGACGGTCTAGGCCATAGCCGCTTTCGCCGCTTCCGTCATCTGCGCCATTAGCGCTTTGTGCGGGAACGGACCGTGGCTGATCCGCGCGATTCCTGCATTCGCCCACTCGGCCTTCGACGGCGCACCAGGGTAGGCGATTGCGTTGACCGGCAAGGGGACCGCCTTCACCACCCGCTCGACCAGCCGCAAATCACCCAGCCGCGGTATGAAGAACCCGCTTGCGCCGGCATCGGCGAACGCCTTGCCGCGCTCGATGGCCTGGTCGACCAGCGCGGCGTCATGGTCTGCGGGCTTGGCCTTGAGGAACAGGTCGGTGCGC
The DNA here is from genome assembly GCA_030855555.1 of Pseudomonadota bacterium. Taxonomy (GTDB): domain Bacteria; phylum Pseudomonadota; class Alphaproteobacteria; order Sphingomonadales; family Sphingomonadaceae; genus Sphingomicrobium. Next base: position 807 of record JALYRC010000129.1, read on the forward strand.
GCGTTGATGAAGAACGCATCGCCAACCGTTCGGCGCGCCGCCGCGATCCGCCGGCACTGGAGATCGAGCGGATGAAGTCCCTCTCCGCCGATGATCTGATCCTCGAAGTTACAACCGACGGCGCCGGTCGCGGCAAGGCTTTGCATGTTCGATGCGCCTTCTTCCGGATCGACCGAATAAGCGCCCTCGAAATCGACACTTAGCGGAAGATCGGTCGCACCGACGATCCGCCGAGCATTGGCGAACACAAACTCCATCGGCACCTTCTCACCATCGCCAAAGCCCGCAGCATCGCCGACTGGGTGGCTTCCGGTGGCGAGCGCCTTTGCGCCTGCCGCGACCACCGCGAGTGCGCTTCCGACATCCCATACATTGTACAGCACCACCGGATCGCCCGGCACATGGAGCGCAGCGAAAGTCTCATAACTGCTCATCCGGGCAGCCCGCCAATCTGCTGGAACAGCTCGACCTTGATTCCGTCGGGGTCGAGGATCCAGGCGAAGCGGCCATAATCTTCGTCCTGCCGGCCGAGAATGGAAACGCCCTTCACCGCAAGATCGGCGATCATCCCGTCGAGATCGTCGACGCGCAAGTTGATCATGAATGGCGCTTCGCTCGGCGCGAAATAGTCGGTCGCGGCCTTGAACGGCGAGAGCAAGGAGAAGCCCTCCGCGCTATCGGCCTTGAACGGAAATACCGCCCCCCACTCGCCCCCGACCCCAAGCATCTCCTGATACCATGCCTGGGTCGCGGCGGGATCGGCCACCTTGTAGAAAATGCCGCCAAGTCCGGTCACCTTCGCCATATCGACCTCCGTTTAGTGGACGAACCGGGCCACGACGTCGCGGTAACTCCGGCTGACCTTCACCTGCGCGCCTGAATCAAGCACCAGGAAGCATTCGCCATTGGTGTGCGGCTTGACCTGCTTGACGAGGTCGAGGTTGACGATGGTCGAGCGGTGCACGCGCTGGAAACGGCGCGGATCGAGGCGCTACTCGAGGTCCTTCATCGTCTCGCGCAGGATCAGCGTATTGTCGCCCGTCTGGATGCACATATAGTCGCCGGCCGCGTCGATCCGCTCGATAGTGTCGACATCGACGCGGAAAATCTGCCCCTGATCGCGGATATTGATCATCTTCTCGAAGCGGTTGGCGGCGATTGAATCGTCCCCGCTCTGCTCATCGGCGTAATTTTCGGCCGCTTCGGGGGCATGTTCAGCAAGCGCTTCCTTGAGCCTGCCCACTTCCTCGACCCCGCGCTTCTCGGACAAGCGCTGGCGTACGCGATCCATCGTCCCGGCAAGCCGATCCTCGTCGACCGGCTTCATCAGATAGTCGACGGCCTGGCTTTCGAACGCCCGCAGCGCATGATCACCGAACGCCGTCACGAAAACGAATAATGGCGGCTCGACCTCGAGCAGTCCCTGAATGACGGAGAAGCCATCGAACCCCGGCATCTGGATGTCGAGAAAGACTAGGTCGGGCTTGTGAGTCTTGATCTGGCGGATCGCCTCGCGCCCGTTGGCCGCGGTGGCGACAATCTCAATGTCGTCATGCGCTTCAAGCCGAAGGCGCAGGCCCTGCGTCGCCAGCGGTTCGTCGTCCACCAGGATCGTGCGGATGGTCATTGGGGTTCCTTGTTGGCAGAATCGATCGGGATTTCGATGATAACGCTGAAGCCCCCGCGATCGTTCGCTTTGGTGGTAAATCCATGGGCCGGGCCATAAGCTTGGGCCAGTCGGTCCTGGATATTGGCAAGGCCGACCCCGGTCGAGTGTACGGCGACCAGCCCTGCCCCGCCTCCAGGGCCACTATCAGCGACTTCGATCCGGACCGCCTGCCCTTCTCGGGTGGCACTGATCCAGATGTCGGCGCCATCCTCGGCGGGCGTGACGGCATATTTGACGGCATTTTCGACCAAAGGCTGGAGCAATAGCGACGGCAATCGCGCGCCAATCGTTTCGGCTTCGATCCGAAAATGCGGGCGCAGGCGGTCCTCGAACCGCATCTTCTCGATCTCGAGGTAAAGCTTCAATTGCTCGACCTCCTGCGCCAGCGTCACCTGCGCGGTCGGCTCGTTGGCGAGCGTGTAGCGGAGGAATGACGACAGCCGCGCAAGCATCGCATTGGCGCGTTCCGTTTGTTTCAAAAGCACCAGGGTCGAAATCGAATTGAGCGTATTGAACAAGAAATGCGGGTTCAACTGATAGCGAAGCATCGCCAGCTGCGCCGAACTTGCCTGATTTTCCAGCCGCGCGCGCTGGTCGATCTCTTCCTCAAGCAGCAAATAATAGTTGATCCCATAATACATCGCCGACCACGCCGCGAGCAACGCGAAGTCGAGCAGGATTGCACCAAGGAATTCGACGCCCTCCGGACGCGCATCGGGACGGACGAAGGTTGCGAAACTCCACGTCTCGATGAACGAGAATGCGGCCGCGGCAATCACCACCGTCACACCGCTGATCAGCATGGTCCACAAGGCGCGCATTACGATCAGCCGCCGGTAGAGCGACGCCATGAGGAGCGTGATCGAATAGCCCGTGGCCGTAAGCAAAAGCGTATGAACGACGAACATCACCCCCATCGACGTGGCGATGCCGTTGATCGAGCGCAGGATGAAGAAGCCTGTCCAGCCGAGCGACTGAAGCACCCAGAATGCGCGATTCTTGTCGCCGAAGAACGGCCCGTCGAGCCCGACACCCTGCAGGATCGGGCGCGCTGGCCCCTTCGAGCGCCGCACCGCCGGCGCTTGCACGGGTGCGAGTGAGGGCACGCCGCTTAGCGGTTCGCTCGCCATCAATCCTGCAATCCGTTTCGCATCGTGACCATATAGGCGAACGCGTCACGAACCCCAAGCTCGGGTCACACGGCATGATTGGCACGGCAGCTTGCTCTCGGTGAAAAATCGCTGTCCTACAGGCTATT
>JALYRC010000176.1 GCA_030855555.1 Pseudomonadota bacterium
GACCAAAATCACCTTGTTCACGCTCGCCATGTCATTCTCCTCAGCCCAGTCCGAACGCTACTGCGGTCCAGTAGGTTACGCCTGCCGCGAGATAGGCCAGCACGAACAGGTATGTCACCATGAATATCGGCCACTTCCACCCATTGGTCTCACGTCTCGTAACTGCAATCGTCGAAATGCACTGCGGCGCGAACACGAACCAGGCGAGAAAGGCGAGCGCGGTGGCAAGGCTCCAGCGGCCGCGGATGCGATCGGATAGCGACTGCACGCCTTCATCGTCGGCTGCGTCGAGCGAATAGACGGTGGCGATTGCGGCGACCGCGACCTCGCGCGCTGCCATCGCGGGAAGTAGTGCAAGGCTGATGTCCTTGTTGAAACCGATCGGTGCGACGACGACGTGAATTGCGTCCCCAATCTTGCCCGCGATCGATACGTCGGACTGCTTCTGGCCCGGACCCGCAACCGGGAAACTCGCCAGCGCCCACAGGATGAGGGTCGTCACCAGGATGATCCCGCCAGCGCGCTTGAGGAAGATTGCCGCGCGCTGCCATAGGCCGATGGCAATGTCGCGAAGACGGGGCATCTGATATTTCGGCAATTCCATCATGAAGGCCCCGCCGCCGCCCTTGACCACGGTGCGCCGGATCACGATGGCGGCCAGTAAGGCGCCGACGACGCCGGTGACGTAGAGCCCGAACAATACCATCCCCTGCAGCCCGACGCCGGGAAGCACCTGCCGCGCGGGAATGAAGGCACCGATGATCAGCGTATAGACCGGCAATCGCGCGGAACAGGTCATCAAGGGTGCGACCAGGATCGTGGTCAGCCGGTCCTTGGGATCGTCGATCGTGCGCGTGGCCATGATCCCGGGCACGGCGCAGGCAAAGCTCGACAGCAACGGAATGAATGCCCGTCCCGATAGTCCGGCGCGGCTCATCAGCCGGTCCATCAGAAATGCCGCGCGGACCATATAGCCGGTCGATTCGAGGACGAGGATGAACAGGAACAGGATGATGATCTGCGGCAGGAAGACGATTACGGCGCCGACGCCAGCAAAAAGCCCATCGACGATCAGCGACCGCAGCACGCCGTCAGGTAGCGCATTGCCGATCGTGCTCCCCAGCCACACGGTGCCCGCTTCCAGGGCATCCGCCGGTATCGCAGACCAGGCGAAAACTGCCTGGAACATCACGAACAGCACCGCCGCCAGGATCAGAGGACCAAGCAAGGGGTGAAGCAGGACCGCGTCCAGCCGGTGGGTTAGCCGTCGCACCGGAGTCTCGCGGATGATTGCCCCAACCGCAATGTCGCGTGCCCGGCGCTGAAGCGTGAGCGGATCGTGGCTTGGCCCTTCGCCGGCGCGGATTTTGCGCGGCGCAAGGAGCAGTTCGCTTAGCTTGCCGCGGATATCGTCGAGCCCGCGCTTGCGCACCGCGACGGTCTCGATCACCGGGACCCCAAGCTCGGCCGACAGCTTTGCCACGTCGAGCTCAAGTCCGTCGCGCGTGGCGAGGTCGATCATGTTCAATGCCACCACGGTCGGCAGCCCGAGGTCGATCAATTGGAGCGCGAATCGCAAATGATTGTCGAGGTTGGACGCGTCGACCACGATCAGCAGCGCGTCGGGTAGCCGCTCGCCCTGTTGCTTGCCGAGTAAAACGTCGCGGGTGACGGCCTCGTCGGGACTGGTTGGATCAAGCCCGTACGCGCCTGGCAGATCGACCAGATCGATCGGCCGGCCATCGGCAAGGGTCGTCCGACCGACGTGCCGCTCGACCGTCACGCCGGGATAATTGCCGACCTTCTGCCTGGCCCCGGTCAGTGCATTGAACAGAGCGCTCTTGCCGGCATTGGGATTGCCGACGACTGCGACCAGCGCGCTGTGCTTCATGCCGCCGGAATGACTCGCACGGCGCGGGCGTGGATGCGGCGAATCGCGACGGTCATCCGCCCCACCCGTACCGCTAGCGGGTCGCGTCCAAAGGGTCCGAGGTGAAGCGGTTCAACCGACACTCCGGCATCAAAGCCAAAATGGCGCAGGCGCGAAGCTTCGCCAACTTCGAGCGATTCCCAATCGATTGACGCAACGGTGCCGCGCGTGCCGATTTTGAGGTCGTCGAGAGAAGTCGCTGCCATTGCGATTGATTATCAATAACGACAGCCAAACGCCAGCGTTTACTGAACCGGATATCGCAATCGTCCAAGGAAGCGCGCCAGGCTCGGGCGTCGAATGGCATTTCCGCGCCACTCCGCTTTCCACTTCTCGAACCGCATGACGTCGCTCAACCGCCGATCAAGGAACGCCGCACTCTCGGCAAAGCCCTCGCTATCGTCATCCAGCCAGGCGAGCAAAGTGGACGTGTAGACTGCGCCGAGCGTCAGCCTTTTGGTATAATGATTATAGTCGGTCGCCGTATCGCCGGCGAGGCGCCAGGTGAGGTCGGCCGAGCGCCAGTTGGTGCGCAATGCAAGGGGCAGATTCTGCGGCATGGCGAGGATCGCCAGCGCGGTCCGCACCGCTTCGCGCGCAGGGGCGACGGTCTCGAGCCGGAACCAGATCATCGAACGGATGCGGTCGCGCACTTTCATTGCGGCGACGACCTCTGGCGTAAAGTGCGCCTCCATCGCCGCGTCGACTCCGGCTATCCATGCCTCGATCATGTGAGGCGCGTCCTTGGGGAAGGCGAGCCGCGCCTGGGCGGGGTCGATTCCGAGCTGCCCCGCGGCGCTGTTGACGGCTGCCTCGGTCCAGCCGTCGAACACGGCATTCTCGCCTACCGGCAGTGCCAGACGGAGGCGGAGCGCCGCAAGCGGGGTAAGGTCGGCCATGCCAGCCTAAATGGTCGCTTGGGGGGCGGTGCGCAAGCGCGGGTCGGTCTCGCTTCGCAAGCGTACCAGGATCAGCGCAATCACGATCGCCGCGGCTCCGCTCCAGTCCAGCAAGGTGAAAGCCTCATCATAATAGAGAAATCCGAGCATCGCCGAGAGTGCTGGCTGGGTAAGCATTGCGACCCCGACCACCAAGGGAGGCAGGTGGCCGAGCGCATAGACCAGCAGCCCCTGCCCCGCGACCTGGCTGCACAAGGCAAGCGCGAACAAAGCGCTCCAGTCGGCAGGGATAAGCTGCTCGCCCGCAGCCAGTGCTGCCGGAAGGAGGAAGATTGCGGCGAACAGGCTGGCGAGAAACAGCAATGGCATTGGTGCGACCGTGCCGCGCGTGCGTTCGACCAGGATCAGATAGCCGGTGTAGAGCAGGCCGGCGAGCGCGCTGAGCAAGTCGCCGCGCAAATGCGCCGCGGACAATTCGGCACTTCCCCACATCAAGGCTGCGCATCCCACCGCGGCAAGTATCAGCGCCACCGCCTGAACCCGCGACGGCCAGCGTCGGGCAAGCCACAGTCCCCAGGCCGCGAAGATGAAGCTGGAAATATTGCCGAACAAGGTCGCATTGCCAAGCTTGGTCAGCACGATCCCCGCATGCCAGGCGGCAAGGTCGGCGGCGAAGAACAGGGCAGCTAAGGCGATGGCAATGGTCACCGGTCTGCGCGGGATGTGGACCGGCTGCTTGAGCAAGCGGGCGATGAGCCACAGGAACGGAATTGCAAGCGTGACGCGCCAGAAGCCGGCGGAAATCGGCCCGACCCCGGCGTGACGAACGAGGAACGGGCCGCCGGCCAGTGCAAGGTTTCCGACCAGCAGTGCAACGAACGCCCAGCGGTGTGCCCTTGATGGGTTGCGAATCGCCACTACCTTCTCGGCCCCTGCCCGCTGCCCAAGGACCTGCTTATGCCGACGCTGTTCGACCCGGTCGAGATGGGAGCACTCAGCCTTCCAAATCGCATCATCATGGCGCCCTTGACGAGGGGCCGCGCGACGCGAGCGGCGGTGCCCACGCCATTGATGGGCGAACATTACGCCCAACGCGCGTCGGCAGGGCTGATTATCAGTGAAGCGACCGGGATCAGCCGCGAAGGCCTTGGCTGGCCGTTTGCGCCGGGGCTGTGGAATGATGATCAGGTCGAAGGCTGGAAGCCGGTTGTTGCCGCGGTGCATGACGCCGGTGGAAGGATCGTTGCCCAACTGTGGCACATGGGGCGCCTGGTCCATGACAATGTCAGCGGCATGCCGGCGGTGAGCGCATCGGCCACGCGGGGCCCCAATAAGGCGCACACTTATGACGGAAAGCAGGTGCTGCCCGAAGCGCGCGCCGCCACCAGCGACGACATTTCCCGAATCCTCGGCGATTATGCCGCCGCCGCGCGCAATGCGATTGCGGCTGGGTTTGACGGGGTGCAGATCCATGGTGCCAACGGCTATCTGATCGACCAATTCCTTCGCGACGGGACCAACTTGCGCGACGATGATTATGGCGGCCCGATCGAGCACCGGTTGCGCTTCATGCGCGAGGTGGTCGAGGCAGTCGCAGCCGAAGTCGGCATCGCGCGCATCGGTATCCGGCTGTCTCCAATCGGTGCCTCCCAAGGTGCCGACGATAGCGACAATGCGGCTTTGTTTACGGCGGCCGCGACCGAGCTCGAAGCGCTTGACGTGCCGTGGATCGAGCTTCGTGAGCCGGGTCCGCAATCGACCTTCGGTGCAAGCGACCAGCCCGCGGTCAGCCCGGCGATGCGCGGCGTCTATTCGGGGCGTATCGTGCTTAACAGCGACTATGTCGGCGACACTGCCGAGGCGAAGCTTGGCGAGGGGGTCGCCGATGCGATCAGCTTCGGGCGCACCTTCATCGCCAACCCCGACCTCGTCGCGCGGTTGCGTTCCGGGTCGGAGCTCAACGAGGCCGATGCGGCCACTTTCTACAGCCCCGGGCGCGAAGGTTACACCGACTATCCAATGCTGAAGGAACAGGAAGCCGCCTGACCGGTTCGACATTGGGATCAGTGGGAGATTAGCGATGCGCAAGGACGTCATGGCAGGCGCGGCGGCGGTGGGGGCGGCACTCATCGGTGGAGCGGCCCTATATTATTATCGCGAGAAGCAGACCGAGGAGCCCGATTATCGGGCGATCGCGACCGATGGCGATTTCCAGATCCGCGATTATCCCGCTTTGACGGTCGCCGAAACGGTGGTCGAGGGCCCGCGCAAGCAGTCGCTGAGCGAGGGCTTTGGGCTGCTCGCCGACTACATCTTCGCCAAATCGCGCGACGGTGAGAAATTGCCGATGACGGTGCCGGTGATGCAGGACGCCGGCGATCCCATGGCAAGCGATCCGCCAATGTTCGACGACGAACTGTCGGGCGGATGGCGGACCCGGTTCGTCATGCCGTGGGGACGCGAGGCAGGCGAACTGCCCGAACCGCCCGAAGGAATCGAGCTGGTCGAAATTCCAGCCCGCCGAGTCGCGGTAGTGAGCTTTGCCGGGCGTCCCGGCGATATCGGCCTGACCGAGCAGGAGGACCGGCTGCGCGGGTGGCTTGCCCGGCGCGGTGAGACGAGCGAGGCCGAGCCGGAATATGCCTTTTACAATTCGCCGGTGATCCCGGGTCCGCTGCGTCGCAACGAGGTGTGGCTGGCGCTAAATTAGGCGAAGCGCTTCTTCAGCGCGAGCAGCGCCAGCGCTGCCTTTGCCGCCTCCCCGCCCTTGTCGGCCTTGGCAGGATCGGCGCGGACAAGCGCCTGAGCCTCATTCTCCACGGTAAGGATGCCGTTGCCGACTGCGAGCCCGTCGAGGGTCAGCGCCATGATGGCGCGTGCGCTTTCGCCGGCGACGATTTCGAAATGATAGGTTTCGCCGCGAATCACCACGCCGAGCGCAACGAAGCTGTCGAAGCCGCCGCTTTCGGCAGCCAAGGCAATTGCCGCGGGAATTTCGAGAGCGCCCGGAACGGTGAGCGTTTCGTGCGCATGCCCCGCCTCTTCGATCACGGCGCGGGCTCCGGCGAGCAAATGGTCGTTCAGATGCGCATAAAAACGCGCTTCGACGATAAGAATTTTGGCCATTGGTGTTCAAATCCTGATGGAAGGTGACCGCTTACGGTCCTAAAGTCACTAAAGTCTCCGGGAGGACGACCATTTCGGGGCCCTGCGACGGTGCTCGCCGATCACTCGCCCGTCATGGCCGAACCCTCGCCTGTAGGACAGGGTTTTTCGCCGCCAATGCATCGCTCCTCGACGATCGCGAGGCCGTAGGCGCTAAGCCCTACAGGAGCGTGCCTGGTATTCGACAACAGGATCATGTCGTGAATGCCGAGCGCGGCGAGAATCTGCGCGCCAATGCCATAGCCGCGCAGTGCCGGCGTTGCCTCCGCAGCCTTGCCCGAGCGATGGTCGGTGGCGCGGCTGAGCGATCCGGCTGCGGCGGCGTGGAGGGCGACGATCACGCCCGACCCTTCCGCCTCGATCATTGCCATGGCGCCGTCGAGCAGCCCGGCCCGGGGACTCGCCTCGCCCAGCAGGTCGGCGAACAGGTCGATCGAGTGCATCCGCACCAAGGTGGGTGAGGAAGGATCGATCGCGCCATGCACTAACGCCAATTGCTCTTCGGCGCTGGCCTTGTCGCGAAATACGACCGCCGTCCAGGCCGCCCCCGAGCGCGCAACGAAGCGCGTTTCGGCCACCCGCTCGACCATATTGTCCTTCTTGAGGCGGTAGGCGATGAGGTCGCGGATAGTGCCGATCTTGAGCCCGTGGAGCTTTGCAAACTCCATCAGATCGTCGAGCCGGGCCATGGTCCCGTCCTCACGCATGATCTCGCAGATCACGCCTGACGGATTAAGCCCGGCAAGCCGCGAAACATCGACCGCGGCCTCGGTATGACCGGCCCGGACGAGAACGCCGCCGGGCCGCGCGACGAGCGGGAAGACGTGCCCGGGCGAGACGATGGCGTCGGCGCTGTTGGCGCTGTCGATCGCGACGGCGATGGTGCGCGCGCGGTCGGCCGCGGAAATGCCGGTGGTGACCCCATCGCGGGCTTCGATCGAGACAGTGAAGGCGGTTTCCATGCTGGTGCGGTTGACGCGCGCCATTGGCTGCAGGCCAAGCGCGTCGACTCGGTCCTTGCCAAGCGCGAGGCAGATCAGCCCGCGGCCGTGGCGGGCCATGAAGTTAATTGCGTCCGGTGTCGCCATTTGCGCGGGGATGATGAGGTCGCCCTCATTCTCGCGGTCGTCATCGTCTACGAGGATGTACATCCGGCCATTGCGCGCTTCGTTGATGATCGCCTCCGCACCGACCAGCACGTCCTGGACACCGCCATCGAGTAATTTCTCGAGCCGGCCCAGGGTGTCGGCGGTTGGGTTCCAGTCGGGGCTGCCGAGCTTGCGCAGGCTGTTGGCGTGAAGGCCCGCGGCGCGGGCAAGGCCGGAGCGTGACGCTTCGCCGGATTCGACAAGTGATGTGATGCGGTCGATGAGGTTTGTGGACATCGCGGGGCGGTATCACATTGCGATGTGATGTAAAGGTGAGTTGCAGGTCATGCTGAACTTGTTTCAGCATCCATTTCGAGACCGCACGGCGTGAGCAGCGGGATGGACCCTGAAAGGAGTTCAGGGTGATGGTCTAGGTGCGCGCGTCGGTCATTCGCTTGAGGTAGCGGGCGAGCACGTCGATCTCGAGGTTGAGCTGGTCGCCCTGCTTGATGCTTCCGAGCGTGCTGTGCGTGGCGGTGTGGGGGATGATATTGACCGCGAAGTGGGTTGCGCCGTCGTCGACGTCGCGCACCTCGTTGACCGTCAGCGACACGCCGTCGAGGGTGATCGAGCCCTTGACCGCAATGTAGGGGCCAAGCCCGGCAGGCACCGCCATGCCGATCTTGATCGAATCGCCTTCGGGACTGGCGCCGATGACGGCGGCGACTCCATCGACATGGCCGGTCACCAAGTGGCCGCCAAGCTCGTCGCCAACGCGAAGTGCCCGTTCGAGATTAAGGCGGGCGCCTTCCTGCCACAGACCGGAGGCAGTGCGCGACATGGTTTCGGCGCTTACATCGACCGCGAACCAGTCCGGGCCCTTGTCGACCACGGTGAGGCAGGTGCCGGAACAGGCGATGGACGCCCCAAGATCGACTCCGCCAAGGTCGTAGTTGCAAGCGATGGTCAGGCGAAGGTCGCCGCGCTGTTCGGCCGACCGCACAGTGCCAATGTCGGTGATGATGCCAGTGAACACGTCAGTCTCCCCGAGGCAGCCGTTCGTAGACTTCGAGGCGGTCGATGCCAAGTTGGGTCCCGTCCGCTGCACGCCAGCGGCCGTGGGCGTCGGCGATCGAATCCAGCCCGATGAAGCCGAACGATGACTTGCCCGAACCCACCAGGATCGGGGCGCGGTAGATAAGGATGCGATCGACGAGGTCGGCAGAGAGAAATGCCGTCGCCGCGCCCGATCCGCCTTCAACCAACAGATCGTTGACGTCATGAAGTCGATAGACATCTTGCGGAGAAGAAAGGATTTCCCAGTCATCGACTGCATCGCCCCGGGTAAGCAAGGCGCGTCGCGGTGACCACATCTCAAGCCCGGGGAGGCGTACGTCGAGACTTGGGCGGTCGGCGAGGTAAGTGCCGCGCCCGACCAGGATCATGTCGCTGCGGGCGCGCTCGAGGTGGACATGGGCGCGCGCATCCTCGCCGGT
>JALYRC010000183.1 GCA_030855555.1 Pseudomonadota bacterium
GTGACGGGCAATCCGGGGCAGGCCAATTATGTCGCGTCGAAGGCCGGGCTGATCGGCATGTCAAAGGCGGTGGCGCAGGAAGTCGCGAGCCGCGGGATCACCGTCAACTGCATTGCGCCGGGGTTCATGAGTTCGGCGATGACCGATGCGCTGAACGAACAGCAAAAAGCGGGGATATTATCGCGCATCCCGGCGGGAGCGATGGGCACTGGCGACGACATCGGTGCCGGGGTCGTCTACCTCGCGAGCCGCGAGGCCGGTTATGTTACGGGCCAGACTCTCCATGTGAATGGCGGGATGGCGATGCCCTGAGGCCGCGGCTGGCTGCGATTCCGAGCACGATAATTGCGCTCAACAAGCCGAGCGGGACGAGTGTTGCCGAAGCAACCGTGCGGGCGAGAAGGGGGGTAATCCACGCGACTGCGAGGAGGCTTTTTTCCCACCGCTCCCAACCTTCTTCCTCGCCATCCTTCCACAGGAAACCGATGCCGAGTAGAAGCACGACATAATCATAATCGAGCACGTAAGGTGTCGAGATGAGCACCGTGGCAGTGGCGGCGGCATTGCGCAGCGCCGGGCGGCTATTCCACGCCAGCGCCAGCGTGGCGCCAATTGCAGCGACGCTCGCGGCGGCCTGGACGCCATAAGCGGGGCCGATGGCCATCCCCCAGCTGCGCACTGCCGAGAAAGGCGACATGATCTTTTCCCAGCCGGTCCTGCCTTGCTCGATGACGATGGAGCGGGTCAGCGTGAAGCTGTCGAGGAATGCCTGCCACACCGGCCAACCCCAGATGGCATAGGTGAGTGCAATCAGCGCAAGGCTCGATGCCGCGGCGCCAAGGATCGCGCGCCACTGCCGGGTGACCAGGAAGAGCAAGGGGATGAGCAGCGCGAACTGCGGCTTATAGACAAGGCAGCCCAGCAGTAGTCCGGCAAGGAAGGGCTTGCGATCCAGCAGGAGAAGCCCACCGCCAAGCAATAGGCCGGTAAGAAATCCGTTGTGACCATGGGTCAGGCAAATCAGCGTGACGGGTGCCGCAATTACATAGAGCCAGGCGTCGCTCCGACCGAGATAGCGCTGGGCCATGACGGTGAAGGGGGCAAGCGTCGCCGCCTGCCACAGCACCAGAGCAACGAGATAGGGCATGGTCGCAAGCGCCGAGGCGATGAGCAGATAGGGCGGTGGATAATGCCAGCCGTAAAGATCGACCGTGGTCGAGCGATGGAAGGCCTGCTGAACGCGAAAGTGGCTTGGCCAGTCCCACACGGCGGCGGCGCGGCCATCGAGCACCATCGTGCCGGCGGTCCAGACTTGCGAGAAATCGGTTCCGAGGGGACGGCCCTTCCAGTCCAAGGTCCCGTTCGCAGTCGCGATCAGCAGGCCGATGGCGCCCACGGAAACGATCAGGCAAGCGAATGCGATACGCCGCGCGCGTCCTTCGCCGAGCCAGCTACCGTCCGCGATTCCCCCCATGTTGCTGCCATAGCGCACAAAAGCTGAACAAATCGTCGCGCGCCCGCCACGTCTTGTCGTCGCGCGGCGACCCCCTATATCGCCTCCGAAACCACAACGCCTCGGCCCGGCCGGAGCGGCAAATCAGACGAGCATAAGAGGGCATAATATGGCGAAAGTGATCGGGATCGACCTCGGCACCACCAACAGCTGCGTTGCAGTCATGGAAGGCGGCAAGCCGAAGGTCATCGAGAATTCGGAAGGTGCGCGCACGACCCCATCGGTCGTCGCGTTCACGAAGGATGGCGAGCGCCTGATCGGCCAGCCGGCCAAGCGCCAGGCGGTGACCAACCCCGACAATACCATCTTCGCGGTCAAGCGGCTGATTGGCCGCCGGTTCGACGATCCGATCACCAAGAAGGATACCGAGCTCGTCCCGTACAAGATCGTAAAGGGCGCCAATGGCGACGCCTGGGTCGGTGCCGGCGGCAAGGAATATTCGCCCTCGCAGGTGTCGGCTTTCACGCTTCAGAAGATGAAGGAGACGGCCGAAGCTTATCTTGGCGAGACCGTCACGCAGGCGGTGATCACCGTCCCAGCTTACTTCAACGACGCGCAGCGCCAGGCGACCAAGGACGCCGGCCAGATCGCCGGTCTTGAAGTGCTGCGCATCATCAACGAGCCGACTGCGGCGGCGCTTGCCTATGGGCTCGACAAGAATGACGGCAAGACGATCGCGGTCTACGATCTTGGCGGCGGCACGTTCGACGTCTCGATCCTCGAGATTGGCGACGGCGTGTTCGAAGTGAAGTCGACCAACGGCGACACGTTCCTTGGCGGTGAGGATTTCGACGCCAAGATCGTCGAATATCTCGCCGAGAAGTTCAAGGCCAAGGAAGGCATCGACCTCAAGACCGATCGGCTGGCGTTGCAGCGGCTCAAGGAAGCCGCCGAGAAGGCGAAGATCGAACTGAGCTCGGCGCAGACGACGGAAATCAACCAGCCGTTCATCACCGCGCGGATGGAAGGCGGGCAGACGACCCCGCTCCACTTGGTCGAGACGATCACTCGCGCCGACCTTGAGAAGATGGTCGCGGACCTCATCAACCGCACCCTCGAGCCGTGCAAGAAGGCGCTCAAGGACGCCGGGCTCGACGTCAAGGCGATCGACGAGGTCGTTCTGGTTGGCGGCATGACGCGCATGCCGCGTGTCCGCGAAGTAGTGAAGGATTTCTTCGGCAAGGAGCCTCACACCGGCGTCAACCCGGACGAAGTCGTCGCGCTCGGCGCCGCAATCCAGGCGGGCGTGCTTCAAGGCGACGTCAAGGATGTGCTGCTGCTCGACGTGACCCCCCTGTCGCTTGGCATCGAGACGCTGGGCGGGGTGTTCACGCGGATGATCGACCGCAACACCACCATCCCGACCAAGAAGTCGCAGACCTTTTCGACCGCCGACGACAATCAGAACGCAGTCACGATCCGTGTCTTCCAGGGCGAGCGTGAAATGGCGGCGGACAATAAGACGCTCGGCCAGTTCGACCTTGTTGGAATCCCGCCTGCGCCGCGCGGCGTGCCGCAGATCGAGGTGACGTTCGACATCGACGCCAACGGCATCGTCAATGTGCATGCCAAGGACAAGGGCACCGGCAAGGAACAGCAGATCCGCATCCAGGCGTCGGGCGGTCTCAGCGACGCCGACATCGAGAAGATGGTCAGTGAGGCGGAGCAGTTCGCCGACGAGGACAAGAAGCGCCGTGCTGGTGCCGAAGCGAAGAACCAGGCCGAAAGCCTGATCCACTCGACCGAGAGTCAGCTGAAAGAGCATGGCGACAAGGTCTCCGCCGAGGTCAAGACCGAGATCGAGACTGCAATCGCCGAAGCCAAGACAGCGGTGGAGGGCGGCGATCCCGATGTCATGACCCAGAAGACCGAAGCGCTCGGCGCGGCGGCGATGAAGCTTGGCCAGGCGATCTACGAGCAGCAGCAGGCGCAGGCTGCACCGACCGGCGATACGGCGACGGA
>JALYRC010000023.1 GCA_030855555.1 Pseudomonadota bacterium
GCTCAATGGCGGCGCCGGTCAGTAGATGTTAGCGGCAGCGCACGCGGCGACTGCGCTCGATGCTGCGGCCGAGCAGTGCGCCGGCGGCTGCGCCGACGATCGTGCCCGTGGTACGCTCACCGCGGGTATCGATTGCGCGGCCAATGAGTGCGCCACCGGCGGCACCGACGACGAGGCCGGTGGTGCCGTTCGAGCGGCGGCAACGGAGACGGCCTTGGCTGTCCTGCCAGGTGCGGCCCTTATAATAGCCACTGTTCTGCGCGGCGGCGATGGTCGGCATCGCGGGCAGTGTCAGCGTGGCAGCTGATAGTGCGAGAGCTAGAGTGCGCATATTTGACTCCTTGTCGTAGATTGCGACTTGCAACCCGGCGACCTTGGCATTCTTTTGATGAACCGAGGGCAACGCATTGTACAGTTTTAACGGCAATCGCCGCTGTTAACGACGAACCGTTAGTCACGCTGGGGCGAGAAGGCAGAATTATGTGCAATCTTTACACGATGACCGCGACCGTCGACGAGATTCGGCGGGTTTTCGGACCGTTTGTGGGCGATCGCGCCAATTTGCCCGCTTACGACGAAATCTATCCCGGACGGCCGGCTCCAGTGCTTCGGCGCGGCGATGACGGGCTAGTCATGGAGACGATGGTGTGGGGATTTCCGGGACCGGCAGCGGCCAAGGGGCGGCCGGTCACCAACATTCGCAACTTCGAAAGCCCGTTCTGGCGATCGGCACTGAATAATGTCGAGCGGCGCTGCATCGTGCCCGTGACCCGCTTTTGCGAATGGACGGCGGAGCCGGACGCGGTGACGAAACGGAAAGCCAAAGTGTGGTTCGGGCTTCACCCCGCCGAGCAGGAAGAGCCATTGTTCGCCTTTGCCGGGCTTTGGCGGCCGGGGGAGGGCGGGTCCTTTATGGCGTTCCTGACATGCGATGCGAATGCGCTGGTCGGGGCGGTCCATCCCAAGGCGATGCCGGTCATGCTGCGGCCTGATGATGCAAGAGCCTGGCTCGACCACCCGCGCGAAAGTGCCTGCGCTCTTGCGCAGCCGTTCGCGGACGCCGACATGCGGATCATCAACTGTGCGTGAAGCGCTACAACAGGGAGCATGACCATGGCCAAGGCCGCAACCGCGAAGACCAATACGAACAAGAAAAAGGGCGGCGCCCCTGATTCCGTCAAGACCAAGGCTGCTAATAAAGACAGCAAGAAAGAGGGTAAGAAGACCGCCAAGAAGGCCGCTGGCGCGAAGAAGGAGACGACCAAGAGGAGCAAGACGCGCGACGGGCTGGACGGGCTTGCGAGACTGGCAGACCATCCTCTGGTTGCCGATCTGCTTGCTGCCGGAGCGATTGCCGCAGTAGCCGCGATCGCCGAGCATCAGGTCGGCAAGAGCGGACGGCAGACATCGTCCAAGATGGTCAAGTCGGTTGGCAAGGCGGCTGCCGCGGCCATGGGCAAAAAGTTGCTTGGGGACATTGGCGCGATCACAAGCGCCGCTGCCGGTGCAGTGAAGAAGAGTTAGAAACGCAGCAAGGTGAGGTGCGCGCGGCCAACGTCGCGCGTCGCCTCGATGCTGAGCGAAGCGGGGGCTTCGACCGGGTCGCCCTTGGCGGTTTCGATCGCCAGCCACCCGCCGGGGTTAAGCCATTCGGCCTCGGCAACCGCCTTCGCGACGCTCGTCCCCGAGCCGGCGCCGTAAGGCGGGTCGGCGAGGACGAGGTCGAACGGCGCCTGGCGCGGCAGGCGGGCGGCGGACATGGCGCGAAGCTCGATCGCAGCCGTGGCGCCAAGCTTGGCGGCATTGGCCTCAATCGCAGTCAGCGCCGCGCGGTCATTCTCGATCAGCACGGCACGCGTCGCTCCGCGCGACAAGGCTTCGAAGGCAAGCGCGCCGCTGCCCGCGTAGAGGTCGGCGACGCGCAGCCCTTCGAAGCTGCCCAAGCGGCTGACGAGCATCGAGAATAATGTCTCGCGCGTTCGATCGGCGGTCGGGCGGGTAAGCTCGCCTTTCGGCGCAACGAGCGGTCGACCGCGCCACTGGCCCGAAATGATCCTCATGCTTTCAACGTCTTGCGGAAATGGGTGAGGATGTTGGGCGGGACTTCGCCGACATCGCCGGTCTCCATCCCTTCCACAGTAAACGGCCCGTAGCTGACGCGGATCAGGCGCGAGACCTGAAGGCCTAGAAAAGCGAGGACATTGCGAACTTCACGATTCTTGCCTTCGGTGAGCGACATTTCGATCCAGCAATTGCGGCCGGTGCGGCGCTCGAGATTGGCGTTGATCGAGCCGTAGCGCATCCCCTCGATGGTCACGCCTTCGGACAGGCTTTCGAGTTGCGCCTGGGTGATCTCGCCAAAAGCGCGAGCGCGATAGGTGCGGACGACGCCGGTGCTTGGAAGCTCGAGCTGGCGCTTGAACTCGCCGTCATTGGTCATCAGCAACAGGCCCTCGGTCATGTAGTCGAGGCGGCCGACAGGCATCAGGCGGGGCAGGCCGGGAGGCAATTTGTCGTAGATCGTCGGACGCCCCTTGGGGTCGCGCGCGGCGGTAAGCGTGCCTTGCGGCTTGTAGAACAGGAACAGTCGCGCCGCTTCCGGCGCCTTGACCGCTTTGCCGTCGACGGTGACCCCTTCAAGGTCGGCGAGCAGGGTGGCGGGCGTGTCGATGGTCTTGCCGTCGAGGGCAATGCGCCCCTCCTCGATCATGCGCTCAATATCGCGGCGCGAAGCGATGCCAGCGCGCGCGAGAAGCTTGGCGATCCGTTGCGGACCTTCTTCGCGCGGCGCGCCGGGGCGCGGCCCACGGGCTTTTTGCGGCGCTCCGCCGTCTCGGCGCTGACTGCGCGGCACCGGCGGGCGCTTCGTACGTTGCGGGTCCATATTCTTCGTCCTACGGGGGTCAGATGCTGTTCGGGAAGCCCAAGCGTATCGTCAAGCGTATCCTGATCGTCGAGGACGAGCCGCTGACGGCGTTCGACAATGAAACGATGCTGGCCGACGCCGGCTATATAGTCGTTGCGACGCATGATCGCTATGCCGACGCAATCGCCACGCTCGAACGCGAAAAGATCGACCTCATCCTGTCCGACATCCGGCTTGCGGGCGAGCGCAGCGGAATCGACGTTGCCCGCTTCGCCAAGCAGAAGAATGTCCCGGTGCTATTCTCGACTGGCATGGAGCCGGCCGAGGCGCGTGACCTCGCCGTTGGATGCCTGATGAAACCGTACAATGAGCGCACGCTGAAAGCGGCGCTTGCGGCGGTCGACCAGCATTTGCAGGGGGGCAGGGTGAAGGCGCCCAAGGGATTGGTACTATACGATTAAGCGACGAGCGCCGCGTCGACCTTGCAGTGGAAGTCGGCGATGCCTTGTTCGAGGGTACCGAGGACGATCTTGTCGATTGCGCCCGATGACAGGCCTTGGTGAGCCAGCGCTGCGGCGCGAAAATCCTCACCTGCAAAAGTGCCGCCGTCGAGCAGGTCCCAGCTGCGTTGCCAGTGCGCCTCGGCTTCGGGTGTAATCGGCTTTTCGGGGATGAGCATGACATCCTCGACCAATGTGTGCCCGACGGATTGCGGCATGACGATCAGCAGATTGATATAATCGGGACTGACGATGACGACGGAGGCCGGGAAAATCTGATAAGTGTAGGTCACCGCCAGGCGCAAGGCGGCCCAGTCGCCAAGATCGACCTTGGCGAGGTAATCGGCGCGGCCGACCGCTGCGCGCTGATGGCGGCCGATGGTGTCGGCGACGGTGATGCCGTCGGCGAAGAAGCTTGCGATGGTCGCCGAGTGCAGGCGCTGGACATGATAACTTTCGAGGAAGGCGTCGATGACGAGCTTCCAGTTGGCGGCGACGGCGTGGGTCTTGGAGCGATAAACGTATTGCTCGGCGAGCGCGAAAGCATCGAGGTCAGGGACAAGCGCGAGCACCTCGGTAAAGTCGGCGTTCTCATCCTTGGCGAACCAGATCAAGCCGCCGGTTTCCACGCAAGGGTATTGGACGAGGCGGTGCGATGCCTTGTCGAGCCCGGGGAAGCATTCGGGACGCGGCATTCCCGTGAGCT
>JALYRC010000026.1 GCA_030855555.1 Pseudomonadota bacterium
ATGTTTACGCCTACGTCAACTTCACCCTGCCGGATCATGTCGAAAATTTGATCATGATCTATGGCACTCAGACCTATGGCTACGGCAATAATCAGGCCAATCTGATCTACGGAAATGCGCGGGGCAATGTCATCGAAGGCCGGGGCGGCTACGACACTTTGACCGGTGGTGCCGGGTCGGACCTGTTCCTGGTGCATCCCAATTGGGGCGTAGACGTCATTACCGACTTTACCGCGGGTGCGGGCACCGAGGATGCGGTGATGTTTTCGACGTCGATCTTTTCGACGTATGCACAAGTTATCGCCAACGCCAGGCAGGTCGGATCCGATACGTGGATCGAGAGCGGGCCGGGCAATGTGGTCGTTCTGCAGAACGTGGCGCTAGGGTCGCTCCATCAGGACGACTTTGGCTTCGTATAAATCCGCTGAGCTGGCGGGGGTGGGCCACGCGTTGCCTGAATGCGCAGGGCGTCAACCGCTAAGGTCCGTAATGGGTCGAAAGCGGTCACTGCTGCCATCGCGAACGTAGTGAACCGAATCAGCGGCGCGAGATGGTTTTCTTCCCGCGCTCACGCCGGCTCGCAACGACGGGTTTCCGACGAGTCAGAACGAGCTTGGCGTGGAAGGGCGGAACCGAGGCGGGCGGCCGCCGTTCGCGGGGTATGAGTGAGAATATCATCCACCGCTTCCTTCAATCGAGCGTTGCCGACCTGGAGCATGACGTCGACGTGATCGGCGATTTGCTGGCGCAGGGCGAGTGGCATGATCGCAAGGTCCGCCTGCTGGCCTATGCGGGGTATCGCAACGCGCAAACCGTGCGGCTCAAGGGGCGGATCGTGCGCTTCGAACCCGCGCTGAAACCCGGCGATGGAATGATCCAGAAGATCGCGGCGATGCTAGAGATTTACAATAGCGAGGAATTGCCGGGGATCGCGGTTCATTGCGAAGGCTATGGCCAAGCTGCGGAAGTGTTGACCGACGACGAAGGCTATTTCGACTTCGAGCTGACGATCGACCAGCCGTTGCCGCCGACGACGCAGTGGGAAAGCGTGACGCTGACAACCCCCGGGCGGGAAGCGCAGCAAAGCGGGTTCAAGGTGCCGATCATCGCCCCCGGGACGGACCATCATTGGGGCATTATTTCCGACATCGACGATACGGTGGTCGAGACCGGCGCGACCGATTTCCGCCGTCACTGGCGCCGCATCGTGGCCGAGCGGCCGCAGGACCGGCTTGCGGTGCCGGGGGCTTCGAAGCTCTACAAGATGATCGCGCGCGACCATCTCGCGCCGGCGCGGCCGTTTTTCTACGTCTCCTCCTCCCCGTGGAATCTGTACGGGTTCATCGCCGAATTCATGGAGCTTAATTCGATCCCGCACGGGCCGATGTTCCTCAAGGATTATGGCTTCGATCGCGGCCAGTTCATCCACAAGGGGCACGACGACCACAAATTGGAAGCGATCGAGCGTGTGATGGCCTTCTACCCCGACCTGCGCTTCCTGCTGATCGGCGACAATGGCCAGCGCGACGTGACGATTTACGCCAAGGTGGTCGAGGACTTCCAGGAGCGCGTGGCGGCGGTGTTCATCCGCGACGTCGACGGGTCGTGCCGGGAGGGTCCCGAGGGCAAGCTGCTCGAACAGATCAATGCCGCTGGCGTGCCGACGTTTTGCGGGGCCGGCTTCGACGACGCGATCGCGGTGGTTGATGCGCTCGGGCTCGATCGACCGGTCGAGGCGGCCAAGGCGGTGCTGACCCCGGCGGAGACTAAGCCGTCAGCTTGAGCGCGGCGATGGCCGCGACAATCGCGAGAATGAGCAGGACGCGGATGGTCGTCGTCGGCTCGGTGTAGAAGGCCATGCCGACGATCACCGTGCCGACCGCGCCGATCCCGCCCCACACTGCATAAGCCGTCCCCATCGGGATCGAGCGCGAGGCATATTCGAGCAATGCCATGCTGACCGCGACCGAGCCCAGGAAGGCGAGAGTCCACGGCAGGTTGCGGAAGCCATCGACATGGCGGAGCGAGGTGGTGAACCCGACTTCGAATAGTCCGCCAAGAATGAGCCAGAACCACGCCACGCAAACCCCCTCCCGCTCAATTCCCTTAAGCCGCCACTTCGAGCGCTGGCCTGACGTCTTCGGGACGCCGTGCAGCGAGGAGGCAGCCAGCCACGATCAGTGTCGCCCCCGCCAGCGTGTAAGGCGAAACGCGCTCACCGAACACCAGCCAGCCCAAAAGCATTGCCCACAGGAAGGAGCTATATTCGGTCGCTGCCAAATAGCTGGCCTCGGCGCGGGCATACGCCCAAGATAGCAACAGCAGCGAGCCGGTCGATAGCAGCGCCGCCAGCAGGATCCACGGCCAGTGCTCCGCAGCGGGCATACTGGTGCCAAGGATTGGCAGCGCGGCGAGCAGCAGCGCGGAGACAGTCACGTTTTGGAAGAAAGCGGCTTCGGCAGGACCCGAGGCCTGGCTCTGGCGGCGCATCAGGATGAGGTTGAGCGCATAAAGCAGCGCCGAAATGACGATCGCCAGGCTGCCAAGCATTGCGTCGCGGCCAAGGTCGGCCTGTGCCTGGCCAAGGAAGATCACTGCGACCCCTACGAAGGCCACGAAGCTGGCACCGATGGTGCGTTTTTCCACCCGCTCGCCAAGCATCGCCGCGGCAAGCACCAGCGCGATGAGCGGCGCGATGAACGCGAGTGCGATCGCCTGGGCGAGGGGAACGCGAGCGAGGCCCCAGAAGAACAGCACGCCCATCACGGTCGATACCGCGCCGCGCGTGAGGTGGATGTTGAGCGTTGCCCGCGCCGGCCATTGCGGGCGACTGGCGGCGAACAGCGCACCGGCAAGGCCCACGCCGACGAAACTGCGCCACAGCAAAGTGGCATAGGTGCCAAGCGCAAGCACCAGCCCCTTCATCACCGCGTCCATGATCGCGAACAGCGCGATGCCGATCATTCCAACGAGGAAAGCAGTGATCTGGGTAGTGCGCGGGGTCATTGCGCCGCTCTAGACATTGCGGCCGTCAAGGGAAGTGCGGCGCGGAAGTTTAAGCGGCGTCGCGGGTCTGGCTGATGCCGGCCTCGATCTCGGCCGCCTTGGCCTCGACCAGCCGCACGATATGGTCGATCATGCCGGCGTCCTGGACGTGGTGGTCGGTAACCCCCGAGAGAAACACCATATGCTTGCCGTTGCCGCCGCCGGTAATGCCGATATCGGTTTCGCGCGCTTCGCCGGGTCCGTTGACCACGCAGCCAAGGACGCTGAGCGACATCGGCGTGCGGATATGCTGGAGCCGCTCCTCAAGCGCCTGGACGGTGCGGATGACATCGAACCCCTGCCGCGCGCAGCTCGGGCAGGAGACGACCCGAACGCCGCGATTGCGAATGCCAAGCGCCTTAAGGATTTCATAGCCGACGCGGACTTCTTCCTCCGGTTCGGCCGAAAGCGAGACGCGGATGGTATCGCCAATCCCGGCCCACAGCAAGGAACCCATGCCGATCGACGATTTGACGGTGCCGCCGATCAACCCGCCAGCTTCGGTGATGCCAAGGTGAAGCGGGCAATCGACCGCATCGGCAAGCTGGTGGTAAGCGGCGACCGCAAGGAACAGGTCGGATGCCTTGACCGCCACCTTATAGTTGCGGAAGTCGTGATCCTCCAGGATGCGGATATGGTCGAGCGCGCTTTCGACCAAGGCCTCGGGACAGGGCTCGCCATATTTCTCAAGCAAGTCGCGTTCGAGGCTGCCGGCGTTCACCCCGATGCGAATGGCGCAGCCGTTGGCCTTTGCCGCGGCGACCACTTCGCGCACCCGGTTGGCCGAGCCAATATTGCCCGGGTTGATGCGCAGACAGGCGGCGCCGGCGTCGGCGGCTTCGAGCGCGCGCTTATAGTGAAAATGGATGTCTGCGATGATCGGGACATTCGCGGCGCGGACAATCTCGCGCAGCGCCGCGGTGCTTTCGACATCGGGACATGACACGCGGACGAGATCGACCCCGGCCTCCTCACAGCGCCGGACCTGGGCGATGGTCGCGGCGGCGTCCGAGGTGGGCGTGTTGGTCATGGTTTGCACAGTCACGGGGGCGTCGCCGCCAACCGCGACATTGCCGACCATGATCTGGCGAGACTGACGGCGCTCTATGGCGCGCCACGGACGAAGCGAGGACATTGCATCCATATAGGGACTTCAAATGACAAAGGAAATTGCGCGCGCTAGAGAAGCGCCATGCCGAATCTTATCCGCCTTGCCGCGATGCTTGCCGCTTTGTGCCTGCTTTCCGCCCCTGCCAGTTCCTATTGGGAATATGGCCATGAAACCGTTGCAGGCATCGCCTGGCAGCAGATGCGTCCAGACACTCGGCGCGAGGTTGGGCGGCTGCTCGCGCAGGGCCGGTCTCTCGAGACGCCAACCTGCCCGGTGGCTACGATCGAGCAAGCCAGCGTGTGGGCCGATTGCGTAAAGTATGACGAACGCTTCAACTATGCCGTGAGCTGGCACTATCAGAATGTGAATGTGTGCAAGCCGTTCGACCTAAAGGGGCCGTGCAAGGACGGACATTGCGTATCGGCCCAGATCGAACGCAATGCGCGGCTGCTGGCAAATCAAGCGGTGCCGCAGCGCGAAAAGCTAATGGCGCTGGCGTTCCTGGTCCACTTCGTCGGCGACCTCCACCAGCCAATGCATGCCGGCGACAATGACGACCTTGGCGGCAATAAGGTAGCGATGAACTATGGACTGATCGGTGGGCGCACCAATTTGCACGGCGTTTGGGACGGCTGGCTGCCGGAGCGCGCGATTACGACCCCGCCGGCGGGCGCAGCGGGATTGCTCGCTTCGGTATCGTCGGCTGAGCGCTCGCGCATCGCGGCGGGGAGCGTCGAGGATTGGAGCCGCGAGCAGTGGGGCAAGTCAAGAACCCTGGCCTATGGCAGTTTGTTCGCCGACCCCTGTGGCGAACGCCCGGCGAAACGCCCGACGCTGACCGAGGCGCAAGTGCAGGCGCTGATCCCAGCGGTGCGTCAGAACGTCCTCGCCGGCGGACTCCGCCTGGCGCGGCTGCTGGATGACGCGCTTGGCCCCGAGCACAAAGCCCCGCCGCAGAAACGCTAGCGCCTGGCCGCAACGAAGGCAGCGATCGCTGAAGCGACCCGGGGATCGACCGGGATCCGGGCATCGCGATAGGTCGCGGCATTTGCAGCTGCGTCGGCCGGAGCCTTGCGCCACAGGTGATTGATGCCGGGTATCAGCACCAGCTTCGCACCGGGCCGCGCTGCGGCGAGCAAGCGCGCATCGCCCACGCGCACCTGAATGTCAGCTTCGCCCTGGATAATCAGCATCGGCACTTTGGTCGTCGCGGCGAGCGCGGCCGGAACGTAGCTCATGAGATCCATCAGATAAGGTTGCACCGCAGGATTGAAGAGCGAGGCAAGGGGCGCCGGAACGCTCGCCGGATCGACCCGCTGGCGGCGCTCAAGTCGAGCAATCGCGGCATCCGCCGAGGCAAACATGTTCTGAGGGAGCTGAGGCTTCAGCTGGGCGCGAAGCACGGCGCCTAAGGGACGGCCAGGTGCGGCGAGCAAGATGATGCCGCAGATTCCCTTGGGCTGCTGCGCGGCGGCAAGCGCGACGAGCCCGCCCTCGCTATGCCCAGCGAGCCATACGCAGCGCTTGCCGCGTGCTTGCAAAAACCTTGTCCAGCCGCGCACGTCGGTGACATAGTCGGCGATCGTCACCCTGTTGGCGTCCGCGATCGCGGCCTTGCTGCCGAACATCCCGCGCTTGTCGCCGCGCAGCGTCGCTATTCCTCGCGCCGCCAACTGGTCGGACAGCTGGCGATAGATGCCGCCGCTGACCCCGGCAGGATTGTCGCCATTGCGATCGGTCGGGCCCGACCCCGGGATGAGCAGGACCACGGGGGCGTTTTTCGCCGGCTCGGTAAGCGTGGCGGCGAGCGGGCCAAGCGGTCCGGGGATCGTGACGTTGCTTGACGCCACCGCGGCCGCGACGAGAAGGAAAAGCACATTCATTCAGTGTCTCCATCAACTGGATTTATCTTCGCCGGACGGCCGCGCTTGACCGTCACTGGGTCGTCAAGCCGGATGCCGCGTGCCTTCATGGCTTCACGAAGCAGGCATTCGGCCTGCGCATTGGCGCTGCGCAATTCGCACCCCGCGAGCCGCTCGATCGCCGCCCAAAGAGCGGGATCGAGCCTGAGCGGGTAGGACTTGCGCGTGCCGGCCATCTTACTGGTAAAGCGATCCGGCGTTGACGATCGGCTGGGTATCGCGCTCCCCGCACAGCACGACCATCAGGTTGGAAACCATCGCCGCGCGACGCTCATCGTCGAGTTCGACGACATTCTTTTCACTGAGCAGGGTCAGCGCCATTTCGACCATTCCGACAGCACCTTCAACCAAAGTCTTGCGCGCCGCAACGACGGCCTGGGCCTGCTGGCGGCGAAGCATGGCGCCAGCGATTTCCTGGGCATAAGCGAGATGGGTGAAGCCGCATTCGTCGCCCGTGATACCGGCCACCGCGAGGCGCGCCTGGAGTTCGGTGCGAAGCTCGACCCCGACCGTGTCGTGATTGCCCCGCAGCGTCACCTCGAGATGCTCGAAATCGTCATAGGGATAGCGTGAGCCGATTGTGCGGATCGCGGCTTCGACCTGGACGCGCACGAACTGGCTGTAATCGTCGACGTCGAACAGGGCCTGCGCCGTATCGACCACGCGCCACACGATTTGCGCCGCCATCTCGATCGGGTTGCCGCGTAGGTCGTTGACCTTGATGCGTTCGGAAATGAAGTTGTTCGATCGCACCGACAGCTTCTTGCGGATCATCCATGGGATGACCCAGCGCAGGCCGGTGCTGCGGTCGGTGCCTTTATAGTCCCCGAACAAGGTAATTGCCGCAGCCTGGTTGGGCTGAAGCATGTAGAAGCCGCAGACGATGAAGAGGATGGCGATGGGCGCAAGGACGACCGCGCCAATCTCCAAGGCACCGTCGCGGTCGTTGGCCAGGCTGACAATTCCGAAAATCTGCAGTGCGATGGCAAGCAGGAGCAGGAGCAGCATGAAATAGCCGCTGGCGGTTGCCGCCGGCCGTTCGCGGCTGCTGGTCAATGCAAAAATTGTCGAGTCGGTCATATTCTCTCCCCTTTAAGTGATATCACATTAATATCAGTTCCGGGCATTCGTCAACTGGCATCCCTCGGCGCACCACGCTACGGGCGGGCAATGACATGGCGTTTGATGATTCACGGCGGCTGCGGCGCAATGCGGCCAGACACGATTCCTCCTGCGCAGGAGGGGCGCGGTCGCGCCGGGCTCGGCGCCGCACTCGATGCCGGCAAGGATATTCTCGAGGCGGGCGGAGGAGCGCTCGATGCAGTCGAGGCGGCGGCACGCGTGCTCGAGGAGGATCCCGCCTTCAACGCCGGGCGCGGCTGCGTGCTGACTTTAGAGGGTCATGCCGAGCTGGACGCGGCAATCATGGACGGGGCCGACCGCCGCTGCGGGGCAGTGGCCGGATTGCGGACGACGCGTGCTCCAGTGAGCGCGGCGCGCGCGGCGATGGAGCATAGCCCGCACGTCCTACTGACCTATTCCGGCGCGGACCGCTTCGCGGCCGAGCAGGGACTGGAACAGGTTGAAAACGACTGGTTCGTCATCCCCGAGCGCCGCGCGCAGCTTGCCAAGGTGATTGCGTTGGGGGGCGGCTTCGACAGCGACATCAAATATGGCACGATTGGAGCGGTTGCAGTCGATCGCGCCGGTCACGTCGCGGCGGCGACTTCGACCGGCGGGCTGACCGCCAAACGCTGGGGTCGGATTGGCGATTCGCCACTTATCGGGTCGGGCACATATGCGGACGATCGCGCGGCGGCGGTCAGCGCGACCGGGCTTGGCGAAAGCTTCATTCGTGCCGCGGCGGCGCATGAAGTGTGCGCGCGCATGCGGCTTGGTGGGGAGACGCTCCAGCAAGCGATCGATGCCGTGCTGGCGGATATTGTTGCGCTCGGCGGCAATGGCGGCCTGATCGCAGTGGCCCCGTCAGGCGATGCGGCGTGGGGCTTCACGACGCCGGGAATGTATCGCGCAGTTGTCGGGCCCGAGGGCCAAACCGTCCGTGTGTTCGGCGAACCCTAAGTGTCGCCCGACAGCTTGCCCTTGAGTGCAGCAAGGGCGGCGAACGGACCGGCCTCTTCTTCCGAAATGACCCCGGCCTGGCGCAAGGCGTCGGCGGCGCGCGGGCTGCGCGGGTAGGGGTCGAGCACAAGCGCAAGCGAATCGGCGATTGCGGCGCCAAGATCGATTGCTTGGCCGTCGTGGAACATGGTGTCGAGCTCGTCGGCGCCAAGTTCGAATTCCTCGTCGCCGCCAGCGGTTTTCAGTTCGGGAACGAATCGCAGGTCAAAGGCTTCGTCGATCCGCACGGCAAGCGGATCGCCGGTCGCTACGCAGCGCTGCTCGAGCGAAGCCTTGACCCGGCCGCTAGCGTGGACCGTGTCGCCATCGCGGCGGAGCACGGCATGCGCGTCCAGCCTTTCCAGCGATGGAAGATCCAACCGAGCGGCAACCGCGGCGCGCTCGTCGGCATCGGCAACAAGGTCGATCCGGTCGCCATCGCGGATCCGGTCGAGCGTCAGCCGGTGACCGAAGTCGCTCATGCCAGGACTCCCTTCAGCAGGGCCTCGTCCGATGCCCCGGCCATGCCTTCGTCGAACCGGCGCAGCGCTTCGGCCGAAAAGGTCGCCGCGCTCTCGGCCGCCGGTACGGCGTCGCGATAGATGCTGAAGCGGACCGCGTCGTCCCAGGCGACTTCACCGCCGCGGGCATGACGCCAGCGATCGACACGACTGGCAAGCGCGCCGACCATCGAACGCACCTGCTTGCCGATCGAAGGATCGCCGAAGCCCTGTTCGCGCATTTGGGCGTCCATGTCGGCGATGAACCTTTCGGTCAGCGCGACCGATCCCCGGACCGCCGATTCGCCGCCATCCTCGAGCCGAACAATGGTAAGCGCCACAAGGCTGGAGAGCACGGCGAAGCGCCCGTCGAGCGTATCGGCGACCCCGCCCTCGATATACCACGCCGGCCGCCGCGCCTCTGCAACCAAAGCGGCATAGAGGGCCTCACCCTGGTTGGCGGGGGTCCGCCAGCTGTTGAACAATGATCGCATCGCAGCCTCGTTTCTTCGCTTCGCTCGGCGGCCAGAAAGACGCCATGACTTGCGCCACCCCCCTCTCCTTGCATATTGAGGGCATTAGCGCATCTCAAAGCGGCGCTTTACCCCCCGGGAGTCGATCGTAATGACCAAGCTAGTAGTGAAATATAGCGCGTTGCTGTTGGGGGCAGCTTCGCTTTCCGCCTGTGTCGGGGTGCGCGAGCATCGCGGCTTCGTGCTTGACGAGCAATTGGCGAAATCCGTCCAGGTCGGGGTCGACAATAAGACTTCGGTGGCGAAAACGCTTGGCCGGCCGACCTTCGTTGGTCAGTTCGATCCGAACGACTGGTATTATCTTTCGCAGGACACGCACCAGTTCGCCTTCCGCGATCCGCGCGTCGTGGACCAGAAATTGCTTCACGTCCGGTTCGACCCGGCGGGCAATGTCGTCCAGGTCGCGACCACCGGCAAGGAATTGATCGCTTCGGTCGATCCGGTCGGCGACTACACCAAGACGCTTGGCCGCAAGCGTAGTTTCTTCGACGAATTGTTCGGCAATATCGGCACCATTGCACAGCCGGGTCTGCCCGGCGGCTCGCGGCAATAGGACAAGCAAGCGCCGCTTGTCGCGGCGGCGCTTCTTCCTCTAAGCGTGGACCATGACCGCAACCCCCGCCGGCATGACCTATGCCGATTATCTGGCGCTCGACAGCCTGCTCTCGGCGCAGCACCCGCGCAGCGATCTCCACGACGAGATGCTGTTCATCGTCATTCACCAGGCCAAGGAACTGTGGCTCAAGCAGATGCTGCACGAGCTAGGGCTGGCATGCGTGCTAGTGCGAGGGGACCATTTCGCGCCCGCCTATAAGGCGCTGTCCCGGATCAGTCGGATCCAGGCGGTGATGACCCTGTCTTGGGACGTCCTGGCTACGCTTACCCCGGTCGATTACACCGCCTTTCGCGATGTGCTTGGCACCTCATCCGGCTTTCAGTCGGCGCAGTTTCGCGAGCTCGAGTTCCGGCTCGGGATCAAGGACCCGAGCTATCTGAAATATCATGAAGGGGGCGGGGAGGGGCATGCCCGCCTGGCGGCCGCGCTAGAAGAGCCAAGCCTGTGGGACGAAGCCAATGCCGCGCTGGTCCGCGCCGGGTTCGATCTTGGCGACCGGTCAAGCGCTGCGATCGAGAAAGCTTGGACTGCCGTATATCGCGACAGCGAGAAGTGGTTCGAGCTTTACCAGCTGGCCGAAAAATTGGTCGATATCGACGACGCACTTGCAGGGTGGCGGCACAAGCATGTGCTGACGATTACGCGCATCATCGGCAATAAGCGCGGCACCGGCGGTTCGGCCGGTGCGGCCTATCTGGAGACGACGCTTAGCAAACGTGCCTTTCCTGAACTTTGGTCGCTCCGAACCTCACTATGACCTTCAAGCCATTATTTTCGAAAAGCCTGGGCGCTGCGCCCGAGCGGCTCCATTTCGCCGCGCACAGCCACCATCTGTGGCCCGACGCGAGCTTCGTGGGCCAAGTCGATTGCTGGGACGATGCCGCGCGCCTTGCCGATCGCAAGTGGGCGCGCATCATGGGCGAAGTGTGGCCCGCGGCCCAGCGCCATGTTGCCGACGAACTGGGCAGCAGCGATCCTTCGGCGATCGTGTTCGCGGCAAACACGCATGACTTCCTCATCCGTCTTGCAGCCGCCTGCCCGCGCAGCGATGCGCGCCGCTTGCGCGTGTTGATGAGCGATGGAGAGTTTCACTCTGCGCGGCGCCAGTTCGCTCGCTGGGCGGAAGACAAATGGCTTGAGGTCACGACCGTTGCAGCCGAACCGTATGACGATTTTTCGCAGCGATTCCTGGAAGCTGCCCGCGCTGGCGACCACGACCTCATCCTGGTCAGCCAGACCTTGTTCGGTAGCGGACGGATGTTCGACCGGGTCGAGCAGCTCGCGGCCTTGTCCCGCCCCGAGGGTCCGTGGGTGGTCATCGACGGCTATCATAGCTTCATGGCGGCCGTATCGCCCTTGCCGCCCCGCGCCGCCGCTGGGGCATTCTTCCTCGCCGGCGGGTATAAATATGCAATGTCGGGCGAGGGCATGGGGCTGATGCATTGCCCGGCCGGCTATGGCCTGCGCCCGCCGCTGACCGGCTGGTATGCCGAATTTCACGACCTCACCTTGCCGCCGGGCATGGTTGGGTATGCCATAGACGCACTGCGCTTCATGGGAGCGACGTTCGATCCTTCGGCGCTGTATCGCTTCAATCGAGTCCGCGAGACGCTCGCGGAGCATGGCCTCACGACGGGGCGGATTTCGGCCCATGTCGCTGCACTTCAGGCACAGATGCTCGAAGCCATAGAACGGACTCGGCTTGGCCAAGCCGAGTTGCTTAATCCGCTTAACGACGCGCCCCATGCGCGCTTTCTCGCCTTCCGCAGTCCCGATGCCGAGCGCTGGTGCAGCGAGCTTGCCGAACGCGATTGCGTCACCGACGTGCGCGGCGACGTGCTGCGAATTGGCTTTGGCCTCTATCACGACCCGGACGATGTGGAGCGCTTCGCAACCCTCGCGAAGGGCCTCGCCTAGGCCTTCATTCCGTCACGAAGCAGGTCGTTGGCGTGGCGCGCGACGAGGGTCGGGTCTTCAGCACCCCACACCCCGAACCGCAGCCCGAGGAAGACATTGATCCCCATCACCGCCCAGGCGCGGACCTCGCCCGCAAGCGCATCGGCGGCACGCAATTCGCCGCGTGAGGCCCCTGCCGCCAGCCGCGCCGCGATCCGCTCGGCAGTGGTCATATAGTGCGTGCGGAATCCTTCGGGATCGACGAACTCGGCCTCATCAATGATGCGGTAAACTTCATTATGCTCGGCAACGAAGCGCAGATATGCGGTTAGCGCCCGCGCTTCGACGTCGAGCGCGTCGCTCGCGCCCTCGATTGCCGGTGCGACCGCATCGCGAACCCGCCCCGACATATCGCGAACCAGCGCAGCGAACACCGCGTCCTTGCTGTCGAAATAGGTGTAGAATGTGCCCAGCGCGACCCTGGCGCGGGTCGTAATTCCAACGATCGAACTGTCGGAAAAGCCGCGCGTGCCAAATTCGGCGACGGCCGCGTCAAGGATCTTGCGCATGGTCTTTTCGCCGCGCGCGGTACGCGGTGCCTTGCCGTCGCTTGCGGCGCTGGCGGCATCTTCGGGGATAGTATCTCCGACCGGTTTGCCCGCTTTCTTAGGCACCCTTGCCACAGTCTTTGTCACCATGTCCCCGCCCCCATCTAGTGTGACCAATAAACCAAGTTGAAAGTCGGTTCAACTTTCATTATGCCTCGCCCCAAGCGGGGGAGGCGGATGTTGCGTACGCCCGTCGCAAAGGGGAGATATAGCATGGACCGGACGAAATTCTTTACACGAGCAGCGTTCATGGCCGGCTCGGCGATGGCGCTCACAGCCTCGCCGGCGCTCGCACAGGATCAGGTATCGCCCGAGGATGTCGCCGCGGCCGTGGCGCAGACCGAAGCCGCCCCTGCAGCCGACACCGGCGAGATTATCGTCACCGCGCGGCGCCGCGCCGAATCGCTTCAGGACGTGCCGGTTGCAGTTACGGCTTACTCGGGCGAGCAGCTCGAAAATCAGGGCGCCGTCGACATCACCGACATCAGCGACACGACCCCCAACGTCACGCTCGAGACCTCGCGCGGCACCAACACGACCCTCACCGCCTTCATCCGCGGGGTGGGCCAACAGGATCCTGTCGCGGGTTTCGAAGCCGGTGTCGGCCTTTACCTCGACGACGTCTATCTCAACCGCCCGCAATCGGCAGTGCTCGATATTTACGACGTCGAGCGCATCGAAGTCCTGCGTGGGCCGCAGGGAACGCTTTACGGCCGCAACACGATTGGTGGGGCGATCAAATATGTCACTCGCCGCCTGCCCAATCGCACCACCGCCAATTTGCGCGCCAACCTTGGCACCTACAATCAGGCAGATTTGATCGCATCGGCAAGCACGCCGATTACCGACGGCCTGCGCGTCGGGGCCGCGATTGCGCGGCTTGGGCGCGAAGGCTTTGGCGACAACCTCGTCACTGGGGCAAGCAACTATAACAAGGACGTTTTCGCCGCGCGCGGGACGATCGAGTTCGAGCCAAACTCCGCTTTCTCGATCCGCGTGTCGGGCGATTACACGGACGACCAGAGCGCCGCGCGCAACGGGCATCGGCTGATCGTCGGCCAGCTCAGCGGCGCGCCGATACTTGGTGATGTGTTCGACACCCGCGCCGGGCTGGTCTCCCCAAAGCAGCAGGTCCGTGCTTATGGCGGCACGGTTCATGCCGAATATGAACTGAGCGATGCGCTGACCATCAAGAACATCACCTCATACCGGCGCGATAAGAGCTTCGCGCCAATCGACTTCGACTCGCTGCCCGCGGCCGATGTCGATGTCCCGGCAATCTATCGCAATCGTCAGTTCTCGAACGAATTCCAGATGCTCTACGAAGGTAGCCGTATTCAGGGCGTCGCGGGGGCCTATTATCTCAACGCCAATGCGAACAATGTGTTCGACGTCATCCTGGCGACGACGAATCCGGCGGCTCTGCCGGGTCTCACCGCCGCCACCTTTGGCGATGTCGATACCAAGACGTGGGCGGTATTCGGTGACTTCACCTATAAGTTCACCGAACAATTCTCGCTTGCACTCGGCGGTCGCTACACCAATGACAAGCGCTCGGCGCAGGTGATCCGCGCCAACTTCCTGCGTGGCCCTTCGCCCGCGCTTGGCGGCACCGGCACCCAGCTTGGCGGGCTGACATCGAATTTCGAAGGCCAAAAGACCTTCAAGGAATTTACTCCACGCGCCTCGATCACCTATCAACCCAATGACGCGAACACGCTGTATCTAAGTTATTCGAAGGGCTTCAAGGGCGGGGGTTTCGATCCGCGAGGCCTATCGACGACCCCTGCGATTGACGTCAACGGCGACGGCACGCGCAGCACCGACGAGATCTTCGACTTCTTTCTCTTCGAGCCAGAGCAGGTCACCAGCTACGAGGCAGGCTATAAAGCGTCGCTGTTCGACCGTCGCCTGCGCTTCGCGCTAGCCGGCTTCATCGCCGATTATAAGGACGTGCAAGTGCCGGGCTCGGTCGGCGCCGTGATCAACAATATTCCGACATTCGTCGGTGTGACCACCAATGCCGGCAAGGCGAGCTTCAAGGGCATCGAAGCCGAAGTGGTAGCGACGCTCTATCGCAGCGCCGACAACGCGTCGCGGCTCAACTTCTCCGGCACCCTTGGCTATCTCGACGCCCAATATGACGAATTCGTCACCAACATCGCGGGCTTCGATGCCAATGGCAACGCGACTCCGGGGTCGCGCGGTCAGCCGACCGATGTCGCCGACTTCCGCCGCATCCAGAATACGCCCAAGTGGACGACGTCGGGAACGTTGGACTATTCAGCCCCCGTCGGCGCAGGCGAGTTGTTCGCCAGCACGACGGTCTCGTATCGGACCAAGACCTTCCAGTTCGAAACCCCAAGCCCGTTCCTCGACCAGAAGGCTTATGCCCTGTTCGATGCGAGCTTGGTGTGGAAAAGCAATGGCGGCGTGTCGATCGGGCTTCACGGCAAGAACTTGCTGGACAAGGAATATCGCACTTCGGGTTATCAGTTCCTGGCGGTGAATCCGGTCACCGGCACGCCGCTGAGGAACGGCGCGGGGAACGTCATTCCGAGCCTTGGCCGCGAAGGCATCGTGACGGCATTTTACGGAAATCCACGCCAGGTCTTCCTGTCGCTCGGCTATAAATTCTGATCCGCAGGCACGGGGCGCTTGGCAAAGCCGGGCGCCCCGTGTCACAGCATCGGACGATGGCGAAGCTAAGGAGAGTGTGGGCCCATGGTTGAAAATCGTCGGGCCGCTAATCCCAATGTAATCCTTGCCTTCCTGCTTCTTACCTACATCTTCAATTTCCTCGATCGGCAAATCCTCGGCATTCTCGCCGGACCGATCATGAAGGACCTGCAGCTCGACGATGCGGAATTTGGTGCAATCGCCGGCATTGCCTTTGCCATCCTTTATTCAGTGCTTGCTATCCCGCTGGCGATGCTCGCGGACCGCACCAGCCGGAGCAAGGTCATTGCTGCTTCGCTTGCCGTGTGGAGCGGTTTCACCGCATTGTGCGGGACGGCCACCGGCTTTACCCAGCTATTCCTCTACCGCTTGGGCGTGGGGGTCGGGGAGGCCGGAGGGGTCGCGCCATCCTATGCGCTGATCGCCGATTACTTCCCGCCCGCCAGACGGGCTCGTGCGCTTGCCATCTTCTCGTTCGGGGTTCCGCTTGGACTCGGCTTCGGCACCCTGATCGGCGCCTATCTCGCTGCATGGATCAACTGGCGCGCGGCCTTCTTCGTCATGGGAGCAGCTGGTATATTGCTCGCGCCGATCATGCTGCTCGTGGTCCGCGACCCGCCCAAGACCGCCCAGGTTGCGCTCGAGCGCCCGCGTCTGGCCAGCACCTTCGCCATCCTCGCCCGCAAGCCAAGCTTCTGGCTGATGGGGTTCGCGGCGTCGTGCAGCTCACTGGCGGGCTATGGGCTCGCGCTGTGGACGCCCTCGGTGCTTGAACGCAGCTTCGGGTTCAGCCTGATCGAGCGCGGGCAATTTCTCGCCGCTATCTTCTTCATTGGCGGCACCGCCGGCGTGTTCGCCGGAGGGTATTTCGCCGATCGGCTCGGGCAGGCTGACCGGCGCTGGTATGCCCGCCTGCCGACGATCGCATGGCTCATCACCGCACCGACGCTTGCTGCCGGCCTGTTGATGACCAACGCCTGGATTGCATGGCCGCTGCTGCTCATCCCCAATGCGCTCAATATCCTCTGGCTCGGCCCGGTGACGACCGCGGTCCAGCATCTGGTCCCCAAAGCCAATCGCGCGACGGCCTCGGCCAGCTTCCTGCTCATCAACAATCTCATCGGCCTTGGTGTCGGACCGACCTTGATCGGGGCCTTGTCCGAAATGTTCAAGGAGCGCTTCGGCGACGAAGCCTTGCGCTATGCCGCGGTCAGCGTGGTGGGTTTCTACCTGATCGCCGCGCTACTGATGTCGTTCGCCATCAAGCGCCTTCAAAAAGATTGGGTCGAAGACTCTCCTGCCATCGCCTGACGGCACGGCCTGCCTTTCACGGGGATGAACAAGCAGGGAACGCCCCCGTCGGCGAACCGTTGGTCGGTTGGAAAAAGGAGATTTTCGATGGCTAAGTGGATTCTTGCGGCGGGCGCAGCAGCGCTCGCGCTGACCGCGCCAGCGCTGGCCGGCCCGGACAAGAATAATGGCGGCGGCAAGGGCGGCGGTAAAGCCGAACATGGCGGTGGTCATAAGGCCGAGCGCGGCAACGATAGCGGCCACAAAGCCGACAAGGGTAATGGCGGCGGCTTCAAGGCCGAGCGCCAAGGGCAGCGTTTCGACCGTGGGCATGGCGGCGATAAGAAAGCCGAACGCTTCAATCGCGGTGAAGTAAAGTCCGCCAAGGGCCGCGACAAGCGCGAAGCCCGCGCTATGCGCGATCTCGACCGGCGCGACGACCGCGTTCGCAACGATGATCGCCGCTTCGCCGACAATGGTTCGGGACGCGATTTCGGCGGTTTCAACGACAATTGCCCTCCGGGACTAGCCAAGAAGAACAATGGCTGCCTTCCCCCGGGTCAGGCGAAGAAAATGATTGGCGCGTCGCTTCCCGCCTCGCTTGGATCGAGGATGCTCCAAGGCCCGCTGAGCCAATGGTATCGCGACAATGACCAATATATGTATCGCAACGATGGCGACTATATCTATCGCGTCAATCGCCAGGGTGGCCTGATCGACGCTCTGTTCCCGTTCCAGGATCGCGATTATAGTTATTATAACGTCGGAACTGCTTACCCCGCCGACTATAATTTCTATAATGTCCCGCAGCAGTATCAGTCCTTCTATGCGGATAACAATGACTTTAACTATCGCTACGGGGATGGGGCGATTTATCAGGTCGATCGATCGAATAACACGATCAGTTCGATCGTTGCCCTGCTTGCGGGTGATCTGGGCGTTGGTCAGCAATTGCCCAGCACGTACAGCACCTACAACGTGCCAATGGCCTATCGCGACCGTTACTACGACACGCCCGACGCGCAATATCGTTACAATGATGGCTATATCTATCGGGCCGATCCAAAGACCCAGCTGATCACTGCGGTGATTGACGCCTTGGTATAATCTCAGGCTCCCGGCGCGTAATGCGTCGGGAGCCGTTTTTTATGGGCCAACAGGGAGATCCGAATGACCAGGCAATGGCTGCTGACATGCGCCGCGATCCTGTCTTTGTCCGCGTGTAACGACGCCAAGGATGAAGCCAAGCCAACCAGCGAGAAAGCGGCCGAGGCGGCTGGCGACAAAACCCTGGCAACAGGGCTTGGCAACAATTCCAAATTCTCCGCCGCGATCAAATCCGCCGGACTCGAGGGCGCACTGGCCGGGCCAACCCCCTATACCTTGCTCGTCCCCAACGACGGCGCCTTTGACAAGCTGCCGGCCGCATCGCGTGAGAAGTTGATGTCTCCCGCGGGCCGCAAGGATCTGACAGCGGTACTGACTAATCACATTCTTCCCGGGACCATGCTTGCAGCGGACATCGGCAAGGCGATCGACTCAGGTGGCGGTAAGACCCAGATCGCGACGCTCGGTGGCGGCGCGCTGACTGCGATGCGCAGTGGCGACGCGATCGTCATTGCCGACACTGCGGGAACGCAAGCCAAGGTGATCGCCGTGGACAATGCTCGCTCGAATGGCGTGATTCACACCATCGACTCTGTGCTGATGCCGGCGAAATAATCGCGCCTCGTCGTGCGCATTTCCACTGTCGGACCGCTTTCCCACTGGCACGCCCCGTTCCCCTCGCTATAACGATCCGGCACACGCGAAATCCAACGCGGCGACGGGGGCAAGGACCAGGCGATGAAGGCGACGATTGAACGGGCAACCCTCCTCAAGAGCCTGGGCCACGTCCAGTCGGTGGTCGAGCGGCGCAATACCATTCCCATCCTGTCGAACGTGCTGATCGAGGCACGCGACGATGGCTCGATCCGCCTGATGGCAACCGACCTTGACCTTCAGGTCGATGAGAGCGTCCCCGCCCAGGTCGCTTTGGCCGGCGCCACCACGGTCTCGGCCCATACATTCTTCGACATCGTCCGCAAGTTGCCCGAAGGTAGTCAGGTCGAACTGTCGGCATCCGAAGGCAAGATGCAGGTCGTGGCCGGGCGCGCACGGTTCAACCTGTCGACCCTGCCGCGCGACGATTTCCCGGTCATTGCGGAAGGCGATCTGCCGACCCGCTTCGAACTTCCCGCAGCGACCCTGCGCCAGATCATCGACAAGACCCGCTTCGCCATCTCGAGCGAAGAAACGCGTTACTATCTGATGGGCATCTTCCTTCACGTCGCCGACGACAAGCTCAAGGCCGCAGCAACTGACGGCCACCGCCTTGCCCGGGTGACGGTCGACAAGCCTGAGGGCGCCGACGGCATGCCCGACGTGATCGTTCCCAAGAAGTGCGTCGTCGAACTGCGCAAATTGCTCGACGAAGTCGACGGCACCGCCGAAGTTTCGCTCTCCCCGACCAAGATCCGCTTTGGGCTCGGCAGCGCGGTCCTGACATCGAAGCTGATCGACGGCACCTTTCCCGATTACAACCGCGTCATCCCCACCGCGAACGACAAATTGCTTCGGCTCGACCCCAAGAGCTTCATGGCCGGGGTAGATCGCGTCGCGACCATCGCCAGCGAGAAGACCCGCGCGGTCAAGATGGCGGTCGACCGCGACAAGATCACCTTGAGCGTCACCAGTCCCGAAAACGGCCTCGCGGTCGAGGAAATCGCCGCCGATTATGGCAGCGACAATATCGAAATCGGCTTCAACGCCCGCTATCTGATGGACATCCTCGCCCAGATCGAGGGCGACACCGTCGAAGTCCACCTCGCCGACGCAGCAGCCCCGACCCTGCTCCGCGAAAGCGACAAGTCAAACGCGCTCTACGTGCTTATGCCGATGCGGGTGTAAGAGCGACGCCAAGCGCGAGCCTGGCGGACGGAGCGAAAGCATGAGCGCCCTTTCCCGCCTGACCCTGACCGATTTTCGCAATCATTCGTCCGCGCTGATCGAGCCCGGCTCAGGCTTCGTGCTGCTTTCGGGCGACAATGGCGCGGGCAAGACCAATGTGCTTGAGGCAGTGTCGTTACTCACGCCGGGACGTGGGCTGCGCGGGGCAAGCCTCGGCGAAATGGCGAGCAGTGCAGGGCCCGGCGGTTTCGGGGTCGCGGCAACCCTTCGAAGTCCCGCTTCGCAGGGTGCCGAGGGAGTCGAACTCGGCACCGGAACCCTTGCAGCCGCGCCCGAACGGCGGCAGGTGCGCGTAAACGGTGCGGCCGCATCGGTTAATTCGCTTTCCGAATGGCTGTCGGTACTTTGGCTGACCCCGGCGATGGACCGATTGTTCGCCGACAGCGCCGGCAATCGTCGCCGCTTTCTCGATCGGCTTACGCTTGCGCTTGAGCCCGGCCACGCAAGCCATGCGGCGCGCTATGAGGCGGCCATGCGCGCGCGCAACAAGCTGCTGACTGAACCGGAAAGCGCGGACGCGGCGTGGCTTGCCGCTCTGGAAGCCGGGATGGCAGAGCATGGCGCCATGCTCGGGGACGCGCGGGCGCGGACCGTCGCGGCGCTGGACGAAGCCTTGGCGCAGCAGTCCGGCGACGATTTTCCACGCGCCGCGCTCTCGCTTGACGGGTGGGACGCGGGTGATCTTGCCGCGCAATTGAAGGCCGCGCGCGGCCGCGATGCGGGCGCCGGGAGAGCAACGGTCGGTCCCCATCGCCAAGACCTTGCCGTCACCCACGTCGCCAAGGACCAACCCGCGGCGCGCTCGTCCACCGGCGAGCAAAAGGCGCTCTTGCTTGGGATCGTCCTTGCCCATGCCGAACTGGTCGCGAGCCGCCGCGGCGCGGCCCCGATCCTGTTGCTCGACGAAGTCGCCGCCCACCTCGACCCCCGCCGCCGGGCTGCTTTGTTCGCCCGGCTAGAGGGCCGCGGCCAGGTTTGGATGACCGCTACGGAGGCCGACCTGTTCAGCGCGATCGGCGCGGGCGCATCCCGCTTCCATGTCGCAGGCGGAACGATCTATCCGGCCTGACTGGACTTATCCACAAAAGCCTGTATACCGCACTGCAACACGAGACGCCTTTGCAAGCGGCGTGATCGGAGTCTTCCTGCGAAACAGGATGTCCGGCCCGCGTCTCGAACAAGCTTTTACGCTCTCCATTTCACGCGGGGTGCACCAACCCAACCCCCGGCGGGTCCGTGCCTTCAGGCGCGGTCGTTCGCCTTGCTTATTGGACTCATTTCTTGACCAAATTTACTGATCTCGGGCTCTCGCAGCCCCTCCTCGACGCGCT
The DNA here is from genome assembly GCA_030855555.1 of Pseudomonadota bacterium. Classification (GTDB taxonomy): domain Bacteria; phylum Pseudomonadota; class Alphaproteobacteria; order Sphingomonadales; family Sphingomonadaceae; genus Sphingomicrobium. The sequence continues at coordinate 20,662 of JALYRC010000026.1, forward strand.
TGCGGCGAAGAATTACCTCGTTCCCACGCCGATCCAGGCGCAGGCCATCCCGACCGTCCTTACCGGTCGCGACCTGCTCGGGATTGCGCAGACGGGCACGGGCAAGACTGCGGCATTCATGCTGCCGTCGCTCGACCGCCTTGCCAACCCGCGCGTCCATCCGATCGCCAAGCGAGTGCGGATGCTCGTCCTTGCGCCGACCCGCGAACTGGCCAGCCAGATCGCCGAAAGTGCGCGCACCTATGCCCGCAACATCAACCTTACGACCGGCGTGATCTTCGGCGGCACCGCGCCCAACAAGAGCGTTCGCGAAGTTGCCCGCGGCCTTGACGTGCTCGTCGCCACCCCGGGCCGCTTGCTCGACCTCGTCGATCAGCGCGCGATCGACCTCAGTCGCCTTGAGATCCTCGTCCTCGACGAAGCCGACCAGATGCTCGACCTGGGCTTCATCCATGCGCTCAAGCGGATCGTCAATCTCGTCCCCAAGACGCGCCAGACGTTGTTCTTTTCGGCAACCATGCCGAAGGCGATCAAGAGCCTGGCCGACGCCTACCTGACCAACCCGGCGGAAGTATCGGTCACCCCGACCGCCACTACGGTCGATCGGATCGAGCAGAGTGTGACCTTCGTCAACCAGGCCGAAAAGTCGGCGCTGTTGACGCTTTTTCTCCAGACCAACGAGATTGAGCGCGCATTGGTGTTCAGCCGGACCAAGCATGGCGCCGACAAGATCGTCCGCCAGCTTGTCGCTGCCGGGATCGGTGCCAACGCCATCCACGGCAACAAGTCGCAGCCCCAGCGCGAGCGTGCGCTTGCGCAATTCAAGTCGGGCCAGATGCCGGTCCTGATTGCAACCGACATTGCCGCGCGCGGGATCGACATTCCGGGCGTAAGCCATGTCTGCAACTTCGATCTGCCCGATGTTCCCGAGCAATATGTCCACCGTATCGGCCGCACGGCGCGTGCCGGCGCGGACGGCATTGCCATTGCCTTCTGCTCGCCCGACGAGCGCATCAACTTGCGCGATATAGAGCGCACCACGCGGCAGAAGCTGCCGACGGCTGCGTTGCCCGAGGGTTTCAATGCCGCCGTCCAGGCACTGAAGTCGCTCAAGGTTGCTCCTTCCGCGCGTGACGAACGTGCCGGCGGCGGGCGCCGCGATGCCGGGCACGGCGGTCATCGCCGTCCCTCGGGTCCGCGCGTTGCGATCCAGCCGACCGGCGACCGCCGCGAGGGCGCCGCACGTGACGGACAGCCGCAACGTCACCCGCCGCGCGCTGGTGTTCACGCGGCCCATCGTCCCGACGGCGGTGCTGCGAAACGTCCGTTCAACCGCGGTCGTCCAGGCGGTGGTCGTCCGGCCCGCGCGCAGGGCTGAACAAGCTTCGAGAAGGGCCGGGGAAGCAGCCGCTTTCCCGGCCCTTTTTTCTTGCCCGCCGTGCAAGACCCCAAACAGCGAAAAGCTTGGCTTTCGGCCCCCTTTGTCCTAAGCTTGCCGGCATGATTTCACGCGCC
>JALYRC010000034.1 GCA_030855555.1 Pseudomonadota bacterium
AAGACCGCCGAGCTGGTCGAGAGCGATTTCATGCAGACCGTCTTTCCGCATCCGACGCTGAGCGAAATGATGCACGAAAGCGTGCTTGGGGCTTATGACAAGGCAATCCATATCTAGGGGATCGACGATGCGCGCAGTATTGGGATTGATGGCGCTTGCGATCGCAAGCACGGCGAGCGGCAAGAGCGTGGTCACCGCCGACCGCTACCTCGACGTCGGCACCGGTCGCTACGTCGCAAATCCCGCAATCTTCATTGGCGATGATGGCCGCATCACCAGCATCGCCGATGCGCGCACGGTGCGTTGGGGTAACGACGTTCGCCATATCAATCTGAGCGGCAAGACATTGCTCCCCGGTCTCATCGACATGCACGTCCACCTTGACAGCCCGGCCGACATCGGCGGCTATCGCGGGCTCGAATATACCGACAGTTTCTGGCAGGCGACTGCGGTCGGCAATGCTCGGGCGATGCTCGACGCCGGCTTTACGACCGTGCGCAACGTCGGCTCGGGCAACCGCAACGATGTCGGCCTCGCTCAGGCAATCCGCGACGGCTATGCGGTCGGCCCGCGCATCGTCCCTGCAGGCTTTTCCCTCGGCGCCACCGGTGGTCATTGCGACAGTACGTTCCTGCCGCCAAGCCTTGAGAAAGCAAAGAAGGAAGAGGGTGTCGGGGACGGCCCCGAAGAGCTTCGCCACCAAGTGCGCCGCCAGCGCAAATTTGGCGCCGAAGTGATCAAGGTTTGCGCGACCGGCGGCGTGTTCAGCCGCAACACCGAACCGGGGCAGCAGCAACTCTCCGAAACCGAACTTCGCGCCATCGCCGACGAGGCGCATCAATGGGGCCTTCGCGTTGCTGCTCACGCCCATGGCGCGGACGGGATCAAGGCCTCGATCCGCGCCGGAATCGATACTATCGAACATGCCAGCCTTGCCGATGCCGAAGCGATCCGGCTTGCCGCTGCCCGCCCGCGCCCGGTGTGGTTCTCGATGGACATCCACAACACCGAATATACCCAGTCCGAAGGTGCGAAGAATGGCGTAATGCCTGATAATCTGCGCAAGGATCGCGAGATCGCGCAGATTCAGCGCGACAATTTTCGGGCCGCGCACAAGGCCGGTGTGCGGATGGTGTTCGGCAGCGATGCCGGTGTGATGCCTCATGGCCAGGTCGGGCGTCAGTTTCAGACGATGGTCACCTATGGGATGACCCCGCTCGAGGCGATCCGCGCAGCAACGCGCAATGCCGCCATGGCACTTGGACGCGAGAAAGACGTCGGGGGAATCGCGGTCGGGCGCTTTGGCGATCTGGTGGCCGTGACGGGTGACCCGACAAGCAATGTTCGGCTGCTCGAAGCCGTCGATGCCGTGGTGAAGGGCGGCGCGCTTGTGCCCCGAGTTCCGGCTGCCGTTCGGTAAGCGGCGGCTGCTGAAGCGCAGGAACGCGTTGCCGCGCATGCGCGTTGCGCCTTCATCAACGCTCAGCGAAAAAAGGGAATCCTCATGCGCATCATCCTAACCGCCGTGGTCGCCAGTCTCGCGATCGCTACTGCTGCCTGTCAAAAAGCTGACGAGAACAACGCTGCCGCCAACGACATGATGATGAACGACATGATGATGAACGATGGCATGGCCAACGACATGAACATGGCCAACGGTATGGCGATGGCACCGATGATGTCGAGCGATTTCGTCTCGACGGTTGCAGCCAGTGACATGTACGAAATCGCCTCGGGCAAGCTCGCCCAGACCATGGCGACCATGGAAGAATGCAAGAAGTTTGGCGCCATGCTGGTTGCCGACCACGGTAAATCGACGGCCGACCTCAAGACTGCGGCAGCTGCGGCTACGCCCCCGGTGACCTTGCCCACCGCAATGCCAGCCGAGCTTCAGGCCAAGCTCGATGCGCTCAAGGCTGCCAACGGTGCCGACTTCGACAAATTGTTCATCCAGCAGCAGAAGGATGCCCATCAGAAGGCCCTCGACGCACTCAATTCCTACGCGTCAGCGGGTGACGTCGCTTCGCTCAAGACTTTTGCCGGCAAGGCTGCACCGGTCATTCAGGGGCACCTCGACATGCTGAACTCGATGAAGATGTAGCCTGTCAAATGGCCGGGGCGCCAGGGTGCCCTGGCCGCATTTCCACTGCCAGTCATTTGTAGTTGGTGCTGATGACACTTCAGCCGGGAAATCCACGAGGGAATCGACCAGTTCTTCCGTTTCGAGGACGGCACGGGCGTGGTCGATATCGACGGGGTCGAAAATAAGGTCGAGGACGGCAGTGCAGTGATCGTGCCCTCGAGTGCCTGCCACAACGTCCGCAACAGGGGTGACAAGCCGCTCAAGCTCTACACCATTTATGGACCGCCAGAGCATCAGGACAAGATCGTGCAGCCGACCAAGGCCGAGGCGGAAGCACGTCACCATGACGAGGAATTTGACGGCAAGACGACCGAATGAGCGCCTTCTTACGGTCCTAAGGTCACTAAAGTCTCCGGGAGCACTACCAAAAACGCACCCCTTTCGCGCAGTCGATGGGAGATGCCCTGCGGTTCAAAAGAGCCGCCACGACGATAGCCGGTTCAATATCGTGTAGGACAGCGAAATCGATACGGTTGCGCCGGCCCGGCGCGGCGCTAAGCTCGGCGCATTGGGAGACCAGCCGATGCGCGTTACGAACAGAATGGCGGTCGCCGCCGCAATGGTTTGCACAGCGAGCGTCGCAAGCGCCGCGCCAACCTACATCCATGCCGGGCGGCTGATCGCGGTCCCGGGGCAGGCGGTGCGCGGAGCATCAACAATCATCGTCGACGGCGACCGTATCGTCGCGGTCCGCGACGGGCACGTCGCGCCGCCCGCTGGAGCAGCGCTGATCGACCTCCGGGACAAGACGGTCCTTCCCGGCCTGATCGATGCCCATGTCCATCTCAAGAGCGACCGCGCCGGACTGGAAGCGGCGGGCGCGGGAATCAACGAGAGCGACGAGCTTCGCGCGCTCGAGACTCAGTGGAATGGGATGAAGACACTCCGCGCGGGCTTTACCACGGTCCGCAACCTTGGTGATTCGGGCGCAGTCATGGCGCTTCGTGATGCGATCGCGCGCGGATGGGTCCAAGGGCCGCGCATCATTGACGCCGGTCAGTCGATTTCCACGACCGCGGGCCATATGGATTTTCGCAACAGCGTGTCCGATGAAAACGCTGGGCTGCGCCCCGCGCCCGACAACCTGTGCGATGGGGTCGAGGAATGCCGCAAGGTGGTACGCCATCAAATCGGCCGCGGCGCCGACGTGATCAAGTTCGCGACTACGGGCGGGGTCAACAGCGGAACCGGTCTCGCGACGCGGATGCTGGAGGCGGAAGCCCGGGCCCTGGTCGAAACCGCCCATGCTTATGGCCGCAAGGTCGCGGTCCATGCGCACGGCGCCGACGGCATCAAGCTTGCCCTTCGCGCCGGGGCCGACTCGATCGAGCATGGCACCGTGATGGACGATGAGATCATCCGCATGATGAAGGCGAAAGGGACTTATTATGTCCCGACGCTGTCGACCGTGAACGGCTATCTCGAACGGCTCGCCGCCAACCCCAACGCCTATCGGCCCGACGTCAAGAAGCAAATCGACTGGCGGATCGGCATTACCGGCCAGTCGCTGCGCAAAGCGGCGCCAGCCGGCGTGAAGATCGCCTTCGGCACTGACGCCGGCGTGTCCAAGCACGGCCGCAATGCCGACGAATTCGAATTGCTCGTCAAATATGGCATGTTGCCTGTCGAGGCGATCAAGGCTGCGACGATCAACGCGGCCGACCTGCTCGGCCTGGCAACGGAGATCGGCACGATCGAGGCCGGCAAGAGCGCCGATATCATTGCCGTAAGGGGCGACCCGCTGACCGATGTAACGGTCCTCAAGCGGGTCGATTTCGTCATGGCCAAAGGCGAGACGATCACGCCATCACGATAAGTATGGGGGACTGGGCCATTCGCCCTAGCCCGGCGCGTATCTGTCCCTGCTTACCCATGTGTCATTTATTATTTTTTGTTTGTCGAAATACGGACATTGCAAGTTTGACAATTGTCAAGCTGCATAAGGCACTAAGTTTCTCAACTCGTCATATTTTCCGGTCGTTTCAGCGCATCAGGTCGCAGCAAATAGCGACCTTCGGACGTATTCCAGAAAGCTGACCCGTGGGTCCATTTCGGTGGGTGTAAATGTCCGAGACTTCTTATCTTTGCGCTGGATCGCTGCGCCACACCCCAC
>JALYRC010000045.1 GCA_030855555.1 Pseudomonadota bacterium
GCCGGGGTGCGACCCCTCGGAATTGCCCCCAAGCGGCGGACGATGGTCCAGTTGCGTGTCGGCCAGTCGGGCCTGAAAAACCTGCCGCTGGTGATCGACGCCGACGGCCAATTTTATTTCAAGGGTGAGGGCGACCGCACCATCTGGCTCAGCCCGCACGACGAGATCGACTGCGCCCCTTGCGACGCGGCACCGGAGGAAATCGACGTAGCGACGGCAATCGCCCGCTTCGAAGAAGTGGTCGACTGGCCGGTCGAAGCCGTCGAGCGCCGCTGGGCTGGGCTGCGCAGCTTCGCGCCCGACCGCATCCCGGTTTATGGCTTTGACGTGCGAGCGCCGTACTTCTTCTGGTGCGCGGGGCAGGGCGGGTTCGGCATCCAGACCGCGCCTGCGGCTTCCGCCATGGCGGCTGCCTTATTGCTTGGCGAAACCCCCGGGCTCGATCCCGCGCCCTACGATCCGGCACGGTTTGGCTAGCGCGAACGCGGCGGTTTTTACCGGCGCACGGCCTCGGCCGCAGCGCAGGCAAGAAAGTCGACGCGGTCGTTTTCGGCGTGACCGCTATGACCTTTGACCCAACGCCATTCGACCGTGTGAGGTTTGGAAGCCGCCAATAGCGCCTGCCAAAGCTCGGCATTCTTGACGGGCTTGCGGTCGGCGGTGCGCCAGCCATTGCGCTGCCAGCCGTGGATCCACTTCATGATCCCGTCGCGCACATAATTGCTGTCGGTGGTGAGCGTCACCCGGCAGGGCTTCGACAATGCCTCCAACGCCTTGATCGCGGCCATCAGCTCCATGCGATTGTTGGTCGTCAGCGGATCGCCCCCCGAAACCTCCTTCTCGCGTGCGCCCATGCGGATCAGTGCGCCCCAACCGCCGGGCCCGGGATTGCCCTTGCAGGCGCCATCGGTGAAGATTTCGACGTGCGGAAGGTCGTTCATGTCAGGCGACCAGGGACTGCGGCAGCTTGAATATCATATCCTCGGCAACGTGCGCCGCTTCCTCGGTCGTGACTTCGAAGCGCTGGCGCAGTGCGTCGATCACTTCGCTGACCAGTACTTCGGGGGCCGATGCGCCGGCGGTAAGCCCAAGCGTAGACGGCTGCCCCAGCCAGTCCCAGTCGATGTCGCTTGCCCGCTGGATCAATTGTGCCGGAACTCCAAGGCGTTCGGCGACTTCCACCAGGCGCAGCGAATTGCTGCTATTGGGCGCGCCGATGACGAGCACGCGCTCGGACAAAGGGGCAATCACCTTGACCGCGGCCTGGCGATTGGTGGTGGCGTAGCAAATGTCCTCGCCCTTGGGCGCACGGATGGTCGGGAAGCGCCGCGTCAATATGGCGACAATCTCGGCCGTATCATCGACCGACAAGGTGGTCTGGGTCAGGAACGACAGATTGTCGGGATCGGCGACGGCCACCCGCTCGGCATCCTCCGCAGTCTCGAGCAATGTCATCGTGCCTTCGGGCACCTGGCCGAAAGTGCCGATTACTTCAGGGTGCCCGATGTGGCCGATGAACAGGATATGCCGCCCGCTCTCGATCAGGCGCTGCGCCTGGCGATGCACCTTGCTGACCAATGGGCAGGTGGCATCGACATAGTCCAGCCCGCGCGCCTCGGCTGCCGCAGGCACCAGCTTCGGCACGCCATGCGCGGAAAATACCACCGGGCGACCATCGGGCACTTCGCCAAGCTCCTCGACGAATACCGCGCCCAGCCCGCGCAGCTGGTCGACGACGAAGCGATTATGGACGATTTCATGCCGCACATAGACCGGCGGACCGAAGCGCTCGATCGCCAGCTCGACGATCTTGATTGCGCGATCGACCCCCGCGCAAAAGCCGCGCGGCGCGGCGATCAGCAGGCGGAGCGGTGGCAGCGGCGCGGATGCGGGGACAGGCAATGGCATGCGCACGATGTAAGCGATTGCTTGCAGCCTTGGTAGGGGCTTCCTATGACGGCCGCCATATTCAATTGGTGCCTTTGCCATCCTCATGGCCAATTGCACGTCTAAAAAGGGAATCGTCCTTCGTGAAAGCCCGCAGCCTTTTGACCGTCTCGCTGATCCTCGCCACGACCGCATGCGGCGGGGTCAAGTCGATTGAAGATGGCGGCGTCTATACGCGGCGCACCGTTTGCCCCCAAGTCGCAATTCCCGCCGCGACCGGCGACGTTACCTTGTTCGATCCCGCCGGGCGGACCGATAGCGCCGCCCTCGATGTCGTCGCGACGATCACCAACGTGCGCTCGACGTGCAGCGAAAGCACCGACCCGATCGCCTCCTCGGCGACCTTCGACGTCGTTGCGACACGCCGCGACGCCGGTGCGGCGCGGACCGTCGTCCTGCCCTATTTCGACATTGCAATGCAGGCCGGCAACCAAGTCGTCGCCAAGCGCATCGGCCAGGTCGCGGTCAACTTTCCCGCCGGCAGCCAGCGCGGCACCGGCCGCGGCGCCGCCCTCATCCGCATCAATCGCGCCTCGACCGGGCTTCCCGCAGACGTCCGCGCCAAGCTCACCCAGCGGCGCAAGTCGGGCGACGTCAACGCCGCGATCGACCCGCTCAGCGACCCCACCGTCCGTGCCGCGGTCGCTCGCGCCACCTTCGAGCACCTCATCGGCTTCCAGCTCACTCAGGAGCAACTGCGCTACAACGCGACGCGCTGATTTGCTCTCGCAACAAAAGACTCCCGAAGCTCCGTTGACTCGCGTCTCGCGCGCCGCCAATGCAGGGTCGTCGCCGGCGGCTCGCTGCCGGGAGGACGCGCGGGAGAGTTTTCGGGCAACCGGAACGCCGAAGGAGCAACCGCCCCCGGAATCTCTCAGGCACCAGGGACCGCGCGCGCCTGACAGTCTGGAAAGTGCCTTCGTCTTCGGGCGGCGGCCGCCGAAGGGGTAAGCCGGCGCGGTCATTGCGGCGGTCAAAGCTCTCAGGTCACAAGCGACAGACGGGGGTTCGCGAACATGGCGCCATCAGGCACCATGGGGCGGACTCGATGGGAGCGCTTGCAATGACCGATACCTCGTCCACGACCCAGGCCCTGGCGCCCACCCAGACCTTGCCGCTCGACGCCTGGCATCGCGCCCGCGGCGCGCGCATGGTGGCCTTTGCTGGCTATGACATGCCGATCCAATATGTTGGCATCATGGCCGAGCATCTGTGGACGCGAAGCCACGCCGGCCTGTTCGACGTCAGCCACATGGGCCAATTGCTGTTCCACGGCCCGAATCTCGACAAGGCCCTGGAAACCATGCTCCCAGGCGACCTTCAGTCGCTCAAGGACGGGCGCCTGCGCTACTCGATGCTGCTTGCCGACGATGGCGGGATCATCGACGACCTCATGGCGACCCGCCGCGGCGACCATTTCTACCTCGTCGTCAACGGCGCGACCAAGGACGGCGATATCGACCAATTCGAACGCCGCCTGCCGCGCGAGATCGCCTTCGACCATATGAAGGAGCAGGCCCTGCTTGCGCTCCAGGGCCCCGAAGCGGCCGCGGTGCTCGACGCGCTCGTCCCCGGCGTCGCCGAGCTGAGCTTCATGCAGGCGAGACTGTTCCGCTGGAACGGCCTGCCGCTGTGGATCAGCCGCTCGGGTTACACGGGCGAGGATGGCTTCGAGATTTCGGTCGCCTCGCGCGACGTCGCGACTTTGGCCGATGCACTTGTCGCTGACGATCGGGTCAAGCCGATCGGGCTCGGCGCGCGCGATTCGCTTCGGCTCGAGGCAGGCCTGCCGCTCTACGGGCACGACCTCGATTGCGCCACGACGCCGGTAATGGCCGACTTGCTGTTCGCGATCGGCAAGCGTCGCCGCGCCGAAGGCGGGTTCCCCGGCGCCTCGCGAATTCTTGGCGAAATCGATTCCGGCCCGGTGCAGAAGCGCATCGGCCTGCTCGTCGATGGCCGGCAACCGGTACGCGAAGGCGCGCTGATCCTCGATCGCGAAGGCAATGAAGTCGGCCGCATTACCAGCGGCGGGCATAGCCCGACCCTCGAACGCCCGATCGCAATGGGCTATGTCGCGACGGCGCTGGCCGAGCCCGGGACCTACCTCAAGCTCGAACAACGCGGCAAATTATTCCAGGCGCAGGTCGTGCCGATGCCGTTCGTCCCCCACCAATATCAGCGAAAAATAGCAGGGAGCCTGACATGAGCCTTTATTTCACCGGCGAGCATGAATGGATCAGGGTCGAGGGCGAAACCGCCACGATCGGCATCTCCGACCATGCCCAGCAGGCGCTGGGCGACATCGTCTTCGCCGAAGTCCCCGAACAGGGGCGCAGCCTCAACAAGGGCGACGAAGCGGCTGTGGTCGAATCGGTCAAGGCGGCAAGCGACGTCTATGCGCCGATCGCGGGCGAAGTGATCATGGGCAATGAGGCGCTGGCCGACGATCCCTCGCTGGTCAATCGCGATCCGGAAGGCGAAGGCTGGTTCTTCAAGATGACCCTTGCCGATCCGGGCGAGCTTGAAGGTTTGATGGATGAAGCGGCCTATCGCGAATGGGTGGCTACGCTCTGATCCTCAATCGCGCCTCGACCAGCCAGTGGGATGCGACCGATTATGCAAGGGTCGGCGGCTTCGTGCCGGCGCTTGGCGCTGCGGCGCTTGATCTGCTCGCCCCGCAACCGGGCGAGGCGATCCTCGACGTCGGGTGCGGCGACGGAACGCTGACCGAAAAGATTCTTGAGCTTGGGGCAAGCGTCGTCGGGATCGACAATAGTCTGTCGATGATCGGCGCGGCGCGCGCGCGCGGTCTTGATGCGCGGCTGATGGACGCCGCGCAATTGAAGTTTAGCGAAGCGTTCGATGCCATATTCTCCAATGCGACACTCCACTGGGTGCTCGACAAGGAGCGCGCTGCGCGTGCCATCTGGTTTGCGCTTCGCCCCGGTGGCCGCTTCGCCGGGGAAATGGGCGGCGACGGCAACCTTGCGAAGCTGCGGATTGCGCTCGACGACGAACTTGTGGCGCGCGGCTACGGGCCGCCAACCTATGCCGCCAATTGGTATCCGGGCGTCGAGGAATTCGTCGCGCTTTACGAGGCCGCCGGCTTCAAGGACATCGATGCGCGGCTGATCGAACGACCAACCCCGCTCGAGCACGGCGTTGCCGCCTGGGTGCTTACATTCCGCGCCGGCTGGCTCGACCGTGCTGGCGTTCCAGATAGTGAACGCCCCGCCATTGCCGATGCCGTCGCCAGGCGCGTTGGCACCGATATCGCCGACTATGTCCGCCTTCGCTTCATCATGAGGAAGCCAAACTGATGCGTTATCTCCCGCTGAGCGAGTCCGATCGGTCAGATATGCTTGAAAAGATCGGGGCCAGTTCCGTCGACGATCTGTTTGCCGACGTTCCTCGGGAAGCGCGGCTCGACGGACCTATTCACGGCCTGCCGATGCATGCCAGCGAAATGGCGGTCGAGCGTCATCTCGGCGACCTTGCGGCCAAGAATATGGTCGCCGGCCAGGTGCCATTCTTCATTGGCTGCGGGGCCTATAAGCATCACGTCCCGGCCAGCGTCGACCACCTCATCCAGCGCGGCGAATTCCTCACCGCTTATACACCTTACCAGCCGGAGATTGCGCAAGGCACGTTGCAGGTGCTGTTCGAATTTCAAAGCCAGGTTGCGCGGCTGCTGGGATGCCAGGTCGCCAATGCCTCGATGTACGACGGCTCGACCGCATGCTGGGAAGCGATCGGGATGGCGCGGCGCATCACTCGGCGCAAGAAAGCGATCGTCTCTTCGGGACTTCATCCGCATTATGTCGCCGTTTGCGCGACGATGGCCAAGTTTACCGGTGACAGGCTGGAGCTTGCCGAACCCGAATTGACCGCCGCCACCGATGCCGAGCGGCTGATCGCCAGCATCGATGGCGAGACCAGCGCCGTCGTGGTCCAATATCCCGACATCCTCGGGCGGATCACTGACCTCGCACCGATCGCCGAAGCCGCACACGCCAAGGGCGCTTTGCTGATCGCGGTAGTGACTGAGCCGGTGGCATTGGGACTGATCAAATCTCCAGGCGAAATGGGCGCCGACATCGTGGTTGGCGAGGGCCAGTCGATCGGTGTCGGCCTGCAGTTCGGCGGGCCCTATGTCGGACTGTTCGCCTGCCGCGAAAAGCATGTCCGGCAAATGCCCGGCCGTCTTGCCGGAGAGACCGTCGATGCCGAGGGCAAGCGCGGCTTCGTGCTGACGCTGTCGACCCGGGAACAGCATATCCGGCGCGAGAAAGCGACGAGCAACATCTGCACCAACAGCGGGCTGTGCGCGCTGGCGTTCAGCATCCACATGACCCTGCTTGGCGAGAAAGGGCTGCGCCAGCTTGCAGCGATCAATCACGCCCGCGCGGTCGAGGTGGCAGATCGCCTTGCAGCGATTCCGGGGATCGAGCTGGTCAACCACAGCTTCTTCAACGAATTCACCTTGAAGCTGCCGGTCGAAGCGCGGCCGGTCGTCCATGCGCTGGTTGAAAGAAGGGTGCTTGGCGGGGTCTCGCTGGGGAGGCTCTATCCGGGCGTCCAGTCGCTTGAAAATGGCCTGGTAATCGCGGTCACCGAAGTGGTCAGCGATCAGGATATCGATGCGCTGGAAGCAGCGCTGAGGGAGGCAGCGAAGTGACCATCAACCAGAGCGGCTGGAAGCCCTCGTCGCCCGTCATGGCGCAGGGCGAGGGCGCAACCACCACCGGCAACCGTGCGCTGATGCTCGAAGAGCCACTGATCTTTGAAATCGGCGATAGCGAGAGCACCGGCGTCGATTTTGATGCTGATGGTGCTCCTGCGAAGGCAGGAGCGCCGGAGCACCGCCTGGCGGGCCTCGAACGCAGCGCGCCAATCGGTCTCCCCGGACTCTCGGAACCCGAGACCGTCCGCCACTACACCCGGCTGTCGCGCCAGAATTACGCCATCGACCTCGGGCTGTTCCCGCTCGGTTCGTGCACGATGAAGCATAATCCGCGGCTTAACGAGAAAATGGCGCGGCTCCCGGGATTTGCCGATATCCATCCGCTTCAGCCGCGCGAAACGGTTCAGGGCGCGCTACAACTCATGAACGAATTGGCCTTCTGGCTGATCGACCTCACGGGCATGCACGGCGTTGCAATGAGCCCCAAGGCCGGCGCTCATGGCGAGCTGTGTGGCATATTGTGCATCCGCGCCGCCCTTGAGGCGCGGGGCGATGCGCGCGAAGTCATCCTAGTCCCTGAAAGCGCCCACGGGACCAACCCCGCCACCGCCGCCTTTGCGGGCTATCGCGTGGAGGACATCCCCGCCACTGCCGACGGCCGCGTCGATCTCGACGCGCTCAAGGCGCGTCTTGGCCCGGACGTCGCAGCCGTGATGATTACCAATCCGAACACTTGCGGACTGTTCGAGCCGGACATGAAAGCGATCTCGGATGCGGTCCATGCCGTTGGCGGGTTCGTCTATTGCGACGGTGCGAATTTCAACGCGATCGTCGGCAAGGTTCGGCCGGGCGACCTTGGCATCGACGCGATGCATATCAACCTTCACAAGACCTTCTCAACCCCGCACGGCGGCGGCGGGCCGGGTTCGGGGCCGGTGGTGCTTTCGGAGGCGCTCTCGCCGTTCGGGCCGCTGCCCTACACGGCGCGAACCAGCGATGGCCATGTCCACCTCGTCGAGGAGGAAGAGGCGGAGCAATTCTCCCAGACGCACTTCAACGGGGCAATGAAGAGCTTCGGCCGAATGGTCGCCTTCCACGGCCAGATGGGGATGTTTACGCGCGCATTAAGCTACATTTTGAGCCACGGTGCCGATGGTCTCGCCCAAGTGGCCGAAGACAGCGTGCTCAACGCGAATTACATCTTGCGCAGCCTTGAGGATGTGCTCGACGCGCCATTTGCGCATTCCGGGCCGTGCATGCACGAGGCGATCTTCAGCGATAAGGGCTTTGCCGAGGGATTTTCGACGATCGATGTCGCCAAGGGACTGATTGACGAGGGCTTCCACCCGATGACGATGTACTTCCCGCTTGTGGTGCATGGTGCAATGCTGATCGAGCCGACCGAGACAGAGTCGAAGGCCAGTCTCGACCAGTTCATAATTGCCTTGCGTTCGATCGCCGAGCGCGCACGAGGCGGGGATGAGGCGCTGAAAGCCGCCCCAATATACGCACCGCGCCGTCGTTTGGACGAAACGCTGGCCGCAAGGAGGCCGGTCCTGGCCTATAAGTCCGCCGCTCCCGCCGGATCCGAAGCGGGCGAGGGGACCGAAATTGGCGGACGCTAGGCGATGAACTGGACGTTTTTGTTCGGCTTTATCAACGTCTTGGCATTGATCGGCTGGGCAATGCTCGCTCTGCTCCCGCGCGGCCCCAAGCTGATGTCGACCATCATGTACGGCTGCATTGCAATCCTGTCTTTGGTCTATCTCGTCATCTTCGCGCTCCTCTTCGGCAAGTTGATCGACCCAGGCGCAGTCGCGGGCGCAAGCGGGCAGGGGGACTTCCGCTCGATCGCCGGAATCCGCGGCCTGTTTGCAAGCGACGGCGGTATTGTCCTGGGCTGGACCCATTATCTCGCCTTCGACCTGTTCGTAGGCCTGTGGATCGCCCGCGACGCCGACAACAAGGGCTTCTCGCGGCTCGTCCAGCTGCCCTTCCTGTTTGCCACCCTTATGGCCGGCCCGGTCGGCCTGTTCGCGTGGCTGGTAACGCGCGAGGCAAGGGCGCGACGCGCGGCAAAGGCGCCATGAACCCCCAAGACGACCGCCGCAGTGCGCCAGCCGTGGTTCGCAACGTCGAGCACATCATTGCGGTCCTCGAAGACTGGCTCCCGCGACAAGGGTCGGTGCTTGAGGTGGCAAGCGGTACCGGCGAGCACATCGTCGCCTTCGCGCGTCATTTCCCGCGAGTGAGTTGGCAGCCGAGCGACGCCAATCCCGACGCACTGCGCTCGATCGCAGCCTGGCGTGAGGCGCATCCAAGCGACAATCTGGCACCGCCGATGGCGCTGGACGCACGGGAGCGGGAGTGGCCGGTCGCATGCGCCGATGCGGTCCTGTCGATCAATATGGTGCATATCAGCCCGTGGACGGCTGCACTCGGTGTGCTCAACGGCGCGGCGCGGCTCCTCGCGGATAAAGCGCCGGTGATTCTCTACGGCCCGTGGATCGAGCAGAGCGTTGAGACTGCGCCATCCAACCTCGCCTTCGACGCGGACTTGCGCGCACGCGACCCGCAGTGGGGCTTGCGCGAGGTCGAGCAGTTCACTGTCGCGGCGGCCGAACGCGGCTTTGTTCAGGCCGGGCGACGGCAGATGCCGGCTAATAATCTGATGTTGTTGTATCGCCGCTGCTGATCTGTGGATTGCGCGCTTCGGCGATCGACCACGCAATGATCGCGATCCCCGCCCCGAGAGTCCATCCGCCAACCACGTCGCTTGGCCAGTGAACACCAAGGTAGGGGCGCGTCACACCGATGATCAAGCTTGCCATGAGCGCACTGACCACTGCGGCAAGGCGGTACTTACGCGGTGCTGCAATCAAGGCAATCGCCAGGAAAACGGCCATGCTGTTTCCTGCATGTCCGCTCGGAAAACTTGAGCTGTGGGTCACGACAGGGTGAAGGTCGAATGTCGGCCGCGTCCGATCGATCAGCAACTTAAGCCCGTCTACGGCAATCCGCTCGATTAGCACGGTCACGCCAAGCACCCCGGCCAGCCACAGCTTCCTGCGCCATGCAAGCCACGCAGCTACGCTCACCCCGCCCCCGATCGTCGCCCACGCGCTTCCCGCCTGAGTAACTGCAATCGCGGACAGGGTAAGACCGGGATAGCCGGCGCGAACTTCTTCGAAATGACGAATCACTGCGATATCGGGTGGGAAATCGATCCCGCCAATCACCCCCATCGCAAGGCATAAGGAAAATAGCGCGGCGACAAGAATGGCGCGAATAAGTACGTTTGATGACATACGGCGTTAAACGAGTTTTTATCTCTTTAGGCTAGTGCTTCCATATGGATGAAAGCGGAAACACTCAGAATCGCAGCGCAAGACGCTCACAACGGTTGATGACCGCGGCACTCGAAGTGTCGGGGCGGGTGATCGATGTCACTCTGCGCAATCTGTCGTCCGACGGTGCTCAGGTCGAAGGCGGCCAGCTGCCCGTCGAGGGCACCAAGCTTTCATTCTGCAAGGGCGAACTGGCACTGCCTGCGACGGTTATCTGGACGAAGGGAAAGCAGGCGGGAATTCACTTCGATGAGAAGCTCGATCCCGCAACGGTGCTTAACCACATATCTGCGCCGCGACCCCGCATGGCCGGAGATTTCCGTCGCCCGGGTCTCGCAACCCCGCGCCTAACCGAACGCGAGCGCGCCCTCGCCAAAAACTGGATTGCGGCCGGTCCGTCGCCCACGGTAGGCGACTGATCAGGCCTGAGCCGAGGACTGCAACGCCGCGGCTCGGACGGTTTGAAGCGAATCGCGCTGGTCGCGTAGCCATTCGACCAGCACCGGTAGTGGTAGCATGCGGTTGAACGTAATGCCGACGTAATGACCGTCGATCCAGCGCACCACGGACGGCTGCGGAGCGATCCGGTTGATCGACACGACGACATGACTGTCGGCAGCCAGCGCCTTCTCGCAGCGTATTTTAAGCCCGCCCTGGCTAATGTCGCAAAGCTGCACCCGGTAAGTGAATGCGCCTTCGCGCAGCGTCAGGAAGCCACCGACCTGGATACGCGGCATGCGCGGGCGCGGGCCGTTCATCGAAGTCGACAATATGTCGATGACGTCGATCGGTTCGTCGAAGCTGATCCCCGCGTGGGCGTCGCGTACCCAGCTGACCATGCCGGAAATAGGCTGCCCGCACTTGAGTTCGATCGTGACCCGCGACCCCTCGGATATCGAACAATAGGTGCGCACCATCATCCCGTTGGGGCAGATATTTTTGATCAGGCAAAGTTCGCTTCGTTGGTCGATCGCCAGGGATCCGACACGATAAAGGGTCATCATTCGGTCAACCTGGCGCCGATCCACCGAAGTGGTCGGGGGAATCTCAGTCAGGGAATATGATGTCGTCTCAGCTATCTGCCGTTCCACGCGTCTCTCCCCAACTCCGCTTCAAACCAGGCGGACCGACGAGGGCGGCAAGCACGTCTCGTACCGCTTCATCTCGCGCCGGGGCGGTTACTGGCCGGTTGCCGTTCAAACCGAACTGGCGTGAAAAAAGCCAACCACTCAGAGTCACCCGGCGAACGGGGGACGGTCGCCATGCAGTTCGGAACGGACGCGCGACAGGCGTGCTTGTTACTTCAACGGGTCGAGGCTAGAGGGCTCGCGCGGGCCGGTAGCTCAGTTGGTAGAGCGCGCGACTTTTAATCGCTAGGTCATGGGTTCGAACCCCATCCGGCCCACCATCACACGCCAACACTAGCCCCGCTTGTTCAGTCGAGCAGCGAGGTGACGCGCGGTCGAGGCACCGATGATGCGCCAATCCGGAGCCACGGCGCACAAAGGTCCAAGGACGAAGTTGCGATTGGCCAGGCCGGGGTGGGGGATGACGAGCTCTCGCGAGGCAAAGCGGCCCCCGCTCCAGACAATCAGATCGAGGTCAAGCACGCGCGCGCCCCATCTTTTGCCCCGGCGGCGCCCAAACTCGCGCTCGATCGCCTTTATCGCCGCAAGCATCGCTTCGGGATCATGGTCCGTTTCGACCAGCACGACGGCATTGGCGAATTCGCGCCCGGCACCGCCGATCGCGGGATTGATGATTATCGGGGACGCGGCGAAGAGTTGGAAGGCATGATCGAGTTCCGCCATCGCCGCTGCAATCACGCCAGTCGGGGCGCCGTGGCGGACGTGCCGCCGGTTCGAGCCAATAGCAATTGCGTAAAGGTGTGACGCTTGGGCCAAGAAAATCCGTTCGTCCTGAGCTTGTTGAAGGACCGCCCTTACGCGCCGGAGAGAAGAAGAACAGTCCTTCGACACGCTCGGGGCGAACGGGTAGGAGGCGTGAATGCTGTCGCCCGCCGATCTCTCACCGCTCCCCAAAGCCGAAGCACCGCGCGATTGCCCCTTGTGTCCGCGACTCGTCGCCTTCCGACAAGAGTGCCGCATCGAGCACCCGGACTGGTGGAACGCCCCTGTGCCGGCATTCGGCGACCCCCAGGCATGGCTTGCAATCATCGGGCTGGCGCCCGGCAAGCATGGCGCTAACCGCACCGGTCGCCCGTTCACCGGTGACTATGCCGGGGACCTGCTTTACGCGACGCTGGCCAAGTTCGGACTGAGCGAAGGCGATTATGACCAGCGCCGTGACGACGGAATGCGCTTGAACGGAGCGATCATTCTCAATGCGGTGAAATGCCTTCCGCCGCAAAACAAGACGCTGCCCGCCGAGGAAGCCACTTGCCGCCCGTTCCTGATGGAAGCGATCGCAAGCCTGCCGAAGCTCACCACCTTCATTGCGCTCGGCAAGGTCGCCCATGACAGCCTGTGTCGCAGCTTCGGCATCCCGCTGGCACGCGCCAAATTCGCACATGGCGCGACGCATGACCTTAAGCCGGGACTTCGGCTGATCGATAGCTACCATTGCAGCCGCTACAACCAGAACACGAAGCGCCTCGACGCGGCGATGTTCGAGACGGTGTTCAAACAGGCAGTAGCGGGGTGGCGGGCCTGAAGAGACGAAACGGTACCGCGCGCGCTTAAGTCACACGTCCTGCGTCAGCCGTCCGTAAAGTTCAGGCCGCCGGTCGCGGAAGAAGCCAAACGCCGCGCGATGTTTCCGGGCCGCGGCAAGGTCCAGTTCGGCCACCAGCACGCCAGTCTCCGTGGCGCCAAACTCGGCCTGGATGTCGCCACGCTCGTCGCAGATGAAGCTGTGGCCGTAGAAACGCTGGCCGCCTTCGCTGCCGATGCGATTAGCAGCAACGATCGGGACGACGTTGCTCACGGCATGCCCAATCATCGCGCGGCGCCACAGCCGCGACGTGTCGAGCTCAGGATCGTGCGGCTCAGTGCCGATCGCGGTCGGGTAGAACAGGATTTGCGCGCCCATCAGCATCATCGATCGGGCAACTTCTGGATACCATTGGTCCCAGCAGATCCCAACGCCAAGCGTCGTGTCGGCTGTCTCGCCAGGGCCCGGCCACACTTTGAAACCGGTATTTCCTGGGCGGAAGTAGAATTTTTCCTCGTAGCCGGGGCCGTCGGGAATGTGGCTCTTTCGGTACACGCCAGACACGGCGCCGTCGGGCGTGATCATTGCCAGGCTGTTGTAATGATGTTGGCCGTCGAGCTCGAAGTAGCTTGTCGGAATCCAGATCTTCAGCTCCGCCGCGAGGCTTTGCATCGCGCGCACCGACGGATGTTCGGCGGTCGTCCTGGCGGTTGCGAATTCATCCTCATCCTCGACCCGGCAAAAATAGGGGCCTTCGAATAGTTCAGGCGGCAGCACCACTTGCGCGCCCTTGCCGGCGGCGTCGCGGACGAGCTCGGAGACGTTGGCGATATTCTCTTCGCGATCGTCGGTGAAAGCGAGCTGCAGGGCGGCGACGGTGATCCTGGTCATGACAGTCCTTTAGCTCAGAGCGGCACTTGCTGGCTAATGCAGTGGAAGCTTCCCCCGCCGGTAAGCACATGGTCGGCGCGCAGTCCGATGGCCTTGCGGTCAGGGAAGAAGTCCTGGATCGCCTCGAGCGCGGCAACGTCATTGGGGGTGCCATATTGCGGGACTACCACGACGGCATTGCCAATGTAGAAGTTCATGTAGCTCGCAGGGATCAGGTCCCCGTCTTCCTCGACCGGGCCGGGGGAGGGTATCGCCACAACCTCCAGGTCGGCATCGAGCAGCGCTTCGGCGGCATCGGCATAGGCCGAAGCATTGGGATCGCCCTCGACCGCTTCGGGAATGGCAACCCGCCCCGGTGCAACGAACCGCGCCAGATTGTCGACATGGCCGTCGGTATGATCGTTGATCAGCCCGTCACCAAGCCACACCACTTTCGTCGCCCCAAGGTTGCGCTTGAGCCGTGCCTCGACTTCTTCCTTGTCGAAGCCCGGGTTTCGGTTGGGATTGAGCAGGCATTGTTCGGTCGTCAGGAACACGCCCGTCCCGTCGCCATCGATCGCACCTCCCTCGAGCACCCAATCCGCTTTGGTGAAGGGGAAGCCAGCAGCCGCGGCGAGGCGCTCGCCAATGCTTTCATCCCCGGCAAGGTCATATTTCTCGCCCCACCCGTTGAAGCGAAAGCCCTGGGCACGGCGATCCGCGCCGCTGCCGGTTACGATCGCCCCCGTGTCCCGTAGCCAGATGTCGCCGAACCGTTCGACCACTACGCTCGCAAAAGGAGCAAGCGCGCGCGCCTTGGCGGCCGCCATCTCATCGTTTGCGACGAGCCACACTGCCTCGCCGGCGCCATCGGCATGGATCGCTTTGGCGAACGCAACCACCTCGAACTGCGCCGGGACCAAAGTATCCTCCCACAACTCCTCGTCGGAGGGGAAGCCGATCCATACGGCTTCGTGCGGGGCCCATTCGGGGAGGGGAGTTGACTGCATGGCGCGCCCTAGCAATGGCGACGTGTCACGCCAAGGCTTGTGCGCTTGCTAAATTATCCGTGCATGGCAGGGTGCCCAAGGGATACGCTTTGGGGGGTATGAAGGTTGCGGTTGAAAATTGGGGTTGCCATCGGAGCGCTCATCCTAGGCAGCGGCGCACTTGCCGCGCCTGCGCTGCTGGCCGACGATGCTAAAATGCTCGGGGCGCGCGAAGCCGTCAGTCAAGTCGCGCTTTCGCCGTCCGGAAGCAAGGTGGTGATGCTGGTCGCGGGGCCGGCAGGATCGACTATTGCTAAGGTCTTTGACCTCCAAACCGGTGCCGCCAACACCGTGATCGGGTCCGCGGGCAACCCCGAATCGCTTAATTGGTGCAAGTTCGCCAGCGATAAGCAGCTCGTCTGCCAATATAGCGCCAACGTCCCAGGGGACGGTCAACTCGTCGGCTTCAGCCGTTTGATGACGGTCGGCATTGACGGCAAAGGCCTTAAGCCGCTCGGTCAGCGCGCAAGCGATTACGACGCCGGGCTGCGCCAGTTCGACGGGGCTATCCTCGACTGGTCGGCCGATGGCAGCGGCTCGGTCCTGATGGCGCGTAGCTATGTACCGGAACAGGGCCGCATAGGATCCCTCATCTCCCGCACCAAAGAAGGTATGGGCGTCGACCGTATTGATCTTGCGACGATGAAATCGTCAGTCGTCGAACCGCCTAACCGCCTTATTAGTGGATACATGACCGATGGGCGCGGCGGAGTGCGCATCCGGAGCAGGGAAGAGGCCGACAGCAACGGCATGCTGACCGGCACTACCCACTACACGTTTCGCCAGGCCGGATCGAACGATTGGAGACCGCTGGGCCAATATAGTTCGCGGGATGGCAGCGGCCTCTATCCGTTGGCGATTGAGGCCCAAACCAACACATTATTCTTCCTGAAGAAGCTCAACGGCCGAGACGCCCTCTACCGGATGGCCCTCGACGGGACGGCGGGTACAACGCTGATCGCCAAGAACCCGGCGGTCGACATTGACGGTGTCATCCGCATCGGTCGTGGCCAGCGGGTGATCGGTTACACATATGCGGACGAGCGCCGCCGAACGGTCTATTTCGACCCCGAGTTTCAGCAGCTCTCCGTCTCGCTTGGTCGCGCTTTGCCTAAGCTACCGATCATCAACTTCACCGGGGCCAGCGCTGACGGGTCGAAGCTGCTGGTCTTTGCCGGGTCAGATACCGCGCCGGGCACTTATTACCGGCTCGACCGCAAGACCAAGGAAATGAGCCCACTGGTCAGCGTGCGGCCGCAGCTCGACGGCAAGACGCTCAGCCCGGTCACGTCGGTTCAATACACCGCGCGCGATGGGGCATCGATCCCCGCTTACATGACCGTGCCGGCAGGCAGCAGCGGCAAGAACATGCCGGCGGTGGTCTTGCCCCACGGCGGTCCAAGCGCGCGCGACGAATGGGGCTTCGACTGGCTCGCGCAATTCCTCGCCGCGCGCGGCTATGTCGTGATTCAGCCCAACTATCGCGGCTCGGCTGGTTACGGTGACGACTTTCTCAACGAGAACGGCTTTCGCAATTGGTCCATCTCGATGTCCGATGTCGGCGACGCGGCGCGCTATTTGGTCAAGGAGGGCATCGCCGACAAGCGTCGCGTGGCGATCGCCGGCTGGTCCTATGGTGGCTATGCCGCGCTTCAGTCAGCCGCGATCGAACCCGACCTGTTCAAGTCGGTCGTGGCAATCGCTCCGGTGACGGACCTTGCCTTGCTCAAGCGGGAATCGACGGGCTTCACCAACAGCGACTTGGTCAAGGACTTCGTTGGTTCGGGCAACAATGTCCGCAGCGGCTCGCCGCTGCGCAACGCGGCCGCCATCAAGGTGCCCGTACTGCTGGTCCATGGCGACCTCGATTCCAACGTTGGCATCGAACACAGCTTGAAGATGCAAAGCGCGCTGTCGTCCGTTGGCAAGCCCGTCACGCTGCTGCGCTACAAAGGACTCGACCACCAGCTTGAGGATAGCGATGCGCGTGTCGAGATGCTCACGAAAATCGGTGAATTGCTTGAACGCACGATCGGCCATTAGCGCATGAGAAAAAGGGCGGCCCTCGTATGAGGACCGCCCTTTTTTCTTGTCGCTCGTTGCGCGGATTAGCGCGAATAGAATTCGACGACCAGGTTCGGTTCCATCTTCACCGGATAAGGCACCTCGTCGAGCGTGGGAACGCGCGTGAAGGTCGCCTTGGCGGTGCCGTCCGGAACGACATAATCGGGGATGTCGCGCTCGGCGAGGCTCTGCGCTTCCATGACGAGCGCCATTTCCTGCGCCTTCTTGCCCAGCGTGATTTCGCTGCCGACATCCACGCGGCGCGAGGCGATGTTGCACTTCACGCCATTGACGAAGATGTGACCGTGCGAAACCATCTGCCGAGCGGCCCAGATCGTCGGCGCGAACTTGGCGCGATAGACGATCATGTCGAGGCGGCGCTCAAGCAGGCCGATGAGGTTCTGCGACGCGTCGCCCTTCATCCGTTCGGCCTGCTGGAAGGTCTGGCGAAACTGCTTTTCGGTTACGTCGCCGTAATAGCCCTTGAGCTTCTGCTTGGCGCGCAGCTGGATGCCGAAGTCGGAAACCTTCGACTTGCGGCGCTGACCGTGCTGGCCGGGGCCATATTCACGCTTGTTGACCGGGCTCTTGGGACGTCCGAAGACGTTTTCGCCCATGCGGCGGTCGAGTTTATACTTTGCGCTGGAACGCTTGCTCATGTCATAGTCCAATCTGCTTGTTCAACAATTCCCGGACCGCGCCACCG
>JALYRC010000058.1 GCA_030855555.1 Pseudomonadota bacterium
GTCGAATGGCATGGCCGCGATGGCCGGCGCGGACGCGGTGGTCGAGTCGGGATCCGGCGCGCGAGAGTCGGGGTCGGGGGCGGCAGGTGCAAGCAGGTCGGTCGGCCATGCGTCCTGCTGATCGGGCTCACTGACCAAAGACAGCATCGGACCGCCGCATTCGTCCGCCGACGCGCGCACTTCCATATATTTGGTTCGCGCCGCGCTCCACGCGTTGAATTCCTCAATCGTCATATCGCGCCCCGGACGTGCCGCCATCACTGCCTCCCTGGTTCAAAGGAAAGGATGCTTGAACCCTTTTGGTTGTGTAGGACAGTGATTTCTTGCATCTGTCGGAATGGGCAAAGGTCGAGGGGCGGCGCCGGGGCGGCGAAAGGGGTTTGCGCTGGCGGGCGCAATCAGGCCCGGCGCTGGCCGATCAGCGTGCGGCGCGCGTCAGCTTCGTGGCCTGGGTGTCATAATTGGTTGCCATCAGGTCAAGCTTTTCGGCGGCCGTGCAATTAGCGATGGATCGTGCCAGGCGGCGGCATTTGTCGGCCTGAGCGTGCAAATAGTCGGGGCCGCGGTGGCGGCTGATATCGAGCAACAGGTTGATCGCACCGGCCAGATTGCCGTCGGCGTCATAATAAGGCGTCGGGAATGGTACCAAATAGACGGTCGATCCGTCAGGCCGCCGGGCGACCGCTTCGACATTACGAATGGCGCGCTTCTCGCGGATGGCGACCGCCATCGGGCATTGATCGTGCGGGACGAATTCACCGTCGGTCGTATAGACCTTCCAAGTCACGCACCATTTGTCGCGCCCGCAAACGGGCGTGCGTCCGGCAAGTTCGATGCACGCATGGTTGAAGTAAGTAATCGTGCCTTCGCAGTCAATCGCGTAGGTCGGCGCGGGCAGTCCACCGAGCACTTCGAAGAGGGTGTCGGGGGCGGAAGAGAGCGCCATGGCGGCTTGATCGACAAGGCGTCCGGCGGCCGGCGCATCAAGCAGCATCTCGCACCTTCCTTTCACCTTTGCATTCGAAGTCATTATCACAAATGAGGGTGTCCGCAAAGTTCCTTTTGACGGTTAATGGCGGCGCCGTTCGGGCGAAACGGCGGCACGCTGCCGGGCGAGATCGGCGGCACCGCGGTGGCGGCTGACGAGGTTCGTTCTGACGCAAGCCGTAACCAGGTCTGGCATATGCCAGGCGATCAGTTTGCCGGGCGCGAGAGCCTCAGGGCCTGACTGTCATATTTTGCCGCCATCACGTTAAGCGTTTCGGCTGCGGCGACGTCGGTCACGGAGCGCGCCAGGCGGCGGCATTTTTCCGCTTGATCGCGCAAATAGTCGGGGCCGCGGTGGTGGCTGATGTCGAGCAATAGATTCACCGCGCCTGCCATATTGCCGTCGACGTCATAGTAAGGCGTCGGGAAGGGGGCGAAGTTGACCGTGGACCCGTCGGGGCGCTGGGCGACCGCCTCGACATTGCGGATGGCGCGCTTTTCGCGGATCGCGACCGCCATCGGGCATTGGTCGTGGGGAAGGAATTCGCCGTCGGTGGTGAATATTTTCCACGTCACGCACCATTTGTCGCGCCCGCATTCCGGGGTACGTCCGGCAAGCTCGACGCAGGCATTGTTGAAGTAAGTGATCGTGCCTTCGCTATCGGTCACATAGATGGGCGCGGGAAGCCCATCGAGAATTTCGCAGAAGCTGTCGGACGCGGACGTGACGGCAAGGACGGCTTCATCGACGAGGCGGCTGGCGGTCGGCGTATCAAGCAACATGTCGCAACCTCCTTATGCGCTGGTTTCGAATCCCCCCCTATCTCAACAGGATAATATCCGCATAGATCCTTGTGACAGGTTAATGGCGGAGCCGTTGCGGATGGTAATCGGCCCTGATGTTGGGTGTGCCGGTCCCTGATTTGCCGCACTGATCGTCGGCGTTTCGCCCCCTGATTGGAACCGCAGGGTTGGCTCTCTTCTGACCCCGGCGCTAACCGCGCGGTAACGGCTTTGCGCTACCATCGGCGGCATGGCCAATCCGTTCCAGACCAATAAGCGAGCCGTCGACCTCGCCGCGCCGCCGGTGCGCGGGTCGCGCATCCGCCGCGATCCGCCGCCGCCGGTAAAAGTGGTCACCGCCGCCGAAGTAAAGGACCAGGAGACGCGCAATGCCGCCATCGGCATCGTCGCCATCGCGCTTGCACTGTTCGTCATCGTGATCGGCTTCAGCAAGGGCAGCGACTGGTCCCCCAGCCAATACACCATCTACTTCGAAGAAAGCGTTTAGGCGCAGGCACTGAGCGCAGGTGAGCGTTTGCAGAGCACGTGCGAGCACGGTCAGTGCGGGGCACTGATCGCGCACAGGGCGGGAGCCAGCGCGAAGAGATTGCCAAAGCCCGGCCGACCTGCCGCAAAGCGGACAGGATCGACCCCGGCCTTCGCCGGGGCAGGCTCACGGATTTACTCCGTGACGGCCTCAGCACTTAGGGCGGAGTTGGCGAGGCTGCACGGGTCAGATGCCTCCTGCTCGCGCCACCTCGGCCCGCAGATGGGTGAGGGTGACCGGCGCTGCCAGTCTCTTCAATACCGAAAGCGAGATCGATTTCTGGGGCGGCAATGCAATCTCGGGGATCACGTAGAATAACCATTGGTCGGGGTCGCGGTGGTCGGCGGTCGAGTCAGTGACGGGGTGCCATCCGAAAATGAAGATTTCCGCGTTGCGTCCGCGCTCGGCGATCCACGCCGCGCCTTCGTAACGGCCGGTCTTGTGCGCGATCGAGAAAGTCGGGCGGGGTGGCGGGCTGTTGTCGTCATGCCAGCTTTGCCGCGCCGCCGATTGCTTGACCTGGATGCGAAGCGGCCCGCCGACCTGCATCAAGTCGCAAGCCCCCCAATCCCCCGCGCACAGCGCCCACTCAGGCTCCAGCGCCATTGCCACCATCTCCTCGATATACTCGCCGCGGATCGAGTTGCGGAGGAGCGGGGCACCGAACAGGCGGTGTGTCAGGCGGGTGGCGATGTTGGTTGAGCG
>JALYRC010000118.1 GCA_030855555.1 Pseudomonadota bacterium
CGGCCTTTTCGACGGCCTGGCGGGCGATGCGGATGGTGTTCTTGCGACGGCCATAATAGCCCTTCGCTTGCTCCAAAATCCGCTTGTGCTTGGCGCGCGTAGTAACGCCGCGTTTGACTCTTGCCATGTTCCGCTACTCCTAGTTGAGGCCGTAGGGGGCCCAGAGCTTGACGCGAGCCGTGTCGGCCTGCGCAAGCACTTCGGTGCCGCGGTTCTGGCGGATATATTTCGAATTGTGGCTCATCAGCCGGTGGCGCTTTCCAGCGACGCCGTGCTTGAGCAGGCCACTTGCCGTGAGCTTGAAGCGCTTTTTCACGCCGCTCTTGGTCTTGAGCTTGGGCATTTTCGTCTCCTTTGTGATCCCGCACGGGTTTCCCCGGGGGACGACGTTAAGAACCGCCACGGCAGCCCTGACTGGCCGGGCGATTCGTTTTTCCAATGATCTGGAAAGCGCCGCGCCTATAAGCGGAGCCTCGTCACAAGGCAAGGGAGCGAGTCGTCATGGAGCGCAACGAAAATCAGGGCCCCACGGGCGGCCTCACCGTCCACCTCACCATTCGCGACAATCGCGCCGCCGATGCCATTGCTTTTTACAAGGCGGCATTCGGCGGACAGGAGGCAATGCCGCCGCACCTCGCCGACGAGAGCAAGCGTATCATGCACGCTCATTTGCTGATCAACGGCGGGCATTTAATGCTTAACGACGACTTCCCCGAATATGGCAGCGCGGCAACCTCGCCAGGAAGCGTCACGATCCACCTCCAGGTGGCCGACGCCGACGCGATGTGGAACCGCGCGCTCGAAGCTGGCGCGACCGAAAAAATGCCCCTCGCCGACCAATTCTGGGGCGACCGGTCGGGCAATATCCGCTGCCCATACGCCTTGTCCCGTCCCAGCCCCGTGACGTCATGGCCGCGGGCGGACAGGTCGCGCGCGATTGCGCTGCCGATAAAACCATAGGCGCCAAGGATTAGTACCCGCACGGCGGCGGCCTAGTCGAACAGGCTCGACACGCTGCTTTCATCGGCAATGCGGTGGATCGCCTCGCCGAACAGTGGCGCGATGGTCAGGCGGCGGATCTTGCCGCCGTCGGTCGGGCCTTCGCGATAGATTGTGTCGGTCACCACCAATTCACTCAGCACGCTGGCGTTGATCCGCGCTTCGGCCGCGCCCGACAGCACGCCGTGGCTGCTATACGCCATCACGTCGGTCGCGCCCTGGTCGCGCAACGCAGCAGCGGCGTTGCATAATGTCCCGCCCGAATCCACGATATCGTCGATCAGGATGCAGCAATGCCCCTCGACCTCGCCGATGATGTTCATCACTTCGCTTTCGCCGGCCCGCTCGCGGCGCTTGTCGACGATTGCCAGCGGGGCATTGTCGAGGCGCTTGGCAAGGCTGCGTGCGCGCACCACGCCGCCCACGTCAGGGGATACGACCATCAGATTCTTGCCCGAATAGCGCGCCTGTATGTCCGCCGCCATCACTGGCGCGGCCCACAGATTGTCGGTCGGTATGTCGAAGAAACCCTGGATCTGCCCGGCGTGGAGATCCATCGTCAGCACGCGGTCGGCGCCAGCGGTGGTAATGATGTTGGCGACCAGCTTGGCCGAAATCGGCGTCCGCGGGCCGGGTTTGCGGTCCTGCCGGGCATAGCCGAAGTAAGGAATGACGGCCGTAATCCGCTTGGCCGACGCGCGTTTCAGCGCATCGATGCAGATCAAAAGCTCCATCAGATTGTCGTTGGTCGGGAAGCTGGTCGACTGGATGACGAACACGTCCTCGCCGCGGACATTCTCATGCACTTCGACGAACACTTCCTCATCGGCGAACCGCCGCACGCTGACCTTGGTCAGGGGAGTGTCGAGATAGTCGGCGATCGCTCGCGCCAGCGGCAGGTTCGAATTAGCGGCGAGCAATTTCATGATGAGGTCCCCGTATCGCGTCGCCACGCCTTAGACAGGCGCAGCGCCAAAGGGCAAGGTTGCGGCGGGTGCGCGCCGCGCATAAGCCCGCAGGCGTGACCCAGAAGCCTACAAGCCCGAGCAAACAGCCCAGCCTTCGCATTGCATTGGCGCAGATGAACCAGCGCGTCGGCGACCTTGTCGGAAATGCGGCAGCAATTCTCGCCATACGCGCCGAGGCAAAGCGGCAAGGCGCCGATCTCGTCGTCACCCCGGAACTGCAGCTGATCGGCTATCCGGTCGAGGATCTGGTGCTCAAGCCCGAGTTCGTCCGCCGCACGATGCAGGCAAGCGAGCGGCTGGTCGATGCCACAGCCGACGGCGGCCCGGCCTTGCTGTTCGGGACGTTATGGTCGGCCGATGGCGCGGTCTACAACGCAATGGTGCTTGCCGAAGGCGGCAGGGTCGTTGGCCAAACGCTCAAGCATGAGCTGCCCAATTACGGCACCTTCGATGAAAAGCGCATCTTCGCCTCGGGCCCGCTGCCGCAGCCGATCATATGGCGCGGGGTGAAATTGGGGGTCCCGATCTGCGAGGACATCTGGCTCCAGCGGGTCTGCGCCGCGCTTGGCGAGGCCGGGGCCGACCTGCTGCTCGTTCCCAACGGCAGCCCGTTCGAGTTTGACAAGGACGACCGCCGCCTCGTGACCGTTCGTGCCCGGGCGACCGAGACCGGCTTGCCGCTCGCTTTCCTCAACCGCGTCGGCGGGCAGGACGAAATCGTGTTCGACGGCGCAAGTTTCGTCGTCAACGATGACGGACAGCTGGTCGTCCAGATGGTCGACTGGGCCGAATCTCTGCTCGTCACCGATTGGGAAAAAGATGCCAACGGCTGGCGCTGCGAGACGCGCGCCATCGCCGCGCTCGATCCCTATCCGCAGGACATTTATCACGCGATGATGGTCGGCCTGCGCGACTATGTCGCCGGCAATGGCTTCCCCGGCGTCATCCTCGGCATGTCGGGCGGCATCGACAGCGCCTTGTCCGCTGCAATCGCGGTCGATGCGCTTGGTGCCGACAAAGTGTGGTGCGTAATGATGCCGTCCGAATATACCTCGCAGCACAGCCTCGACGATGCGCAGGCCGCCGCCACCCTGCTTGGGGTTCGCCATGACGTCATATCGATCGCGCCCGGGATCGCAGCGCTTGGTGAAATGCTCCCCGGGATCGACGGCCTTGCCGCCGAGAATATCCAGGCGCGCCTGAGGATGGTGACGCTGATGGCGCTTAGCAACCGCCACGGCCACATGCTGCTTACGACCGGCAACAAGAGCGAAATGTCGGTCGGCTATGCAACGCTCTACGGCGACATGGCGGGCGGCTATTCGGTTCTCAAGGACGCCTATAAGTCGACCGTCTTCGCTTTGTCGCGGTGGCGCAACTCGCGCCGGCCCGAGGGCGCGCTTGGGCCGGACGGGCCGGTCATGCCGCAACGAATCATCGACAAGCCGCCAACCGCCGAACTTCGCCATGACCAGAAGGACGAGGACAGCTTGCCGCCCTATGCCTTACTCGACCGCATCCTTCACGCATTGATCGAGCAGGAACAATCGGTGGCCGAGGCAGCGCGCACAACCGGCGCCGGGGAATCCCTTGTCGCCGACATCGAGCGCAAGCTGCTGCGCGCCGAATATAAGCGCCGCCAGGCCCCGCCGGGGGTCAAGATCGGGCCGCGAAATTTCGGCCGCGATCGCCGCTACCCAATCACCAATGCGTTCCACACGGGAAAATTATGACCGTCACCACTCGCTTCGCGCCGTCGCCGACTGGCCGCCTTCACGTCGGCAATATTCGCGCGGCGCTGCACAACGCATTATTCGCTCTCGCCAACGCGGGCAAATTCGTCCTCAGGATCGACGACACCGATGCCGAGCGCTCGGAGGAAGCATTCGTCGAGGCAATCCAGGCCGATCTCGCCTGGCTTGGCCTCGCGCCCGACATCACCGTTCGCCAGTCAGAACGCTTCGCCTTGTACCAACGCGAGTTCGACCGGCTCAAAGCGGCAGGCCGGGTTTATGCCTGTTTCGAATCCCCCGAGGAGCTCGACGTGCGCCGCAAGGTCCTGCTCGGGCGCGGACTTCCCCCGGTCTATGAGCGCAAGGCCCCGGATGCTGCGGTGCCCGAGGGAGTCGCCCCGCACTGGCGCTTCCGGCTTGGCCATGACGCGCCGATCGAATGGGACGATCTTATCCGCGGTCATCAAAAATTCGACCCCGCCTTAATCAGCGACCCGGTCGTTCGCCGCGCCGACGGCAGCTGGCTTTACCTTTTGCCAAGCGTGATCGACGACATCGATCTTGGCATTACCCACATCGTCCGCGGCGAGGATCACGTGTCGAACAGCGCGACGCAGATCCAGATGTTCGAAGCGCTCGGCGCCGACAACCCGCACTTCGCGCATGAGGCACTGCTGGTCGCGAGCGAAGGAAAATTGTCCAAGCGGCTCGGCTCGACCGGAGTCGATGGAATGCGCGAGGCGGGGATCGAGCCACTTGCCTTGCTGTCCCTACTCGCCCGCCTCGGTACTTCGCAGCCGGTCGAGGCAAAATCCAGCCTCGCCGCACTTGCCGAGGGCTTCGACTTTGCCACCTTCGGCCGCGCCCCGGCCCATTTCGACCTTGCCGAGGTCGAGCAGCTCAATGCCAAACTGCTCCATCTGACCGACTATGCCGACGTCGCCGACCGACTACCGCCCGGGACCAGCGAAGCCGACTGGGCAGCACTGCGCGGCAATGTCGCGCATCTCGGGGAAGTGACCCCTTGGCTGGACGTGCTTCACGGCGAGATTGCGGTCCCCGAAGTCGTGCCAGACGACAAGCCGCTCCTCGCGCAGGCCGCCGATATTGCCGGAGAGATCGACTGGACGGCCGAACCATGGCGTCAATTGGTCGATGCACTCAAGGCGAGCAGCGGACGCAAGGGTCGCGGCCTGTTTCACCCGCTTCGCCTCGCACTCACCGGCCAGGATTCAGGCCCGGAAATGGCCGCGCTGCTGCCGATCATCGGCCGCGACCCCGCCATCGCCCGACTGCGTGCCGCAGCCAGTTAAGAACCGCTCTCACCCGTTAAATTAACGCTTGCAGCTTTAATGTAATGATGTAACATCGCAGCCTCAGAAGGAGGCTTGTCATGCTCGCTTATGCCCCTCGTCCCGCCGCCCGCTCCGGCTCCCCCCGCACCCTCGTCCTCGTCGCCGCCGGCCACGTCGTTGCAATCGCCCTCGTGCTCACCGCGCGCAGCGAATATGTCAGCAACCCCAAGGCGGACCCGCCCGACGTGATCTTCATCGATCCCGTCAAGCCACCGCCGCCCCCACCACCGCCAACGATGGACCCGGCCCAGCCGCGGCAAAGCCAGCAATCCACCATCGACCGTCCGCCAGTAATCATTCCCACCCCCGGCCCGGCTGCCGATCGTGTTGCCGAGGGCCCCGCGGTCACGACCTTCGATCCGGTGATCGGCAATGCAGTCGAGCCGCAGCCGCTGATCATTCCCGAGCCGCGACCGGTTCCGGCAGTCGTTCGAAAGGCAGCCCGCTTCATCACCCCGGCCGATCGAATTCGCCCGCCTTATCCGGCCTCTAAGCAAAGCCTTGGCGAGGAAGCTAAGTTGCGCTTGTCGCTCGCCATCGATACGAATGGACGGGTCACTTCGGTCACGCCGGTTGGCGCCGCCGATAACGCCTTCCTGGAGGCGGCACGGCGTCACATCGTTCGCCACTGGCGCTATCAGCCCGCAACCGAGGGCGGCACGGCGATTGCTTCGACGATCGTCGTCACGCTGACCTTTACGCTCGAGGAGTAAGCAACGGCGGGGCTGGCGATATCCCCAGCCCCACCCTATCTTGTAGCGATGTCGGTCCTTCCCCCTATGGTCAATCCGCGCGCCGCGATGAGCGATTTCGCCGCCGCCATCGGTGGTGACAGCAAGCGCGACCGCATCCTCGGGCTTACGCTTGCAGTGCTGGTTACCACGATCATCATGATCATTTTCTTCGTCGATGCGAAGATCAACACCGCTCCGCCGCCGCGGGTGACCTATGTCGAGCTTTACGCCCCGACCCGCACCGATGCCGACATCATCGCTGCGCAGAAACAGGACAGTGCCGAGCGCAAGGCGTTCCGCGAGGAGAAGAAGCGCCAGTTCCAGGAACTCCAGAAGCGGTTCAACATTGAGTGATTCGCACTGGATCGCCGAAGCCGCCCGGCTCGGCGAGGCGGCGCGCGGTCGAACTGCCCCCAATCCCAATGTCGGCTGCGCCGTCGTCCATGACGGCCAAATCATTGCCAGCGGCGCCACCGCCCCCGGCGGCCGCCCGCATGCCGAGGCCGTCGCCCTTTCGGCGGCCGAAGCGGCGGCCCAAGGCGCAACGCTCTACACCACGCTTGAACCTTGCGCCCACGCCAGCGAACGCGGCCCGACCTGCGCGGCACTGATCCCCGCGGCCGGCATAAAGCGCGTCGTCATCGGAGTCATCGATCCCGATCCGCGCACCGCCGGCAAGGGCGTCGAGCAACTCCGCTCCGCCGGTATCGAAGTCATCTTGCTCGACGATAATGCCGCACGCGACAGCCTGTCGGGCTTCCTCACGCGCATGGCCACCGGACGTCCGCGCATCACGCTGAAGCTGGCACTGTCGATCGACGGAAAGATTGCGCTCCCGTCGGGCGAATCGAAGTGGATCACCGGCGAGGATGCGCGCGCCCATGTCCACCTCGAGCGCGCCCGCAGCGACATGATCCTGGTCGGGCGCGGCACTTACCTCGCCGACCGCCCAAGTCTCGACGTACGCCTCCCCGGGCTTGAGATGT
>JALYRC010000179.1 GCA_030855555.1 Pseudomonadota bacterium
GTCCTTCCCGGCGTCGAAATGTCGCGCCCGGTGGTGGAGTTTCTCGCCCGCCGGCTGACCAGTTCGATCCGCGAGCTCGAAGGCGCGCTGAACCGCATCGCCGCTTATGCAATGATGACCGGGCGCACGATCGACGTGACGTTCGTCGAGGAAGTGCTCGCCAATGTGCTGCGCGCGAACCAGCGGCGCATCTCGATCGACGAGATCCAGACCCAGGTTGCCGAGCATTATCGCATCCGCAAGGCCGAGATGACCTCGGCGCGGCGCGCGCGCGAAGTCGCCCGTCCGCGGCAGGTGGCAATGTATCTGTCGAAGCAATTGACCCCCAAGTCGCTGCCCGACATCGGGCGCCGATTCGGCGGCCGCGATCACACGACGGTGATCCACGCGGTCAAGCAGATCGAGCGGCTGCGCGCGAGCGATTCAGAGCTCGACGCCGATATCCGCTTGCTCACCCGCCAGCTCGAAGGCTGATATCAAGAAAAGCCCGCCCGGATCGCTCCGGACGGGCCTTTTTGCTGGTCGCTGCGCTGCTTTTTAGTAGCGCTGTCCGCGCGGCGGTGGGGCGACGGTGATGCGGACCGTTTCGCCCGAGCGCCCGGGGAAGCCGGTGAACATTGCTTCGACAAGGTTCGGCACAAGCACGGCGAGATTGTCGTTGTGCGAACGCGCCTGAGCACGACCTTCGAACAATGACGCATTGTCGCCCTTGCGACGAATATCCATGTTCAGATGGCTGCGATAGACAGTGTAGCTCGAGATGCCGCCACCGTATCCATAGGGTGAGCCGAACGGGCTGTCCCAGCCATAATAGAATGGCGAACGGGCGCCGTAATGGCCCCACCGCGAATAATAAGGCCGGGTATAAACGCCACGGTAGCCGCCACGATATCCGTAACCACCGCCATAGCCACCGTACCCGCCGTAACCGTAGCCAGGGTAGCCGCCATAGCCAAACGGGTCGCGGTCATAGCGCACGGAGCCCTCGTCGACGCCATAGCCAAGGCGAACCACCATGGTCGCCGAGTTAATCGAGTTGGCGGGTGCATAGCCCTGCGCCTGCATGCCCTGTGCGACCATGCTTGCGTAGCGCGAGAATTCGAGCCCGCCGGCCTGGCGCGCATCCATTGGAACGACGATGAAGCTCTGACCCTGGGGCGCCGGCATTGCCTGATAGCGCGAAACCTGGGCCGGGAAGCCCGTGGCGCAGCCTGACAAGGCCGCTGCCGTAACGCCGAGCGCAAGCGCCGCGGCAAGCTTGAAACTACGCATGAACTCATCCCTTGAGCGAGGAAATTGCTGATTAATAAGGAGTTGGTGCATCAACCGTGCTGAATGGTCGATGAAGCGAGTTGGTCGGCTGGCCGACTCGGGAGGTCCTTAGGCCCGGAGCCCGACGGCGCGATAGGCGCCCGCCAGGGTCGGCGCGGCCAGAGCGGCGGCACGCTCCGCTCCGGCGGCAAGGACAGCGTCGATCTGCGCTTCGTCGCGGCGAAGTTCGATCAGGCGCGCGCGAATGGGTGAAAGTAGGCCGATGAGTGCTTCGGTCAGGGCCGGTTTGAATGAACCGAAGCCCTGGCCGGCAAAGCGGGCGCAAATCGCGGCCTCGGTCTCGTTGGTGAGTGCCGCGAGGACGCCGACGAGGTTGCGCGCTTCGGGACGAGTGGCGAGTAAAGCAGGGTCTTCGGGCAAGGGCTCGGGATCGGTCCGCGCCTTGCGGATTTTCTGGGCAATCGCATCGACGGCGTCGGTCAGGTTGATGCGGCTCATATCCGACGGGTCTGACTTGGACATCTTCATCGACCCGTCGCGAAGGCTCATGACGCGCGCCGCGGTGCCGCCGCCGATGAACGGCTCGGGAGCAGTGAACAGTTCGATCTCGAAGTCATTGTTGAACTTGACGGCAATGTCGCGCGCAAGCTCGATATGCTGCTTCTGGTCATCGCCGACGGGGACGTGGGTGGCATTGTAGATCAGCACGTCCGCGGCCTGGAGCACAGGATAGGTAAACAGGCCGACGCTTGCACCTTCCTTATTCTTGCCGGACTTGTCCTTGAACTGGGTCATGCGGTTGAGCCAGCCCATGCGCGCGGTGCACTGGAGAATCCAAGCGAGCTCGGCGTGCGCCGGGACCGCGCTTTGAGCGAACAGGATCGACTTGGCCGGGTCGATCCCGCTGGCAATCAGCGCCGCTGCCATTTCGCGGACATTGGCGCGGAGCTGGGCCGGATCAACCTCTCCGGTCAGCGCGTGAAGATCGGCAAGGAAGAAGAGGCACTCCGCTTCCTCCTGCATGCGTACCCAGCGCAGGATGGCGCCAAGCAGATTGCCGAGGTGGAGGCCTCCCGTCGGCTGAATACCGGAGACGACGCGCATGGTCTGATCGGTCATTCGACTTCTGTCCGCTTGGCGCGGCGGCGCAGGGTTGCAATCGCTTCACGGTCTATGCCCCCGATGACCCATGCGACTGCGAAATAGACCAAAGCGCCGGTGCCGACCAACGCGCCAACGCTGAGGATTTTCTCGATTGTGCTGCCGAAGAACATGTCGCCCAGCCCGCGTTTAATTGCGTAAAGCGCAGCCGCCATTGCGAGCGCGGCGATCAATTGCTTGCTGACTCGCCCGATCAGCCAGCCAGGCATGCGGAACTGGCGGCGCGCGTAGAGGATGCCAAACAGCAAGGCGAAATTGATCC
>JALYRC010000011.1 GCA_030855555.1 Pseudomonadota bacterium
ATGTCGTGATCGACCTCAAGACCCAATTGCTCTACGTCTATCGCGACGATCGCCTGGTTGGCGTGTCGACCATTTCGAGCGGCAAGAAAGGCAAGGAAACCCAGCTTGGTTTCTGGTCGGTGCTGACCAAGAAGCGCAATGGCTTCAGCCGCAAATATGACAATGCGCCAATGCCCTTCATGCAGATGTACGATACCAAGGGGCTCGCCTTCCACGCCGGCAAAAATCCCGGTTATCCCGCCAGCCACGGCTGCGTCCGCCTGCCGCTCAAATTCGCCGAGCGTTTGTTCGCCATGACCCGCATCGGTACCAAGGTCATCATCGAAGGCTAAGGCCCGGTCTTCGGGCCCGCCTTGCGCTAAACAGCCTTGCCTAGTGCTCCAGCCGCACGCCAAACGATCTGCCGCGCCGGCTCCCTGTTAATAATAGGTTAATCTAAATGGGCGACCCATGGCTGCGAAAACGACTCATGAGCAGTCTGCGAGCAATCTTCGGAGATACCAGGACCAGCCGAGGTTCCGCCTTGCCCGTGTTCGGGCAGCCATGGTTGTGGGTCGGCGGCTTTACGATCATCGCCTACATCCTCTCGCGCGAGGCACTCACACCGGTCGTCCCGGACACCAGCTTTTCGTTAATCTCCTTGCCGCTAGCCCTACTGGCCTTCGCCTTAATGGTCAGGCCTTGGGCGGAAGCCCCAATCTATATACTGATCCATGCCACCGCCGGGTTGCTTTGGCACGAACAGATAGAGTTTCAGGCGTTCGCCTCCGTTCGGCTGGGCATCGAAATCGTTCAGACGGTGGTGCTCGTTCGGATCCTCCGCGGCTATTTCCTCCCCCGTTTGGTCGACCAACTATTCGTCGCCCTTTACACGGTCGCAGTCCTTGTCCTGACCGCGCTCGGCGGGCTCCTGCTCCTTGGCTTCGCATGGCTTTTCCCCAGCCTTGGCATCGAGGTGCCGTACGACCTTGCCGATGAGCCCACCCTGGCATGGCGCCACTGGTGGCTCGGGCATGCGTGCAGCTACCTGGCACTAGCGGGCCCCGCGGGCGTGCTCGTCGCGTTGCGAAAAAGTGTCGCCCGAACGATGTTCGATCATGGCCCGGAACGGCGCGCTTTCCTGTGGATGGCCCTTGCCCTGCTGGCGGCGTCGCTGCTGGCCTATCCGATCGCCGACCTATCCGGGATCGGATTGCCCGCCGACGTCCTGTTGTCCGTGCCTCTCATTCCTCTTCCATTTGCAGTTGCGCTGGCCAGCCGTTTCCGAGCCAAGGGCGCATCATGCGGACTCCTGATCCTCACCCCGATCGTCATCCTGTCGGTTTCTGGGCCCAACGCCGCTGCCAATTGGGGTGTACTGCCGCCGATCAGCACTCCCACACAGGCCTTGCTGTTGATGACGGCTACCGCCTGCATGTTCATCGCCGCGATTTCAAGGCAGGTGCTCAAGGCGACTGTCAACGCGATGGAGGCCAGCCAGGCCAAGGCGCGCTTCGTTTCCATGCTTCATCACGAGCTACGCACGCCGCTTAACGCGATCCTCGGTTTCTCCGAATTGATGCGCATGCAGAAGATCCGCGACATCGACGAAGCCATGGCTCCGTTTGAAAACATTCACGCCAGCGGGCAACGGCTTCTCGCAATGATCGAGGGGCTTCTCAACCAGGCTGACCATGGCGCAAGCGCCTTTGAGCTTCACAAGCATTTGCTCAACTTGAATGAGTTGATCGGCGGTGTCGTCGAGGAACTCCAGCCAGAGATGTCGGCGTTCCGGTTCCCCGTCACCATCAACATTCCGGACAATTTGAGCGTCGAGGCTGACTCGCGTGCGATGAAGCAGATATTGATGGTTCTCCTTGCTTATCCGCTTCGCTTCGTCACGCCCTGGACGGAGGTGTCGGCGGTCGCCCAGCAGGTCGGCACCGACACCGTTTTGGATATCAATTCCCGCGGACTGGTGGGCGCTGCCAATGACGATCGCGACCGGCTGGAACTGCAACTCGTGACTGCGCTCGCCCTCGCCCACGGCGCGCGGCTCAGCATCGTCCATGCCGACCGCGACCGGCGCCAGGCGCGACTGACCTTCTTCGCGACGCACGCCGCGGCCTAAGGCCAAGCGAAAAACCGCTGTCCTACACCCCTCGAAAACGCATAGGTTGCATCAAGGGCATTTCGGCCCGCCAACTCACCTCCCGAATTGGTAGGGCTCCCGGAGACTTTAGTGACTTTAGGACCGTAAGCACGGCTCCTACCCTTGCAAGCCTGGCTTATTCTGTTATGCGCCCTCGCTTCCAATTCATTGGAAAACCATGGCGGGAGGCAGTTTTTTGCTGCCGTCTGAACCGCTAAACTTGAACGGGCCGTGCTGACACAGGCGACGCCCTCTACAGAGTGAGAAAAATGGCCAAGAAAATTACCGGTTACATCAAGCTGCAGGTGCCAGCGGGCGCTGCCAATCCGTCGCCCCCGATCGGGCCGGCGCTTGGTCAGCGGGGCGTCAACATCATGGAATTCTGCAAGCAGTTCAACGCTGCCACGCAGGAGTTGGAAAAGGCGATGCCGATCCCGACCGTGATCACCGTCTACGCCGACCGCAGCTTCTCCTTCACCACCAAGACCCCGCCTGCGAGCTTCCTGCTCAAGAAGGCTGCCAAGCTCAAGTCGGGCTCGAAGGAGCCGGGCAAGATCAGCGCCGGGACGATCAAGCGCTCGCAGCTTGCCGAAATCGCGACCGCGAAGATGAAGGATCTCAATGCGAACAGTCTTGAGACCGCGACCAAGATCATCGAAGGCTCCGCTCGCGCGATGGGCCTCCAGGTAGTGGAGGGTTAAGACCATGGCCAAGCAAACCAAGAAGAACAAGGCTCAGGCCGATCAGGTCGACGCCACCAAAATGTACGCCGTCGATGAGGCGATCGGGCTCGTGAAGAGCCTGGCGACGTCGAAGTTCGACGAGACCGTCGAGATCGCAATCTCGCTTGGCGTCGATCCGCGCCACGCCGACCAGATGGTCCGTGGCGTCGTCAACCTCCCCAAGGGCACCGGCAAGGACGTACGCGTCGCCGTATTCGCGCGCGGCGCCAAGGCCGATGAAGCAACGGCCGCCGGTGCGGAAGTGGTTGGCGCTGAGGATCTGATGGAATCGATTCAGGGTGGCAAGATCGATTTCGATCGCGTTATCGCCACCCCCGACATGATGGGTCTGGTCGGACGTCTCGGCAAGGTACTCGGACCGAAAGGCCTGATGCCGAACCCGAAGCTTGGCACGGTGACAATGAACGTTACGCAAGCGGTGACCGACGCCAAGTCGGGCCAAGTCGAATTCCGCGTCGAAAAGGCCGGAATCATCCACGCGGGCATTGGCAAGGCCAGCTTCCTGCAGGAAGACCTCAAGGCCAATTTCGAGGCCTTCGTCGATGCCATCGTCAAGGCGAAGCCGGCCGGCGCCAAGGGCAAATATGTCAAGAAGGTCGCGATGAGCTCGAGCATGGGTCCGGGCGTAAAGGTCGACACCGCCGAGCTCGCCGGCGTCTAAGCCGAGCGAAATCGCTGACAAATCAGGGCTGGAGCGGTGATGCTCCGGCCCTTTTTTTTGCCTATCGCAATTGGCTGTCCTTGGACCCGCGGCGGTTGATTGCCGAATGCCGGATCGCGCTGTCGCGAGCCGACTGACAGGCAACGCAGGTCCGCACCCCGGCTATTGCGGCGCGGCGCTTGGGCGGGATGGTGTCGCCGCACTCGTCGCACTCCTCCGTGCCCTCGCCGCTGGGCAGAAGCGCCCGCGCCAGGCTGACGGCATCCTTGACGCTATCGTCGATCTGATCCTGCACCGCGCCGTCCCGCGCCCATCCGCCAGCCATGACCATTTCCTTCCACGTAGCCAACGAACATCAGCGCCGCGGTTTCCACTGCTGCAGTTGACTTCCACGTGCGCCGCTCTATCAGCGCGCTTGTCCAGCGGTTCGCCGCCGGCCACTCGTCCGAGACAGTCGCTGAGGGTTCCCCTCTTAATTCGCGGCCTAGACGGGGACATGAATCAGACAGGCGCTGTGCTCCTGTCGTGCGAGGCTTGGCTTCGTCACCGATCCATCCCCCCGGACAATACTTCGTCGCCATTCGGCGGCGGGGTCGTTTGAACCTCGGTCGGGGCCTCGCCCTGTCCGAAAAGGAGTATGGCATGGATCGTA
Organism: Pseudomonadota bacterium; assembly: GCA_030855555.1. Lineage (GTDB taxonomy): Bacteria > Pseudomonadota > Alphaproteobacteria > Sphingomonadales > Sphingomonadaceae > Sphingomicrobium. The sequence continues at coordinate 4,188 of JALYRC010000011.1, forward strand.
GCCAAAAAGCCGATCTGGTTGCCGAGCTGAAGAGCGTCTTCTCCGAGACCAGCGTCGTGGTGATCACGCGCAATCTCGGCCTGACAGTGGCCCAGTCCACTGACTTGCGCCTGAAGATGCGCGACGCCGGCGCCCAGTACAAGGTGGCGAAGAACCGGCTTGCCCTGATCGCGCTAGAGGGCACGAAGTACGGATCGATCGGTGACATGCTCACCGGACCGACCGCTCTGGCAACCTCTATCGATCCCGTTGCGGCCGCCAAGGTCGCAGTGGATTTCGCCAAGTCCAATGATCGTCTCGAGATCGTTGGTGGGGCGATGGGCGACACGCTGCTCGATGT
>JALYRC010000056.1 GCA_030855555.1 Pseudomonadota bacterium
GACTGTCCCGTCCTATGACGCTCGCCAGGTATTGCTCATCGCCGCGGCAGGCACGATTGGCGGAGGAATCGCCGGCCTGCTGCTCGGCTTGTTCTACGGGTTCGCCGGCGCCTCGCAGCCGAACGACCCGGGCGTAGGGGCGGTGTCGATCCTGCTCGTCTTCGTCTGCCTTGCGATCATTGCCGCCTTGATCGGCGCGGTCGGGATCAGCCTTGGTATCGCCGCGGCGGGCTTTGCCCCCGACCGGCGCTGGCCATGGAGCGTGGCTGGCGGCGCGATTGGCGGGCTGGTCGTCGGCGCGTTCGCCAAATTGCTTGGGGTCGACGCCTTCAATCTTATGCTTGGCCGTTCGCCGGGCGACATTACCGGGGCGGCCGAAGGCGCATTGTTTGGCGCGGCGATCGGCCTTGGCGCATGGCTCGGCCAGCAGGGCGCGGGGTCACGATCGAGGATGCATGGCATTGCCGCCGCAAGCCTTTCCGGCGCGGTCGCCGGGACCATCATCCCCATGGCCGGCGGGCGCATGTTCGGCGGCAGCCTCGATCTGCTTGCCCGAACCTTCCCCGAATCGCGCCTCCGGCTGGGCGAAATGGGTGGCCTGTTTGGCGAGACTGGTTTCGGACCGGTCAGCCAGATGGTCAGCGGCGGCCTCGAAGGGCTGGTGTTCGCCGGCTGCATCACCGCCGCAATGACCATCGCCCGGCGCCAGCTTGGCGCCCACGCCTAGTCGGTCTAAGCCCGTTCTACCTTTTCCACCGCCAATTCATGATTGGATTTCATATTGGGCACCGCCGATGTGCAGGCGATTTGCGACGCACCCGCGATCTTGACGCCCCGCGGGACGATCGACATGCGACGGGTCCCACTGTTGGACACCCCCCAACTCCATTCCGACCGGCCGACGCCGTTGACGGGGTCCCGATTGCGTTCTGCCTGACCAAGGATGGTCGGGACAAGCAGCGTCAAGACGAAGCGCGGTGACTGCTCGCTACCCGTCACGCTGCAAGCCCAGCCGGCGGCGCGGGCATTCCGGGGCATCTGCAAGAACATGTCCGCCGCAGCCGCTCGCGCCGCGTCTTCGGCATAGGGATCGTCCCTGAAGTGAGCGGCGCACGCGACCGTCGCGCTTGCGCCGGACTCCGCGCCGCCCCGTCCCGAACTGGTCCCCGTCCCCTTGGTATTGATGGCAAAGCCGCTGACCGTCGGGCCGGCCCCGGTGGTCGCTGGCGGGGTGAGTGCGAACTGGAGGTCGATCCGCCCGCGCGGTGCGTTCATCATGCGTTTTGCGATGTTCTTCTTGACCACCACTCCGATGCTGGGAATCGGAGAATTGTCACTTCCCGTCCAGCCGGCGCCCGGAGTGACGGTGCACTGGTGCATATGCGGCCACAGGGCCCTGTCGCTTGCCGACGGTGACCGAACAACGTCCTGGCCAAGCACCGGGACCGACGAAGTCACTAACATGCTGGCGCAAATGAGCTTCTTGATCATGATATCTTCCCCACGAGCCACCGCCCCTGCGCGGCAATATTCTCCTACGCTCTTTGCAAGCGGGAGTCACGGAGCGGCAATCAACGTCGCCGTGGGGCGACAGGCCTAACGGAAGCGCATCCCCAGCCACAACGTCCGTGGCAGCGCGCGTTCGCGAGTGCCGTCGCCGCCGAGTGCCGCGATGACCTTTTTGTCGAAGATGTTCTCGGCGCGAGCTTCGAGGGCAAGGCGGCGAGAGATTCTGAAACGCGCGCTGCCGTCAAACGTCAGCGCCGCGGGGAGGGCGCGGCTGTTGCTGTCGTCTTCGAACTGGCGCCCGATAAATCGCGCCGTGGCATCGAGTGCCACGCCGCCACGCTCCCAGCCGAGCGAGGCCGAAGCACTGTGGCGCGCGACCTGCGCCGGACGCTTGCCGTCGAGGGCAAGCGCCGCGTCCGTCGCTTCGATGCGCGCATCGGTCAGCGCATAGCTTAGCGCAGCGCTCCACGGACCACGCGCCCAGTCTGCGTCAATCTCCAACCCACGGGTGCGGATTGCTTCGACGTTCTGGCGCTGGCGATACACGCCGCCCGACGCGACGAACCCGACGCCGGGGAAAACGCCCGGGCCCCTACCGAGGGAGACATTGGCGATCGCGCCCTCAAGCCGGTTGGCGAACAATGTTGCGGCGACTTTGGCGCCGCGCATCGGCGTCCAGTCGACGCCCGCCTCCACACCACGCAACC
>JALYRC010000063.1 GCA_030855555.1 Pseudomonadota bacterium
GGTGAGCGCGATAACGACGCGCTTGTTGGTGGGCAGATTGACGCCCGCGATACGTGCCATGAATAAAGTCTCCTAGCTCCACGGAATAGCGGGCACCCGACTATCCCATCTCAAAGCGATGGCCCCAGTTAACAGAAAGAAGGCGCGCGCAAGGATGCGCCGCCGGCCGACCGAAAAACGGGATACGGCCCTCTATGGATATGCGGTCGGTGAGTCAAGCGGGTGGACTCGGCACTTCTTGACGTTAATTGCGAGGGCGATGAAGCGCCTTACCATCGACCAGCCGATCGGGGAAAGCTTGCGTGGTGCCGTGCTGGCGCTGGGCAATTTCGACGGCTTCCATCTTGGCCATCAGGCAGTGGTCGGGCGCGCTATCGCCCGGGGCGCGCATGAGCGGCGTCCAGTGATCGTGGCGACCTTCGATCCGCACCCGGTGCGCTTCTTCAAGCCCGATGCGACGCCATTCCGGCTGACGACCCTCGACCAGCGCGAGCGGATGTTTGCCGCGGCCGGCGCCGACGCGATGCTGGTGTTCGGGTTCGACGCTGCCCTCGCCGCAACGACGGCGGCGGACTTCGTCGGCGAATTGCTCGCCTCGCGGATTGGCGCTGTGGGCGTCGTGACCGGCGAGGATTTTACCTTTGGCGCCGGGCGGAGTGGGAACGCAGCGGTCTTGCGCGAGCTTGGCGCGAGGCACGGCATTGCTGCCGAGACGGTAGCGCCGGTGCTGCTGGATGGCCGCCCGGTCTCGTCGAGCAGCATCCGCGAGGCGCTGAAAGCAGGCGACCCGGGGGCTGCGACGCGGCTACTTACCCGGCCCTTCGCGATCCAAGGCGTGGTCGTTCACGGCGACAAGCGCGGGCGCGAGCTTGGCTGGCCGACGGCCAATGTCGAGCTTGGCAATTATCAGCGTCCCGCCTTTGGCATTTATGCGGTGAGGGTTCGGACCGCAAAGGGGCGCGAATATGACGGGGTGGCCAATATTGGCGTGCGGCCGATGTTCGAGCCGCCCAAGGAACTGCTAGAAGTTGTGCTCTTCGATTATGATGGGGACCTATACGGGCGAACCATCGAGGTCGCGCTGCGCCATTTCATTCGGCCGGAAATGAAATTCGACGGGATCGACGCGCTAAAAATCCAGGTGGAAGCGGATGCTGCGCGCGCCCGGGAGCTCTTGTCATGAAGTATTGGCTTGGGCGAATTGCCCTTTATGCCTCGATCCTGTTCCTGATTGGAACCGTTTTCAATGCCAGCTGGCTTGCCTCCCCAATCCGGGGAGGAGTCAAGCTGATCGCCCATCGCGGCGTCTATCAATTATACCATCACAACGGCGTGGGGCGCGATACCTGCACTGCGGACCGGATCGAGCCTCCGGCGCACGATTATCTGGAAAACACCACCCGATCGATGAGCGCAGCCGCCCTGATCGGAGCGGATATGGTCGAAATGGACGTCGTCCCGACGTCCGATGGCCGCATCGCCATCTTCCACGACTGGACATTGGACTGTCGTACCGATGGACGAGGTGACACGCGCAAAAAGAGCCTCGCGGAATTGAAAGCGCTCGACATCGGTCATGGCTACACCGCCGATGGCGCCAGAAGCTTCCCGTTCCGGGGTCGGCGCAAGGACCAGGTCCCAACGGTAGAGGAAGCGGTTGCGGCGCTCCCGGCGACACCGATCCTGTTCCATTTCAAGAGCAAGGACCCAAGCGAGGCGGACCGGCTGGCCGCGGCGTTGAAGGCGCTTCCGCCAAGGCTGAATGAACGGCGCGACGCCTTTTACGGCCCACCGGGCCCGGTCGAGCGGATCAAGGCGCATTTCCCGACAGCCTGGGCGTGGAGCATGGAAGGCGCCAAGGCCTGCACCAAGGAATATGCGCTTTACGGATGGTCGGGCTTCATCCCGAAAAGCTGCCACAACGGCACGTTGATGGTGCCACTCGATTATCAATGGGCGTTCTGGGGATGGCCCAACCGGCTAATCCGGCGGATGGAAAAGGTCGGCGCGCGGGTGGTGATCATCGGATCGCGAGACGGCCCCAACGGGACCGGGCTGACCTTGCCCGAGCAACTGGGCGAGATCCCGTCGAACTTCAAAGGCTATGTCTGGGTCGAGGACATCTGGACGGTTGGCCCAGCGCTCAGGCCCGCGCGCGATTTTCGCAGCAATGCGCAACAGCAAGCGGCCGAGGTAGGGTTGAAACGGCGACGCGCGGCGGTGGAGTGACGGGGGCGGACTGACGCGGCGGTTTGCATATCGGCCCCTAACCGCTAGAGCCGCCGCCAATGTCCGAAGCACCACCCAAACCCGATTATAAAAGCACCGTCTTCCTGCCGGTCACCGACTTTCCGATGAAGGCGGGGCTGCCGCAGAAGGAGCCGCTGACCCTTGCCAAATGGCAGGAGGCGGACCTCTACGGACAATTGCGCGCGGCCCGAGCGGGGCGCGAGAAGTTCATCCTTCACGATGGCCCGCCTTACGCTAATGGCGACATCCACATCGGCCATACGCTCAACAAGGTGCTCAAGGACATGGTCGTCCGCACCCAGACATTGCTCGGCAAGGATGCGCCGTACGTGCCCGGCTGGGATTGCCATGGGCTGCCGATCGAGTGGAAGATCGAGGAGCAATATCGCAAGAAGAAACTCGACAAGGACCAGGTGCCGCTGATCGAGTTCCGCGCCGAGTGCCGTGCTTATGCGCAGCATTGGGTCGATGTGCAGACCGAGCAGTTCAAGCGGCTCGGTATCGGCGGGCAGTGGGACAAGCCCTATCTGACGATGAACTATGAGGCCGAGGGCACGATCGTCGCCGAGCTCATGAAGTTCGCGGAGTCGGGCCAGCTCTATCGCGGCGCAAAGCCGGTGATGTGGTCGCCGGTCGAAAAGACTGCGCTGGCCGAAGCCGAGATCGAATATGAGGACATTGTATCGACCCAGATCGATGTCGCGTTCGAGATCGTCGAAAGCCCGATCCCCGAATTGGTCGGGGCGCATGCGGT
>JALYRC010000097.1 GCA_030855555.1 Pseudomonadota bacterium
ATTTCCTAATGTTATCAATTACTTAGTGCATTGGCGGAGCGGGTGGGATTCGAACCCACGATGGGCTTTTGACCCATACTCACTTTCCAGGCGAGCGCCTTCGACCACTCGGCCACCGCTCCGCAAAGTTTTGAAACGCCTGGTGGGCGGGCCATAGGCAAGCACAGGCGATGGGGCAAGCTTGCCGCGCGCGTACTTGCCCCTCTATGCGGGTATCGATGGCCCGCCGCTTCGATCATCCCCCGACGCTGGACGAGATTGAGGCGGTTGCGCGGGCGGCGATGGCAAGTCTGCCCGAGCCGTTTGCGGCGCACCTCGGCGGCATCGTGCTTGAGGTTCAGGACCTTGCCGACGAAGCGCTGCTTGCCGAAATGGGGATCGATCATCCGCTCGACCTCACGGGGGTGTACGAAGGCATTCCGCTCAGCGAGCGAAGCGTCGAGCAAAGCGGCACCCTGCCAGACCGGGTCAGGCTGTTCCGTCGCGCCATCCTCGACGAGTGGATTGAGGATGGCGAAAAGCTCGAGCATTTGGTGCGCCACATCCTGATCCACGAAATAGGCCACCATTTCGGGCTGAGCGACGAGGACATGCACGTTCTCGAGGAGCAACAGTGAGCGACCTGCTCAATATCGAGAAAGCGGCGCTGGTGCGCGGTGGGCGGTCGTTGTTTGAGAATCTGAGCCTGACGCTTGGGCGGGGCGAAGCAATCCATGTCACTGGGCCCAACGGATGCGGCAAGTCGAGTATGATCCGGATGGTCGCGGGGCTGCTTGCGCCAAGCGCCGGCCGCGTCTCGCGCGCCGCGGTTGCGCTGGCCGACGAAGGATTGGCGCTTGATCGGGAGCTGCCCTTGGGCCGCGCGCTGCACTTCTGGAACGGCCCGAAGCTTGGCGAAGCGATGACTGCGTTCGACCTCGATCGCTTGAGCGACGTGCCGGTGCGCTTGCTGTCGACCGGCCAAGCGAAGCGGGCGCGGCTGGCGCGGGTGATGGCGAGCGGTGCCCCGCTGTGGCTGCTCGACGAGCCATTGAACGGGCTCGACAGCGACGGCGTGGTCCGGCTCGACGCCGCGATTGTTGAACATCGCGCGGGGGGCGGCGCAGTGCTTGCCGCAAGCCATGTCGCGCTTGGCGGCCCGTGGCGCGAGTTGAGACTGTGAGACTGGTCGCACGCGAAATTCGCCGCGCTTTAAGCGGAGCGGCATGGCTGCCGGTGGCCTTCTTTCTGCTCGTGGCGACGATCGTGCCATTTGCGGTTGGTCCCGATGCCCAGCTGCTTGGCCGGGTTGGCGGCGGCGCGCTGTGGATCGCAGCGCTGACGGCAGCGCTTCTGCCGATCGAACGCCTGGTCGAACCGGACCGGGCCGATGGGATCCTTGACCAAATGGCGGTCGCTGAGGTGGCGGAGGAAATGATCGCGGCGGCAAAGATCGCGGGTCACTGGCTGACCTTCGGGCCATTGCTGCTGATTGCGGCGGTCCCGGCAAGCGTCATGGTGGGTCTGGACGGGGACGCACTGGTCCGCTGCCTCGTCGCTCTGGCGATTGGAACGCCGGCACTTGCCGCGCTTTCGGTGGCGGTGGCGGCGCTGACCGCGGGCTTGCCGCGCGCGGGGGCTCTGGCGGGACTATTGCTGTTGCCGCTGGCAGTGCCGCTGTTGATCTTCGGGGCCGCCGCGACGGGTGCCAATGGCGGCTCGGCACTCAAGCTCGAGGCGGCGGTGGCTCTAATGATCGTCGCGGGAGCACCGTTCGTTGCCGGGGCCGCGATCCGGGCGGCGCGAACTTAGTCCCGGCTCCAGCGGGCGAAGATTGCGGTTGGCAGCAACAGGCCGCGCGACTCCTCGCGCACCGCCATTTCGCCGCACTCGACCCCTCCGCCAAGATCGGCGGTAAGCTGGGCAAGCAGCTCGCCGATCGCCAGCGCCGACATGCGCACTGCGTAGACGGTCAGAACCAGAAAGCGGCTGTCGGCGTCGAGCAGACGGCGGCAATCGCCAAGCAAGGGTGCAAGATGATCTTCCAGCCGCCACAGCTCACCGGTTGGACCGCGTCCAAACTTGGGCGGGTCAAGCAAGATGCCGTCATAGCGGCGCTCACGGCGCACTTCGCGGGCGGTGAATTTGGCGGCATCGTCGACGATCCAGCGGATCGGCCGCTCGCCCATGCCGGAAAGCATGGCATTCGCGCGCCCGCCTTCGACCGACTTCTTCGAAGCATCGACATGGACCATCCGAGCGCCGGCATCGGACAACGACAAGGTACCGACACCGGTATAGCCGAACAGGTTAAGCACCTCCGCGTCCCGGCTTCGCCCCCGCTCGATCTCGGCGCGCATAAAATCCCATTGTGGCGCCATGTCGGGAAAGAAGCCGAGATGGCGAAACGGGGTGAGGCTGGCGTGGAAGCGAACCTCGCCGCGCGATAGCGGCCAGCTTGACTGAACCGGGCGATGCTGGACCCAGCGCCCGCCGCCCTCTTCGTCCGAGCCGGGAACGAAGGTCGCATCTGGAGCCCAGTCCGCCAGCGCGGGGGCCCACATCGCCTGCGGCTCGGGACGGACCACGGTGACATCGCCGTAGCGTTCCCATTTTTGCCCGTGGCCGCTGTCGATCAGGCCCCAGTCCGCCCAGGGTTCGGCAACGATGGTCTTGAGTTCGCTCAGGCTCATGGCGCCAGGTCGATTTTGCCACCGATCGCCGCGCTTGCCCTGGGGCCGGCAAGCATCGTCTGACCTGCCTCGCGGGCGGCGGCAGCGTCGACCTGGCGCAGTTCGGCGAGCATCTCTTCGAGGGGGACAATGCGTCCGAATATCTCGATCGAGCGGGCGAGGGAATCGGAGCGGCCCTGCGGCGTTTCGAGGCTCATCAGCAAGCCCGCCTCGACCTGCGCGCGGGCGCGGTTGAGCTCGGCCTCCGTGAGATCCTCTGCGGCTTGCTCGACGCAGTGACGGGCCAGCGCCAGCGCCTCGGCGGCGCGTAGCTTGTCGGTCGACAGATTGACTCCGAACAGGCCAGTTTCGGCAAACCCCTGGGTCCAGGCGTAGATCGAGTACGCCAGCCCGCGATCCTCGCGCAAAATCTGGAAGAGGCGTGACGACATGCCGCCGCCAACCGCTTGGGCAAACAGGGAGAGTGCGGGCGCGGCGGGATCGGCAGCGGACAGCCCGCGATACGCGAAGGCAAGGTGGGTCTGTTCGGCGGCGCGGCGGTCCTGTCGCGCGCCGCCTCCGAAGGTCGCGGCGTCGGTGGGCGGCGGCGCGGCGGGCGCGAGGTCGCCAAACAGCGACTCCGCCAGGTTCAGGATGTGGCCGGGATCGACTTTTCCCGCCGCGGAGATCACCAGCCTCTCGGGACGATATTGATCGGCGAGCCAGCTGGTGCAGTCGTCGCGCGTGATTCCATTGATGCTTGGTTCGCGGCCGAGCACGGGGCGTGCCAGTGGCTGGTCGCCATAAGCCGCCTCGAACAGATAATCGTGGATCAGATCGTCAGGCGCATCGAGGCATTCGCCAAGCTCGGACAAGATGACCAGTTTTTCGCGCTCGAGCTCTTCCTCGTCGAGCCTGGGGGCGCGCACGAGGTCGGCGATAAGCTCAAGCCCGAGCCCGACGTCGGGCGCAAGCGTGCGCGCATGAAATACCGTCTGGTCGCGCGCGGTCCAGGCGTTGAGCGAGCCGCCGACATCTTCAATCGCTTCGGCAATGCCGCGCGCATCGCGGCCGCGCGCGCCCTTGAACACCATATGTTCGACAAGGTGGGCAAGCCCGCCCTTGCCTTCGGCTTCGGAACGCGAGCCGACCGCGGCGTAGAGCCCGATCGACGCCGATTGCGCGCCCTCCATCGGGTCGATGGCGACGGTCACGCCATTGGCGAGGCGGGTCAGGTCAGCCATTGGGCATCCCCGCATCGCGCTCGCGGCGCTTAAGCGCAAGGACGTAGATCAGGCCCGCGAAGCCCGCGAACAGGAACCATTGGATGGCGTAACTGAGATGGTTGTTGGGGATGGAATCGGGCGACGGCATTGCACTGGCGACCAGCCCCGGACCGGGCTCACTCGATACCAGCCGCATCCGCGAGAGACTGTCGGGGGCGATGATCCCACGCACCGGGCCGCCCTTATAGTCACGTCCCGCAGCGGGGTTCTTCGACCAGCCGAGCTCGACCGCCATGCCGGGGCCTTCGGCACCGACGCGGCAGTCGGCGATGACCAGGAACCCGGTTTCGTCGGCGCGATTGCGCCCGGCGGCGGTGCGGAAGCCAGCCACCGACAGGCAATGCCCGCGCGCGGTGCGAAACAAGGGCGGCGGCCCGGCGAAGGGTGCATTGGGCCAGTCGATCGCCGGCTGATTCTGCGCCGCGGTAAGTTTCTGGAGCAGTTCGAGCTTTTCGCCGCGCCGCTGCAGTTGCCATATGCCAAGCCCGATCATCGTCGCAATTGCAGCGGCGACGAGGATGGTCGGGATGAGCGGCCAGCGGCGGATCATTGGCTCAGCCGCCCCTCGCCCGCATTATGATGATAGATTTGGAACATCAGTGCGGCCTTGCCGAGCCGTAGGCCGGCGAGCGTCAAGGCGAGGAGGACCGGCAACCACACCAGATGAACCCACCACGAAGGGCTGAACGCGAGATCGACCACGATTGCGCCGACCGCGACGATCGTCCCGACGATCAGGATGAGGAAGGCCGCTGGGCCGTCACCGACATCGATCGCTGCGAAATCAAGCCCGCAGGCACTGCACGCCGGCGCGAAACGCGCAGCCCCGGCGAACAGGCCGGGTGCGCCGCATCGTGGGCACAGACCCTTGAGCGTCGCCGCGGCCAGCGACGGTGCTTGGACCATCAGCCGTGGATCGGCGCGCCCCAGCCGCCCCAGACATAGATTGAGACGAACAGGAACAGCCACACCACGTCGACGAAGTGCCAGTACCAGGCTGCCGCTTCGAAGCCGAAATGGGCTTTGGGGCTGAAGTCGCCCTTCACCGCGCGCATGTAGCAGACGGCAAGGAAGATCGTTCCGACCAGCACGTGGAAGCCGTGAAAGCCGGTCGCCATGAAGAAGGTCGCGCCATAGATGTTGCCCTTGAAGGCGAACGGGGCGTGATAATATTCATAACCCTGGATGAAGCTGAACAGCAGGCCAAGCGCGATCGTCGCAAGCAGGCCTTTCTTCAACCCTTCGCGGTCGCCATGGATCAGGGCGTGGTGCGCCCAGGTCACGGTCGTTCCCGAGCACAACAGGATCAGCGTGTTCAGCAATGGGAAGCCGAACGGGTCGATCGTCTCGATACCCTTGAGCGGCCACTGCGCTTTCTGTGCCGCGTCGGCAATGACTTGGGCGGAGCCTTCGACGATCTCGATCGGGGGCGGGAATAGAGCGGCGGAGAAAAAGGCCCAGAACCAGGCGACGAAGAACATCACTTCGGACGCAATGAACAGGATCATGCCGTAGCGCAGGTGAAGCTGGACCACGGGAGTGTGATCGCCGGCCTTGCCTTCGCGAATGACGTCGCCCCACCAGCTGAACATCACCGCCAGAACACCGATCAACCCAAGGGCGAAGACGAACTTGCCGTAGGGGTTGTCATGCATCCACATGATCGCGCCGCCGGTCAGGGCAAGCGAGGCGAATGCGCCGATGATCGGCCACGCGCTGGCGGGAAGGATGTGATAATCGTGGTTCTTGGTGCCAGCCATCGGTCTATTCCTTGGGTTTGAATCGCGCTCTAGCTGCCGCGCGCCGGATTTTCCACCGGGTAAAATGTGTAGCTCAAGGTAATTTCATCGATATCGCGCGTCGCCGGGTCGGTACGCAGCTTCGGATCGACGAAGAATACGACCGGCATGCTTACGCTTTGACCGGGTCTGAGCGTCTGTTCGGTGAAGCAGAAGCATTCGATCTTGCTGAAATATTGCCCTGCTTGGGCTGGCGAGACGTTGAAGGAGGCGGTGCCGGTGGTTGGGCGCGCGGTAAGATTGGTGGCGCGGTAGGAGACGATTGTGCGTGCGCCCGGCTGGATGCGAACGGTCGCTTGCTCGGGCTCGAACTTCCACGGCAGTGCAGGACTGATATTGGCGTCGAAACGCACGCCAATCTCGCCCGCGACCGCGCCGGGTGCGCGATCGGCTGTCATCGTCGTCCCGCCGAACCCGGTCACCTGGCAGAAGATGCGGTAAAGCGGGACCGACGCAAATGCCAAGCCAAGCATCGCCAGGCCGAACAGCGCCGCACGCAAGGCTACAGTGCGGTTGCGCTGGGCGATGGTGGTCACTGGGCAATCGCCATCTTGGCTATCGTGATGCCGAACATCAGCACCACGAAGGCCATCAGCAGGATGGCCGTGATCTTGGCCCGGCTGCGCTGGCGCGCGCGGACGAGCTCTTCATCCTGGGGGGTCATGCGAACAGCCACCGATCTGCGACCAGCGCCGCGAAAAGTGCGAACAAATAGAGGATCGAATAAGCGAACAGACGCCGTTCGGGCTTCATCGCCGCGGGCTCCGTCGCGCGGTTGAGCAACACCGACAGCGCAAGGACCAGGAAGACCGCGTTAAGCGCGACCGAGGCCGCGCCGTAGATCCAGCCCGTCAGCCCCATCGCCCAGGGCGCGACCGCTGCTGCCACCATCGGCAGCGTGTAAAGCGCGATGTGGCGGCGCGTCGTGGTCAGGCCAGCGACGACCGGAAGCATCGGCACGCCAGCGTTGGCATAATCGGTCTTCACGAACAGCGAGAGCGCCCAGAAATGCGGAGGCGTCCACAGGAAGATGATGCCGAACAGGAGGATCGGCAGGGTCGAGACATCCCCGGTCGCGGCGGCCCATCCGATCAATGGCGGAAAGGCTCCGGCCGCGCCGCCGATAACGATGTTCTGCGGCGTGCGCCGCTTGAGCCACACGGTGTAGACGAACACGTAGAACAGGATCGACACGGCGAGGATTGCCGCCGCGAGATAATTGGTCGCGAGGCCGAGAAGGAGGACCGAGAAAACCGACAGTCCGACCCCAAAGTGGAGCGCGGTCTGGCGGTCCATCCGGCCGGCGGGAAGCGGCCGCTGAGCAGTGCGCTTCATCTTGGCGTCGAGGTCGGCTTCATACCATTGGTTGAGCGCGCCCGCCGCGCCCGCGCCGAGCGCAATGCACAGCACTGCAGCGAAGCCGAGCACCGGGTTGACCGAGCCCGGCGCGGCAAGCAGCCCGCACAGCCCGGTAAAGACGACCAGGCTCATCACGCGCGGCTTGGTCAGCGCAAACAGGTCGCGCGCCGAGGCGGTGATTGGCACGTCGTTCGAAAGGGGGATGCTGGTCACGGCTGCGCCTATAAACGCTTGCCGCGAAATGCAAAAGCCTTGTCGGCAATCGGCGCCCAAGCGCTATGATGGCGGCATGACCAAGCGAATCATCCATGCGGCGCTGGCCGCCCTGCTGTCCGCCTCCCCGGCCCATGCGCAGACTATCAAGCAGAGTGAAGCGCTCGCGGCGCCCGCGCCAAAGGACGACCTCGTCCGGGTGCGGATCGAAACGTCGGCCGGAGCGATCGTGGTTGCGCTCGATCGGGGGCGCGCGCCTTTATCGGTCGCCAACTTCCTGGCTTATGTCGACGGCAAGAAATTCAATGGTGAGACCTTCTATCGTGCCATGCCGTATGGCGACGGCGGGCTGATCCAGGGCGGGATCACGTCCGACGCACGCAAGCTTGGCAAGCCGGTGGCGCATGAACCGACCAGCATGACGGGCCTCAAGAATGTGGCCGGAGCGCTGGTCATGGCGCGCGAGGCACCGGGCACCGCCAAGTCGGACTTCTTCATCCTGACGACCGATATAAAGGCATTCGACGCCAGCCCCACCGATCCGGGCTTTGCGGTGTTCGGGCGCGTGGTCGAGGGGATGGACGTCGTCAAAGCCATCTTCGCCGCCCCTCGCTCGGCGACCAAGGGGGCAGGCGTGATGAAGGGGCAGATGCTCGAGCCCGCGGTGAAAATCGTACGGGCCACGCGCCTGCCCAAGTGACCCCGTGCCGCGAAAGGTCCCAATGTTCGCGCTCGTGGCGGCGATCGGCGGCACTGCGCTCCTTGCCGCTTCGGTGGTTTGATCAAAGCTGAGAAAGAACCAATCCGCCAATCGCATGGTCGCAGGGCTGTAGGACAGCGAAATCTCAAGTGTCCGCAATGGGCGGGAGGCGGGCGCAGTGCGCCGAGACCAGCCCTTGGGACTCATTTTGCCGGGCAGTCCCGGAACGGTTGACCCGCGACCCACTGCAGACGCGCAAATTAAGCCGAGATCTCAAGGACCGAACTTGACCCTGGCGTTCCCACAGCTGAATTCGGCTCCTTACCGTGCGCGGAAAAGCACCTGGCCGCGGCGGGAAACAAGCAGCTTCTTGAAGGTCACCGGGTGAAAATAGGCCTCTACCCGATTGCCCTTGGGATCGGTCCCATAGACTTCGTAACAGCCGCCATCGACCTTCGACTTGCGCAACTGCCATCCCTGCTTCTTGAGTTGTGCTTCGAGAGCGGCGCGGCTCTTCCACTGCTTTTGCGGCGCGTCGCAGCTTAGCTTGCCGGTGGCCGCAGCAGGCGCCGCGGTAAAGGCGAGCGCGCCAGCGGTGGCGAGGCAAAGAAGACGGAAGTTCATATAATTTTCCTTTCAAGAGCTTTGGGAGGGAGTAATCGTGAGATACGCATCAGCTGGAGAACGACGAGCGGCGCGAAATGAAGCAGAGCCTGGGCCAAGCGGTCGTGAACCAAAACCCAGTGCACGAGCGTGAAGACTGCGGCCGGATAAGCGAGCCGCTGGATCATTTTCCACCGTCGGCCGAGCCAGCGCATCGCCGCGTCGCTACTCGCAACAGCCGGCGGTAATAAGCAAAAAAATGCGAGCCATGCGGTCCAGATCGCCGGGGCGGAAAGCTCGCTGATCATGTTTGCGACCGCTTCCATGTCGATCACGTAAAAGATCAGGTGAAGCAGCGCGTAAGCGAACCCTGCAACGCCGAACGCACGGCGATGCCGGATCAGCTGGCGAAGGGTCTTGTTGCCGGGAAAGACCTGCACGAGTGGCGTCATCATCATGGCGACGATGATCAATCTTGCCGACCATTCACCGGTGGGGGTGAGTTGATCCGCAGACGACTTGCCGGCGAGCAATTGAAGAAGGATCACGGCGGCTGGCAGCGCCAACAGGATCCACAGGCTCAGCTTTGCGGAAGACGCTCGCACCATCGCACCTTCATGATCTTTTTGCGACAGGTTCGCAATAGGGTTTGGCCGCGGGGGGGGCGGGGGGCGAAGCTCAACCGATGACGGCAATCGGCGGAAAGCGGGCCTCGAGAAAATAGGTGGCTGGAGTGTTCAATTGAGCCTCATCGAAGCCAGCGGCTCGGACCGCCACCGCGGTCGCTCTCGCCATGCTGGCGCAAAGCTGACGCTTCCTCCGTGACGTCGATCGGGTTCGGCGATGCCGACCCGTCGTCCGGACAGCGGCGGCTCTTCGCGCTGCCTCCACCTCGCTTTCAAAGTGGAGGCTACGCTCGGCGCCTTAGTCGATCTTCGGCAATGTCTCGAACTGGTGGAATGGCGGTGGGCTGGACAGGGTCCATTCGAGCGTCGTCGCGCCGTCGCCCCAATAATTGTCCGGCGCCTTGGGACCTTTGGCCAGCGACCAGAACAGGTTGATGAAGAACACCACCATGCCCACGGCCATGATCATATAGCCGAAGGTCGAGACCTTGTTCCAAAATTCGAACGCCGGGGTGTAGTCGGGGATGCGGCGCGGCATGCCGTCGAGGCCGAGGAAATGCTGCGGGAAGAAGATCACGTTCACTCCGATGAACATAATGAAGAAGTGCACCTTGCCGAGGAACTCATTGTACATCCGGCCCGACATTTTGCCGAACCAGTAATAGAAGCCAGCGAAGAGCCCGAACACGGCGCCGAGACTGAGCACGTAATGGAAATGGGCGACGACATAATAAGTGTCGTGCATGTAATTATCGACCCCGCCGTTGGCGAGCACGACGCCCGTGACACCGCCGACGGTAAACAGGAAGATGAAGCCGATTGCCCACAGCATCGGCGTTTCGAAGCTGATCGAGCCGCCCCACATGGTCGCGATCCAGCTGAAGATCTTGACGCCGGTTGGGACCGCAATGATCATCGTCGCGGCGGTGAAATACATCTTGGTATTCACGTCCATGCCGATGGTGAACATGTGGTGGGCCCACACCACGAAGCCGACGACGCCGATCGCGACCATGGCATAAGCCATGCCGAGATAGCCGAATACGGGCTTGCGGCTGAAGGTGGCAATGATCTGGCTGACGATGCCGAAGCCGGGCAGGATCATGATGTACACTTCGGGGTGACCGAAGAACCAGAACAGATGCTGGTAAAGCACGGGATCGCCGCCGCCCGAAGCGTCGAAGAAGGTGGTGCCGAAATTGCGGTCGGTGAGCAGCATCGTGATCGCGCCGGCAAGGACCGGAAGCGCAAGCAGAAGCAGGAACACGGTGACCAGGATCGACCATACGAACAATGGCATCTTGTGCAGGGTCATCCCCGGCGCCCGCATGTTGAAGATGGTCGTGATGAAGTTGATCGCGCCGAGGATCGAGCTTGCCCCGGCAAGATGGAGCGAGAAGATCGCCATGTCGACCGCCGGACCGGCCGAACCGCTGGTCGACAGCGGAGCATAGGCCGTCCAGCCAATGCCGGCGCCAAGCCCGGTGCCGCCGCTGACGAAGGCCGAGCCGAGCAGGAGCATGAAGGCGGGGACGAGCAGCCAAAAGCTGATATTGTTCATGCGCGGAAAGGCCATGTCGGGCGCGCCGATCATGATCGGCACGAACCAATTGCCAAAGCCGCCGATCATCGCCGGCATGACCATGAAGAAGACCATGATCAGGCCATGCGCCGTGATCAGCACGTTCCAGTGATGGAGAGCTTCGTCGAAATTGGCAGTCCCGGCGCCGAGCGGCCAAGCACCCGTCAGAATCTGGATTCCGGGCTCGGCAAGTTCGGCGCGCATGATGCCGGAAATCGCACCGCCGATGATCCCCGCGATGATCGCGAAGATCAGATAGAGCGTGCCGATGTCCTTGTGATTGGTCGACAGGAACCAGCGGGTGAAAAAGCCCGGCTTGTGATCCGCATCATGATGCGTGTCATGCGTTTCGTGCGACTTCAGCGGAAGCGCGTCGGCAGGGATGGTGCTCATGTCTTCGTCTCGTTTCCGCTAAATCAATTATTGTCGGTGACGGCCTGGTTCAGCGCCGGCTGCTCCACCGAACCGCGGTCCGCCTCGGGCGATCCCGCCGTTGCCACCGGTGCCGGCGCAGCGCCGGCCGCCGGAGCATTGGCCGGAATGGCCTCGAGGTTCGGCTTGACGCCCTTTGGCGTAGCGCCCTTCGATGCCAGCCAGGCGTTGAACGTCGCTTCGGGAACCACCTCGACGACGATCGGCATATAACCGTGGCGCGGACCGCATAGCTCGGTGCATTGGCCGAAATAGACTCCCGGACGGTCGACCTTGGCCCAGGTCTCGTTGAGGCGGCCGGGGACCGCGTCGATCTTGTTCCAGAAAGCAGGAACCCAGAAAGCGTGGATCACGTCAGCCGACGTGACCATGAACTTGACCGTCTTGCCGACCGGGATCACGAGCCGCTCATCGACCGCAAGCAAAGGCGGGCCGTCGGCATCGGTGCGCACGCGCACGCCCGGCGCGGCATCGCCCTTCTCCTTGAGCATGTTGGAGACGATTTCGAACCCGCCATTGTCGGGATATTGATAAGTCCAATACCATTGGTTGCCGATCACCTTGATAGTGAGGTCGGCGGGCGGCGGACTATATTGCGCGCTGATCAGCCGGATCGAGGGCACTGCGATAGCCACCAGGATCAGCACCGGGACGACGGTCCACACCACTTCGATCAGCGTATTATGGGTGGTGCGCGACGGGATCGGGTGAGCCCCCCGGCGGAACTTGATCATCGTATAGCCGAGCAGGAGCAGCACGAAGATGCTGATTGCGACGCACATGATCAGCAATGGGCCGTTGTGGAATGCTGCAGCGCCACGGCCGATTTCGGTAACCTGTTCCTGAATGCCCTTGCGGCCGTCGGGAACGCCGATCCCAGCGCTGGGCGCGGCATATTTGATCGACGGAGCGACCGCCGCCGGAGCAACGGCCTTTGGTTCGGTCGTTGCCGGTGCCGGCGTTGCGGCCGGCGCAGGCGCGGCGGCAACCGGAGTCGCTTCGGCCTGGGGCGCGGCGGCAGGCGGTGTCTGCGCGGCCAGCGACGCTGGCGTTAGTCCGATTGCCGTAAGGGCAATCGCCCATCCCATCAATTTCATCTTCATCCGACCCTTATCGGCGTGGGGGTGCGCGCCGCCGAGTGTGACGGTCTGCGAAAGTGGCGGCCTTATAGGGCGGACATTCCAGTCTCTCAAGCGCTGCGTTGGGGCCACTTGCTTGGATGTTGCGGGGACCTGCGCGCGCGCCTATTCCGCCGTGACAGAGAAGCGAGCAGTGCAATGACCGAAGACGAGATTTTGGCGGAATTCCGCGCCGCACAAGCTTTGCTTGAGGGGCATTTCATCCTTTCTTCGGGACTTCGCAGCCCGCGCTTTTTGCAATGCGCGCGGGTCTTGATGGATCCAAAGCGGGCGTCGCGGCTGGCGGAGGCCCTCGCGGACAAGCTTCCGCCCGAGCTTCGCGCCTCGATCCAGGCGGTGGTTTCGCCAGCGATGGGCGGCGTGATCATCGGTCATGAAATGGGCCGAGCGCTTGGCGTGGCGGCGATGTTCGTAGAGCGTCCCGACGGCGTGTTCGGGCTTCGGCGCGGCTTCCGCCTTGAACCCGGCGAGCGGGTGCTGATGGTCGAGGACGTCGTCACTACCGGCCTGTCGTCGCGCGAAGCCATCGCTGCGATCGAGGCCGCGGGGGGCAAAGTGGTCGCGGCGGCGAGCCTGGTCGACCGCTCGGGGGGAAATGCCGATCTGGGCGTCCCCTTCACGCCCCTGATCCGCATCGACGTGCCAACCTATTCGGCGGATGACCTTCCGCCTGCGCTTGCTGATATTCCCGCGATCAAGCCGGGAAGCCGCGCCGAAGCGTGACCCGGCCGCTTCGCCTTGGGGTCAATATCGACCATGTCGCGACGATCCGGAATGCTCGCGGGGGTGCGCATCCGGACCCGCTGCGCGCGGCCGAGGCGGCAGCGGCGGCGGGCGCGGACGGGATTACGGCCCATCTGCGCGAGGACCGCCGCCACATCACCGATGCCGACATCGAGCGGCTGATGGCCGAGATCGCGCTGCCACTGAACCTGGAAATGGCAGCGACCCAGGAGATGCTTAGCATCGCGCTGGCGCATCGCCCCCATGCAGCGTGCATCGTCCCCGAAAAGCGCGAGGAACGCACGACCGAGGGCGGGCTCGACGCGGCTGGGCAGTTCGATACGCTCAAGCCGTTTGTCGAGCGATTGGGCGAGGCGGGTATCCGTGTCAGCCTGTTCATCGAACCAAGCGAACGGCAGGTCGATGCCGCCTTGCGCCTGGGCGTGCCGGTGGTTGAGGTCCACACCGGACGCTTTGCCCATGTCAGCGGGGAGGAGCAGATGGTGGAGCTCAAACGCATCAGCGACGCCGCCGCGCTTGCCACCAAGAACGGCATCGAGTCCCACGCCGGGCACGGCCTGACCTTCGACAATGTCGCGCCGATCGCCGCCATCCCGCAGCTCGCCGAACTCAACATTGGCCATTTCCTGATCGGCGAAGCGATCTTCATCGGGCTCGAGGCCAGCGTGGCGCGAATGCGGGCGATGATGGACGCGGCCCGGTGATCATCGGGATCGGCAGCGACCTGTGCAATATCGAGCGCATTCAGGCGTCGGTCGATCGGTTCGGGGAGCGTTTCCTCAATCGCGTATTCACCGATGTAGAGCGGGCCAAGGCGGCCCGGCGGCCCATGACCATGGCCGGGACCCTGGCCAAGCGGTTCGCCGCCAAGGAAGCCTTTTCCAAAGCCGTTGGCACCGGATTCAAGCGCGGCGTGTTCATGAAGGACATCGGCGTAGTCAATTTGCCGTCGGGCGCGCCGACCCTGCATCTCACCGGCGGTGCACGCACACGACTTGACGCGCTTGCGCCCGGGGGGCACTCGATCGAAGTGCATTTGACGATGACCGACGACCATCCGTGGGCCCAAGCCTTCGTGATCCTCACCGCCACCAAGATGGAGCACTGATTGTCCAACCAAGCCGACGCCGTCCCCGCGCCCGCCGCAATGAGCATGGCCGCGCCGACGGACGACAATAAGGGTGCCAAGAAGGACGCGAACAAGGATAAGGGCTCCGCGCTGTGGCACGAGATCAAGGGGCTTTCCCTGGTCATATTGGCAGTGCTTGGCTTTCACAGCTTCATTGCCAAGCCATTCTACATTCCGTCCGAATCGATGATGCCGGCCTTGCTCAAGGGCGACCGGCTGGTGGTCAGCAAGTTCGCTTATGGCTGGTCGTTCGTCTCGCCGACGATCCCCAATCCCGCGGCGATCCTGCGCACGGTCGTGCTGCGCGGGCCGGCCGAGCCATGGGGCGTAACCCTGCCATTCATGAAGGGGCGCCTGTTAGGATCGATGCCCGAGCGCGGCGATGTCGTGATCGTCACCCCGCCGGGCGCGAACGAGGATTATATCAAGCGTGTCATCGGGCTGCCCGGCGATGTCGTCGAAGTGCGCGGTGGTCGGCTGGCGCTCAACGGCACGCTGGTGCGATACGAAGTGCGCCCACCGGCAATGGTCGCAATCGACGCCAATGCGCCGTGCGGGCGGGACTTCCCCGGCTTTGAAGTCACCAGCAGCCAGGGCCCGGGCTATTGCCGCCTGCCGGTCGTGCGCGAGACTCTATCCAATGGCGTCAGCTATGACACGATCGAGCTTGGCCCGAGCCAGGGCGACGATTTCGCTCCGGTGCGGGTCCCGGCCGGTCATGTCTTCCTGATGGGCGACAATCGCGACCGATCGGCCGACAGCCGCTTCAGTCTGGCCGAGCAGGGCCTTGGCGGGCCGGTGCCGTGGGAAAATTTGGGCGGGCGCGCCGAATTCATCACCTTCAGCCTTGACGGTTCGACCAGGCTTACCGACCCCACGACGTGGTTTTCGGCATTTCGCGGGGGCCGCGCCGGTGACTCCCTGCGCACCGACAAGGAATAGGAACAGGCATGGCTGAAGACGCGGTAATCCCGAAGCACGATACCCGGCCCGGCCCGACCGACATTCACGATTCGGGCATCATCCGTGAGGTGAAGCGGGCAGCGGTGTGGATCGGGATGATTCTGCTCGTCGTCCTCTGCATCGTGCTGGCCCAACCCATCATGCTGATTATCGGCGGACTGGTGTTCGCGGTCGTACTTGACGGCGGGACGCGACTGCTTGGGCGTATCCTGCCGATCGGGCGCGGATGGCGGCTGGCAATTGTCACGCTTGCCGGTTTCGCATTCCTCGGCTGGACCGTTTACTACGCCGGAACGACGCTGGCGGACCAAGCCCAGGAACTACGCGGCGTCATTACCTCCCAGGGCGACCGCCTGATAGGCTATTTGCGCGAGAACGGGATGATGCCGAAGGGCGACATTTCGCAAATCGGAAGCCAGATGGTCGGTGGCGTGGGGCGCTTGACGACCGCGCTGAGTTCCGTCTTCGGGGCGCTCAGTTCGATCCTCATGATCGTGGTGATCGGCATTTTCATCGCGATAGAGCCAAAGCTGTACGATCGCGGCGTGGCGTGGATGCTGCCCAAGGGCCAGCGCGACGGCTTTTACGATCTGTCGGAGAAGGTCGGTGCAACGCTGCGGCGGCTGATGTTCGGCCGAATCGTGGGAATGGTGGTCGAGGGAGTCGGCACTTGGTTGATGCTGTGGGCGGGCGGCGTGCCGATGGCGGCGCTGCTTGGGCTGCTTACCGGGCTGCTCGCCTTCGTCCCAAACATCGGCGCGATCGTGTCCGGCGTGCTGATGGTTGCGGTCGGCTTCTCTGCGGGGAGCGACGCGGGGCTGTGGGCAATCGCCACATATCTCATCGTCCAGACCATCGACGGCTATGTCATCGTACCCTACGTCGCCCGCCGCACGGTCGACCTGGCGCCCGCGCTGGTGCTTGCGGCACAATTGCTGTTCGGAGTGCTGTTCGGACTGATGGGGCTTCTCCTCGCCGACCCGATCGTCGCGACGATCAAGGTCAGCCTGGAAGAATGGTCAAAGCGTCGTGCGGGTGGGACGCCGGGCCAAGAGGACGCGGAACCCGAAGTGGAAGCGTGATCATCTACTGATCTGAGTGATTAGCGAACTTCGGCGTCCGGGGATGGCGGCGGTGCTGCGCCCTGCTGCTGCATCTTCTGCATCTGCTGCATCTGTTGTTGCTGCTGCGCTGCGAGAACCGCTGCGTTGCGCACGACCTGGACGACATGGACGTCGAAATAGAGGTCGGCATTGGGCTTGAGCCCGCTCTGCGGCGGCGGGTTGGGTCCGTAAGCGAGACGGCCCGGGATGACGACCTTGTAGCGTCCGCCCTGCTGCATCTTGAGCAATGCCTGGCGAAAGCCCGGGACGACCTGGCCGACGAGCATTGGCGCCGGGCCGCGTCCGTCGGTGGTGTCGAAGGTCGTGCCGTCGTCGGTCTTGCCGGTATATTCGAGCAATACCCCGTCGACGTCAGTAAGCAGGCCGCCGGATCCCGGTGCAACCACATCGACCTGGAGCGCCTTGAACTGCCCTGCGCCAAGACGCGCGAGCAGGAAGGCAGCAATCACCAGCGCCGCGATTGCGAGCCAATATTTGAGCTTCGAGCCGCGAGCGATCTGGCGGAGCGGAACCTGGGTAACCGACATTTTGAGACCTCGCAGCGAGGAGAAGCAGGAGCAGACGGCGCCTAGCGCACGGTGCCTTCGCGCTCCATCCGCTTGCGCTCAAGCTTGCGCGCACGGCGGATTGCGGCCGCGCGTTCCCGCGCCCGCTTTTCCGACGGCTTTTCGTAGTGACGACGCAGCTTCATTTCGCGGTAGACACCTTCGCGCTGCAGCTTCTTCTTAAGCGCGCGCAGCGCCTGATCGACATTATTGTCGCGAACAATGATCTGCATAAAAAGTCGTCGAACTCCCTTTAAAAATCATACCCGATGAAGCGGGCCATCCGGCAGCGCGCCGGCAGTGCCGACCCAAAGTGCCACTCGGTAAAAAGTGGCCTGCCCGTGCAAAATATTGGTCGCCACTGACCTTCGTCGGCGGCGGAAGGCGGGCCTTTAGCAGCGGCCTCCCCACTTTTCAAGGCGTTGCGAGTCACCGCATCGCAACAGTGAGTCGTTCCGTTGCAAACGACGAAACGGTGCCGCACCGGGGCGAAACCCTTGATTACACTGATTCTGCTTATCGGGGATTAATCCTTTTTCAGCTATACGGACCTCTCAACCGGAGGGTGTTTATGTCATTGAATCGTCGGGAAATGTTGCGTTTGGGCGCTGCTGGTGCTGGCGGATTGCTGATGTCTGCCGCTGCTGCTTCAAATGCCATTCCAAAGGCATTGCTGGTGCCACCGATCGCACCGGTATCGCCCGTTCCGACGATTGCGCCGGCGCCAGTCGCTCCTGCCCAGCTGGCACCGACGGGTATCAATCCGGCGTTATTCGGGCGGGCCAAGGCGGCACTCGATTCGCGGCGCTTCATTCGCAATCGCGATGTCATCGGCGTCGTCGACTTCTCCATCGATAGCGGACATCCGCGCTTCCACCTCGTCGATCTGTTGAGCGGACATGTCGAAAGCCATGCCGTTGCGCATGGGCGCGGGTCGGACCCGGCGCATTCGGGCTATCTCGAAAGCTTTTCGAACGAGCACGGCTCGCTCGCAAGCTCGAACGGCGCCTACGTCACTTCGGCGACCTATGAGGGCAAATATGGAACCTCGATGAAGGTGCAGGGACTCGACTGGTCCAACAATAATGCCGAGGCGCGGGCCATCGTCATTCACAACGCCTGGTATGCCGAGCCGGAAGTGATCGCCCAGCACGGCAAGCTCGGTCGCTCCGAAGGTTGCTTTGCCTTCAGCCGTGCCAGCCAGTGGCGCGTGATGAACCGCCTTGCCAACGGCCGAATGATCTACGCCGATAAGCTTGCATAAGCGACCGTCCGGGGGACGGTTGCGTTAAAGGTCGCCTGAGCGGGACCACGGGCAGGAAAAAGCCGGCTTCCCTTGCGGGAGCCGGCCTTTTTTATGCGGAACCGCGCGTGCGGCCTTCGAACAGGATTAGCGCACCGCGACCTTGCTCGAGCCACTGGTCGGGGCAGCGGCAGGCTTGCCGTCGCGGTCGAGCAGCGCTGCAATCACCTTGCTGTCGCGCTTGTAGACATCGTCATAGTTGACGATCGTCCCGTCGGTCAGCGCGGCCGAGCTGAAATAGACGATGTAGACCGGAAACGGCTTGACGAAATTGGCCTGCTTCGACTTCTTCGCCGCCAGGGTCTGCGCGATCTTTTCGGGCGTCCATTCGCCGCCATCGTCGCCCAGCAACTCGGTCGCCAGGTCGAGGACATTCTCGGTCCGAACACAGCCGTGCGACAAGGCCCGGACCTGGCTGTTGAAACGGCTACGCGCGTTGGTGTCGTGAAGGTAGATATTATAAGGATTATACATAACGAATTTGAGCTGACCCAAGGCATTGTTCGGACCCGGCGGCTGGCTCCAGCGCTGGAACTTACCGTTCTTGTCCTTGATCGCGATGTAGCCGGGCTTGCCCGCCACCTCTTTGGCAATGCTTGGCGGCACTTCCCACGACGGATTGAGGATCACGCCAGTCGCCATCACGCTCAATTGCGGCGTTGGCGTCTTGATCGCACCGGCGATCGCCTTGTGCTTCCAGCGCGTGACTCCGTTTTCGACCAGGGTCGCATGGAAGGAGGGCACGTTGACGATGATATATTTCTGCCCGAGCTCGCGCGGCAGCCAGCGCCAGCGGTCCATGTTGAGCCGGATGCGGTTGAGCTTCGTCGTCTCGGTCTTGGGCGCAACC
>JALYRC010000105.1 GCA_030855555.1 Pseudomonadota bacterium
CGCGGTATCGACCGCGTCGCGCATGCCCACGGAAAGCAATTGCTGCTCAGCAACATGCACGGCAACCCGCATGAAGCGGCCCACGCCGTGCGCGCAATGCGCGGCCGGGTCGACGGCTTGCTGGTGATGACCCCCGACAATGCGCGCGAGCGGTTGTTCGAAGCGCTTTCGCCCGTGCTTCCCGCAGTGCTGCTCAGCTGCCACGCGCCGACCCCGGGAATCGCCAGTGTCGGGATCGACAACGAAGGCGCGGCGCGGACGATGACACGCCACCTCGTGGACCGCGGCTATCGCCGCATCGCCTTTGTCTCGGGACCGCGCCACAATCGCGATTCGCTGGCGCGTTTGGCAGGTTTCCGCGCAGCGCTAGCCAAAGCCACCGGGGAGCGCGATCCGATCGTCATTCCGGGCGATTATAGCGAAAGCAGCGGCGCCGACGCGGCGCGCTTGCTGATCGCCGGCCGACTTCAGGTCGACGCGATTTTCTGCGCCAACGACATGATGGCGGTGGGCTGCTGCGGCGTGCTCGCCGACGCCGGGATCGCGATCGGCGATGCGGTCGGAGTGGCGGGTTTCGATGATATCCCGATCGCGCATTATGTCGCGCCCGCGCTGACCACGATGAATGTCCGCATCGCCGAGCTTGGCGCGACCGCGGCGGAACGCGTGATCGCGCTCATCAACGGTGCCGATATCGCGCCCGAGACCACCATCCTCACCCCGCGGCTCGTCATCCGCGATTCGACGCGGCGCAGTGTTGCGGACGTGCCGCAACCGACCAATGCACTTATTCGTGAACTTCAACAGGGGAAGCTGTCATGACCTTTACCAACCGCACCGCGCTGCTCCGCGCCATCATGCTTGGGGCCTCGGCGCTGACGATGACCGCGATTACGGCGATGCCGGCGATGGCGCAGACGACGACTTCGACCGTGCGCGGCGTCGTGCGCGACGCGGCGGGCGCGCCCGTTGCCGGGGCAGTCGTCAGTGCACGCAACGAGGGCACCAACCAGACCGTCAAGTCGACCACGTCAACCGACGGCAATTACACGCTGACCGGGCTCGCGGCTGCGCCTTATGCCATTTCAACCACAATCGGCGGCATCACGGTCGAAGAGCGTGTCGTCGTTGAAGTTGGCCAGAGCGCGACGCTTGATTTCGCGCCGACGGCGGTGGTTGTGGCCGGCGACTCGCCGGCGGGAGCCGGTTCGGACGGCGTCATCGTCGTGACCGGCCAACGGCTGGCGGAAACCAAGACCTCCGAAGTAGCGACCAACGTTTCGCGCCAGCAGATCGAGAATCTGCCTCAGAACAACCGCAACTTTCTCAATTTCGGCGCGCTCGCGCCGGGCATCCGCGTATCGAACAATGAGACCCGCCGGACCTTCGCTGGCGGCGGGATCAGTTCCGATCCCAATGGTGAATCACTGGGAAGTCCTCAGGTCAACGTGTTCATCGACGGGGTCAGCCTGAAGAGCAATATCCAGCAGGGCGGCCTGGTCGGTCAGGATGGCAGCCGCGGCAACCCCTTCTCGCAACTCGCGGTTCAGGAATTTCGCGTCCTCACCTCCAACTTCAAGGCCGAATATGAGGATGCGGGGACGTCTATCATCACTGCGGTGACCAAGTCGGGCACCAATGAGTTCCACGGCCAGGCGTTCGTCAACTTCCAGAACCAGAAGCTGATCGCGCGCGACTTTTTCCAAGAGAAATTCGACCAGGATAAGCCCGATCAAAAGCGTTATCAGTTCGGCGCCGCGCTCGGCGGACCGATCATCCAGGACAAGATGTTCTTCTTCGTCAACTACGAAGGCAACCTTCAGGATCGCACGGTCAATGTCGTTCCCGGCGGTGACGCCGCGCTGCAGGCGCGCGTGCCATTCGACGTCGGCGCCTTTGGGGGCACATTTTCGACGCCTTTCCGCGAGCATCTCGGCTTTGCCAAGCTCAATTGGCAGATTGCTGATAGTCAAGAGATCGAACTGAGCGGAAGCCTGCGCAAGGAAACCGACCTGCGAGATTTCGGCGGCACCAACTCACGCGATCGCGGAACCGATATCAGCAACGACACCTACACTGCCAAACTCCAGCACCGCTTCAGGGGCGAGCGCTTTAACAACGAGGCGACGATCGATTACCTCAGATCGGACCTTCAGTTCGGGTCGGGCGCCGGGGACGAGTTCGGCCGCAACTTCCAGGGTGTCATTGCGGTCGGGGGTCGGCCGGATTTCCAGGAAATTCGGCAGACCGGGCTGACCTTTCGCAACAATTTAACCTTCGCCGATTTCGAGTGGAACGGCAGCCACGTTATCAAGGTCGGGGCCAAGCTGTCGCTCCAGAAATATGAGATCGGGGGCAGCGGGCCGTTCGCCAATCCCGAATTCCAGTTCCGCATCGATGCCGCGCAAGGTCTCGATTTCACCCAGCCGTTCGAAGTGAACTTCGGTGGAGGTGATCCGGGTATTTCGGCCAAAACCACGCAGGTCGGCCTGTTCATCCAGGACGATTGGGCGGTCAACGATCATCTGACGCTCAATCTCGGGCTTCGCTGGGACTATGATTCGAACACCAAAAACAATGATTTCGAAACATCTGCGGCGGCCGCTGCGACTCTTCGGACATTGGCGCTCGATCCGCGTATTCAGCCGTCGTTCTTCGACGTCGAGGATTATATTTCTACGGGTGACAATCGTAAGGCGGACCTCAAGCAGTTCCAGCCGCGCATTGGCCTCAGCTATGATGTCTTTGCCGACCAGCGAACGGTCTTCTTCGCCGGATTCGGACGCTATTACGATCGCGTCCTGTTCCGCAACGCGGCCGAGGAAAGCCTATTTCGTCAGTTCCGGCGTGGCAATCTGCAATTTTCGCGCAATGGACTGCCCCGCAACGGGCAGCCCACGATCCGGTTTGACCCGGCCTTCCTGACCCAGGATGGATTTGCCGCCCTCCTGGCCGGCCTTGCTGTGGACCCAACGTCGCCCGGGACAAGCGAGTTGCGATTGATCCCTAACGATCTCAAGTCACCGCACACCGACCAGTTCAGCGTTGGCGTTCGTCAACGAATTGGCGTCCTGCGGACCTCGCTCACCTACAATTTCATCCGCGGCAAGAATCAGGTCGGCTACGCTCCGCTTAATCGCACGGTGGCGACGAATAGCGGCGGATTCCTCGACTTCATCCCGCTGACCAACGGATTCAGCAATGCGATTGCCGCCTTCAACACGCGGGCGACGAAGTATCATGGCGTCTACATCACGGTCGACAAGCCCTATACGGCAGCGTCGGGCTGGGGCGGCGGAATTGCCTACACC
>JALYRC010000115.1 GCA_030855555.1 Pseudomonadota bacterium
AGGTCTCCGCCGGATAAAAGGTCGCGGCGGGGAGGATGAGGGTGGCGACCGGCTTCCTTAGCGACGCCTGTGCCCTTGCCTTGATCGCTTGCGCGATCTGCCGCTGGGCGGGCGTGGCGACGAAGAAGGCCGAGCGATAGTGGTAGCCGCGATCGCAGAAGCTGCCGCCGGAATCGATCTGATCGACCGTGCGGATGAAGCGCGCGGCAAGCGTCGCATAGCTGACCCGCGTCGGATCGTAGGTCACACGAACCGCCTCGATATGACCGGTGCCGCCCTTCGAGACCTGCTCGTAGGTCGGGTTGCGGAGCTTGCCACCGGTGTAGCCCGAGGTCGTCGACAGAACGCCGGGGATCTTGTCGAAGTCGCTTTCGGTGCACCAGAAGCAACCCCCGGCGAAGACTGCCGATGCCTGGCGCGCGGCGGCAGGCGGCGGTGCGGCAGCTTGGCTGCATCCGGCGAAGAGGGCCGCAGCGGCGGCAAAGAATATTGGTCGAACCATGAGAATTCCTTCGTACCCGTCAGGCGGGGGTAAATGTCATTGCGATGCCATTCATGCACCAACGCTGACCGGTCGGCGGCGGTCCGTCGTCGAACACATGGCCAAGATGCCCGCCGCAACGGCGACAGTGGACCTCGGTCCGCGTGCCGAGCAGGCCGCGGTCGGGCTTGGTTCGAACGGCATCCTTGATCGGGGCAGTGAAACTGGGCCAGCCGGTGCCGCTTTCGAATTTGGCTTCCGAGGCATAGACCGGAAGCGCGCAGCCGGCGCATTGATAAGTGCCGCGGCGCTTCTCGTCGTTAAGCGGGCTCGAGCGAGGGCGTTCGGTGCCTTCGTCGCGAAGCACGGCAAATTGCGCGGGCGTCAGGATTGCGCGCCACTGGTCCGGCGATTTGGTCACTTCGAAGGTTTCCGCCGTGGTGGCGTCGCTCTTCTTGCCACAGCCGCCGATCGCAAATCCGCCAAGCAGCGATGCCGCACCTGCAAGGAAAGTCCGTTTGGTCACCATCGTCTCCGTCATGCGCCGCTCCATGGCCTCTTCAAAGTCTATTTCGGCGCAGCGTCACTTGAGGTTACATGGCGAGCGGGAGAATATAGTGTCGCACGCGAGCGGGAATTCACAGAAGGAAGGTTGGTGCGACCTGCTCGCGGCGGCGCAAGGTGGCGATTCCCGGGCCTATAGCACTTTCCTGACTGCGATCCTTCCGTTCGTCCGCGCCATTGCCCGCCGCCGAAGCTGGTCGGAGGATATGGCCGACGACATCGTCCAGGACGTGCTGCTGACAGTCCACCGCGTGCGGCACACCTACCAGCCGGGCCGCCCGGTCGAGCCGTGGCTCGCCGCGATCGCGGTCCGTCGATCAATCGATGCGGCACGCAAGCGTGGCCGCATTGGTCGGCGCGAAGTGAATAATGACGCCGCTTATGAAACCTTTGCCGACCCCGGCGCGAAAGAGCCATTGGACGCGGACGCCGCGCGCACCCTCGGGCGGATGACCGATGGGCTGGGGCGCGGGCAGAAGGAGGCGATCGAGTTGGTCAAGATCAAGGAAATGACGTTGGCCGAAGCGTCGATTGCCTCGGGCCAGTCGATTGCCTCCCTGAAGGTCAATATTCATCGCGCGATGAAAAAGATGAAGCTCAATCTTGGCAAGGATCCACTCGAATGACTTCGACGGATGCCACCACGCTGATCGAACAGCTCGCAGCCGACGTGCGCCCGGTGCGGCCTCTGCGCGCACCCGCGTTTCGCGCGCTTGGTGCATTGGCGCTGATTGCGTTGGTCGCGGGCTTGGCGATCCTCATATTGGGCGATGTGGCGGGATTGCGTCGCCGCTATGCCGGGCGCGAAATGTTGCTCGCCATGGAGATGGCGGCCATGCTGGCGACCGGCGTGCTGGCGATCGCGGCTGCCTTTGTCATGTCCATCCCGGGGCGGTCGAGAAAATGGATCGCGGCGCCGCTGCCGACCCTTGCCCTGTGGCTGCTGTTGAGTGGCACCGGCTGTTACGCCGATCTGCTTCGGCCGGACGGAAGCGAAGAGGCAATCGGGGAAAGCATGCATTGCCTTCTGTTCATCCTCGCCACCAGTGCGGTCCTTGCTCCATTGCTCATCTGGCGATTGTCGAGGGCGCGGCCGATCGAGCCGCTGCCGGTGGCACTGCTCGGCGGGCTTGGCGTAGCCGCCGTCAGTGCGCTGGTACTGCAATTCTTCCATCCCTTCGCAGTGACCTTCCTGGACTTGGGGATGCATATCATTGGCATCCTCATCGTCGTCGGGATCGTCGGACTGCTTAACCGACGCACGCTTGCGCCGGCGTGACCTTCGACCAAGCTGCCACAGCAGGACAGGAAATCCATGACCAATGAACCAAATGTGCGCGGCTCGTCGATGAAGGCCGCGTCGCTGTTGCTGCTGCGGACCGGCACCGGCCTGTTGCTGATCTTGTGGGGCACGCTGCGGGTGATGTCGCCCGCCGCGGGGCCGGGCCTCGCGACGAAATATTATGGCGGTTTCCTTGACGTGCAAAGCCTGCAGGTCGGGTTCGGAGTGGCGGAAGTGGTAATTGGCCTGCTGGTTGTCGCCGGGCTGTTCCGGAAAATGGCCTATGTGCTCCAGGCACTGATCCTGATCCCCGGCGCGCTTGTGCTGTGGCGCTATCTGCTCGACCCGATGGGCTTGTATCTGCTCGACAAGGAAAGCAGCCAGATCTTGTTCTTCCCGTCGATCACCGTTGCCGCGGCGACGCTGGTGCTGCTTGCATTCCGGGACGAGGATCGGTGGTCGCTGGATCATCGACTATTCGCACGAAAGAGGTCGGCATGATGCGAGGAACGGCCGGCAAGGTCGGC
Source organism: Pseudomonadota bacterium (assembly GCA_030855555.1). Classification (GTDB taxonomy): domain Bacteria; phylum Pseudomonadota; class Alphaproteobacteria; order Sphingomonadales; family Sphingomonadaceae; genus Sphingomicrobium. Next base: position 2,855 of record JALYRC010000115.1, read on the forward strand.
TTGCTGGCGCTGCTACTCGCCGCCGTCGCCGCTTTCTTCTTTTTCGACCTTGGCGCCTATCTCACGATCGAGGGATTGAAGGCGCGGCAGGCGGATCTGGCGGCGCTGCTCGACAATCGACCGGTGGCGGTCATTGGCGGCTTCTTCCTGGTCTACGTCGCCGCCACTGCGCTGTCGCTGCCTGGCGCTGCGGTGCTGACGCTTGCGGCGGGTGCGATCTTCGGCCTGTGGCTTGGCACGCTGATCGTTTCCTTTGCATCGGCGATCGGTGCCAGCCTCGCATTCCTGTCGTCACGCACCATTTTGCGCGACTGGGTCAAGGCACGCTTTGCGAAGCGCGTTGAAGCGATCGACCGGGGCATCAGGAAGGATGGCGTTTTCTATCTGCTCACCCTTCGCCTGATCCCCGCCTTTCCCTTCTTCCTCATCAACCTGGCGATGGGGCTGACGACGATGAAGCTGCTGACCTTCTATGTCGTAAGCCAGATTGGAATGCTGCTTGGCACCTTGGTGTTCGTCAACGCCGGGACACAGCTTGGCGCGATCGACAGCACCAGCGATATTCTCTCTCCCGCGCTGATCGGCTCGTTCGTCCTGCTCGGGCTGTTTCCGCTGATTGCCAAATGGATCATCGGCCTGATCAAGCGCCGCCGCGTCTACAAGAATTACCGGCGCCCGAAACGGTTCGACCGCAACCTCATCGTCATTGGCGGTGGCGCCGGCGGGCTGGTGACGGCCTATGTCGCGGCCGCTGTTCGCGCCAAGGTGACGCTGGTCGAGGCCAATGAAATGGGCGGAGACTGCCTCAACACCGGCTGCGTTCCGTCCAAGGCCCTGATCCGAAGCGCCCGGCTGGCGCACGAGATTCGCAACGCGAGCGATTATGGCCTTGCGGCAACTGCGCCGAGCGTCGATTTCAAGGCAGTCATGGCGCGGGTGAGCGGGGTCATCGCCACCATCGCCCCCGCCGACAGCGTCGAGCGCTATACGAAGCTCGGCGTCGATGTTCGCCTTGGCCATGCGACCATCGTCGATCCGTGGACGGTCGAGATCAAGGACCGCGACGGCGGCACGCAGCGGCTCACGGCGCGGGCGATCGTCATTGCCGCGGGCGCCGAGCCATTTGTCCCGGACATTCCCGGGCTCGCCGAAGCGGGATTCCTGACCAGCGAGACGATGTGGGATGCCCTTGCGAAGCGCGATGCCGTGCCGTGCAGGCTGACGATCGTCGGCGGCGGGCCGATCGGCACCGAAATGGCGCAGGCCTTCGCTCGCTTCGGCAGCATGGTAACCCAGGTCGAGGCCGGACCGCGGATCCTTCCCAATGAGGATCAGGAGGTTTCCGAGTTCATCACCGCAGTTTTGCGGAACGAAGGGGTCGATGTCCGCACGGGCCACGAGGCGGTGCGCTGCGAAGGCAAGTCGCTGATCGTCAAGTCGGACGGGGAGGAAAGCGCGATTGCCTTCGATGACATTATTGTCGCGGTCGGGCGCAAGGCGCGGCTCAGCGGCTACGGCCTCGAAGCGCTCGGGATCGAGACCGGCAAGACTCTGGTCGTCGACGAGGCATTGAAGACGCTTTACCCCAACATCTTCGCTGTGGGCGATGTCGCCGGTCCCTATCAATTCACCCATTTTGCCGCGCATCAGGCCTGGTATGCGGCCGTCAACGCGCTGTTCGGCGGATTTCGCACATTTCGCGCCGATTACACCGTCATTCCCTGGACCACCTTCACCGATCCCGAAGTCGCCCATGTCGGCCATAGCGTCGCCACGGCAACCGCCGCCGGCATCGCGCATGAAGTCGTCCGCTACGATCTCGGCCATCTCGACCGCGCGGTTGCGGAAGGGGCGAATGCCGGCTTCGTTACCGTGCTGGTGCCGCCGGGCAAGGACAAGATATTGGGCGTGACGATCGTCGCGGCGCAGGCGGGCGAATTGCTTGCCGAATTCGTGCTGGCAATGAAGCATGGGCTCGGACTGGGCAAGATATTGGGGACGATCCACGCTTATCCGACCATGGCCGAGGCCAATAAATATGCCGCTGGAGAGTGGAGGAAAGCCAATCAGCCGGAGCGGTTGCTGAAGCTGGTCGAACATTATCATCGCTGGCGGCGAAAATGAGCGCAGTGGCGACGCGGATCGTGATCTTCGCCAAGGCACCGGTCGCGGGCAAGGCCAAGACGCGGCTTATCCCTTTGCTTGGAAAGGCGGGTGCCGCGCGGCTGGCACAGCGAATGCTAGCCGATACATTGGTTCAGGCCGACGCGGCGGGGCTTGCCACCGAACTATGCGTGACGCCGCACCCCGACGACCCGGAATGGGCGGGGTTTCGGCCGGCGGGCGTGCGGCTTTCGGATCAAGGGTCGGGCGACCTCGGGCAGCGGCTTGCGGCGGCGGCGCGGCGAGTGATTGACGATGGCGAGCGGGTTCTGCTGATCGGCACGGATTGCCCGGCGCTCGATAGCAAGCGTCTCGCGGCGGCGGCGGCGCATCTCGAGGGCCATGACGCGGTAATCTACCCGGCGCGTGACGGGGGATACGTCCTCCTTGGTCTAGCGCGCACCGACCCGTCACTGTTCAGCGACATTGCTTGGAGCACCGACACCGTCGCGGCGACCACCATCGCCCGCATCGCCAATCTCGGCTGGTCTCTGTTTGTCGGCACGACTTTGAGCGACATAGACGAGCCGTCGGACCTCGCGTTGCCCCGGGCGAGTCAAACGCTGTGAATATCTGCATCGCTGCGTAAAATGGCGGAGCGGGTGTCCGCCTAACCAAGCAGAATAAGTCGTTGACAAATAGTAGTTTGCTTAAACATTTCCGTCATTGTCCCCACAGAGCCCGTCTGTGACCTTATTTCTTTGGGCTCTCAGGCGCGGGGCTCGGCAACCGCAAAGGGATGATCTAGTTACTTGGGAGAAACTGAGGTGGCACGGATCTGCCCGGAGCCAGAGTGGTAATCGCGGCGCGTTGGCGTGCTGCCTGCAGATCAAGCGGACTATCTGAGCTAGAAACGCCAAGCAGATTGGGCTGAAACAAGACAATAATCGCGCCAATTGCGATTGCAACGCCATAGGGTACGCCCTTCGCCCTGCGGGCTGCGCGACCACCCCTGGCGACAAGCGATATTGCGGCGAGCACGCCACCGGCCATAAGGACGAAGGCGAGTAAAATCAGGATGGACGCAAAACTGGCCCAAAGGCCGACCGCTGCAATCAGCTTGACATCACCCCCGCCTAGCCAGCCCGCCGAGAACAACAGGGTCCCAATCCCCATCAGCAGGACGAAGATTAGTCCGTTTTGCCACAGCGCAACTGTAGGGCCAATCATGACTGCGGCGACAGCTGCGGCGGTAATCACCAGCAGGCTTATCCAGTTAGATATCCGCCGCTGAACGACGTCCTGCACTGCCGCTGCGATCAGCAGGGAAACAAGAAGTAGTCGCGTCCATGAAGGGGCATCGAGCAGGAGGTTCATCTGCCACCTTCGACCGAAGCAAGATTCGCATTAGCGCGCGCATACCAGTGGCCGGACGCCACGATCGCCTGCGCAAAAGCGGCCCGGGCGCGGGCTGCATCGCCACGCGCCTGTGCTGCGACACCAGCGTCATTCAGCCGCGCCGCATACGCCGTCGAGGTTTCCTGCGCGCGTCGTGTCGGCAAGTCCTGCGCCAGTGCAATCCGCGCGAGATCGAGGTTATTGGCCATTCGGACGGAAGCAGGATCGATCGTCACGGCGCGCTCAAACGCATCCGCAGCGCCCGGCCAGTCGCCTCTGAGCAACCGTGACCAACCCAAGTTATTGGCAGTTTCGGCGCGGCGAGGAGCAAGCGCATCTGCCTGGGCATAAGCGCGGTCGGCATTGGACCAGTCGCTTGCACGATCAGCAGTCACGCCTCTCGCGTTCCAGGCGCGCCATGACGCTGCGGGGTGACGGACTGCACGGATGGCAAACCGGGTCGCTATCGCAGTCTGACCGGTGCGAAGCGCGGCAATAGTCGCTTGCTCCAGCAACATGGAATCGTCTGGATTTTCGCGAAGCAAGGCGGTCAAACGTTTCAGTGCTTCCTCATTCCGCCCCTCCGCAAAAGCGAGTGCGGCCAGCGCACGCTCCACCGTCTCGCCGGAGGCTCCAGCGGCATCGGCCGCCGCGATCATCAGTCGCGCCTGGTCGAAGCGGTGCATTTCGATTGCGCGGTAGATCTCGCTTGAGGTTGCGGGCACGGCGTACGACGATGCTGCCATCAGCGTTGCAGAAATGAGCGCGGAAAACATCAGCCGAGGTCGCGGCCAAGCAGCACCAAAATGTCCGTGCGCGTCTCACGGTGGATGGCGGCGATGCGAAGCTTGTTGGCCAGTCGGCGAGCTTCGCCGCGCTGCCCTTCAGGATATAGCACCAGGCTCGACTTGCGAATGTGCGGTGCATCGCCGATCGCGACCGATCGCCAGCCTGCACCCTGGAGCAGCTGCCGATGGCGGGCAGCGAACCCCTGTAGCCGCGCGGCATTGAGCAAGCGCACGGACCGTATCTGACTCGGTGCAGGAAGCCGTACCCACAACGGCACGCCGGTCGTGACCAAAGCGATCTCGCCAAGCGAGAGCCGCTCGATCCGCACTTTGGGCCTGACTGCAGCGGGCTGGGAGTCGTTCGTCGCGAGGTGACTGTGCGAACTCGGCGACGCGACACTAAGATCGGGCAGCGGCGGAGCAGTGGTTGGCGCCGCCGCAGCGTGGGCGACGGGTGCGGGCGCGATGACCCATTGCGCGGCGGGTGCCATGCTGCGCAACGCAATTTCGCTGGTTACGGCCTGCGCTTCCGAGACCGCCCCGTGGCGTGCGAGCGAGGCAGCATATTGCCGCAGCAGCGACAAATCGGCAGGCGCGAGCGCGAGCGCTTCCTCATAATAACGCCGTGCCAGATCCGCACGCCCCATCGCATCATAGCAAAGTGCGATCCCGCTTAAGGCGCCCGTCGAACCCGGATCGACCCGTAAAGACTGGCGAAACTCTTGGAGCGCCAATCCAACATTGCCCATCGCTAGCGCTGCATGCCCATGCGCAAGAAGGCCGCTCTTAGCGGCTCCGCGTGCCGAGACACCGACTGGCCGGACCTCAATCGCCGGCTCGGACGAACAACCACTTAGCGCGGCGCCGCAGAGCAAGGCAATGATCGCCCCCCTGTAGCCCATCAGCCTGCACCCCCCTGCATTGCGGGGAGAACCGTGCGCATGACCCGGATCACCGCTGGAAGAAGCAACACACCGATCATCACCGGCAGCATGCAGGCAACAAGCGGAATCGAGATGAGGACCGGAAGGCGATGCGCTTTCTCCTCGGCCCGCATGCGCCGCTTCTCACGCATTTCGGAAGCGTAAATGCGCAGGGTCTGCGCAATCGACGATCCTAATTTGGTCGACTGGATGAGAAGGGTTGCGAAAGCCCGGATTTCGTCCACGCCAGCGCGATCAGCCATCCGCCGCAACGCTTCTTCGCGGCTGCGTCCGGCACGAAGTTCAAGCACCACCGCACCAAATTGCTCGGCAAGTAGGGGGTGAGTGGTCGCCATTTCCTGGCCCACGCGGGCAAAGGACGCTTCAAGTCCAAGCCCCGCCTCGACGCAGATCAACATAAGGTCGAGCGCGTCGGGGAAGGCATTGAGGATCTGTTGCTTGCGGCGGTCGGCACGAGCGCGGACCAAAAGGGCCGGCACGTAAAGCCCTGCCAGCGCCGCGAACATGAGCACGAAATAGAGCTTCATGATGCCGGGCCGCGACCCGCCGAGCCACATTAGGGCAAGCATGAGGAGCGGCAGTGCGATCACCAGCGCGAGGCGGATCAGCGTATAGAGCCGCGGCGCATAAGGCGCGGTGAACCCCGCCGCGGCCAGCTTCGTGCGGAGCGCCTCGCTGCGCGTATCGACGAGCGAAACACCGGAACGTTCGATGGACTCGACGAGCTTCATCCAGACGCTTTCGCGTTCCTGGGCGCGAAGCGATCCGAACCCGCTCGTCCTGACGCCACCGGTTGAAACATCGGTCGCTAGCCGCCGCCGCGCCCCGCGGCGCTGATCGAGCGCCATGGTGCCGAGGTAGGCACCCGCGACCACAATCAGGAACAAGGCTAAGAGCAGCGCCAGCCTGGCCAACGTGTTCGAGGCGAGAAGGTCCATCATCGCATCATACCTTCAAATCGACCATGCGGCGGATTGTGATGAATCCGATCATGTAAAGCATTGCCAGCCCGAGAAATCCCGGGAGAAACGCGGGATCGTCGGCAACATCGAGATAGAAAGAAGGATTGAGCAGGAACAGCGCGGTTATCGCCAGGATCGGCAACGCCGTCAGCATAACCGCCGTCATCCGCCCCTCGCTCGACAAGGCGCGGACCTTCATCATCATCGAGGCACGTTCACGGATCACTTTGGTGAGGTTCTCCAGAACTTCGGCTAAATTACCGCCCGTCTCGCTTTGTACCGACAGCGATACGACGAACATCCGCATGTCATCGAGATCCCATCGCTCGGCCATCGACTGCAGGGCGTCGCGCAGATCTGCGCCATAAGTGACTTCATCAACTGCTCGTCCGAATTGCGTTCCGATAGGGTCAGGCATTTCAACCGTTAGCAGCTCAAGCGCGGCCGAAATCGGATGGCCGGCGCGCAGGCCGCGCACAAACACGTCGAGCGCGATCGGAAATTGTTCAATCATCTTGCGCTTGGCCCGGTTCGCCCGGATTTGGAGGATCATCAGCGGCAGGACGCCGCCGATCAGGCCGGAGATCGTCGCCAGCATGACAAGCCGCCCGACTCCGATTGGTGCTCCTGACACCAGCAACAGCACAATCCCGAACAACAAAAGGGCAATTGGCGCCAGCAGCAGCAACAACAGGACGCGGGCTGGTGGAACGCCGAGCTGTGCGGCAGTCATCATGCGGTCGAACTTGCGACCCATCGGACGCAGCACATGCGGCACACTGTCTGCGATCTGGAGCGACGCCAGCCGCAGCATGGCGAGCGTCGATTCGGAGTTCCCACTCTTCATCTTCTCTAGCCGTTGATTGATCGCGCTGCTGTCTGATCGATTACGTGCCAGCCAGCCGATCAGTGTTTCGACGCCGAGCAAAACCGCGCCGAACACGCAGATCAGAAATGCTGCTCGAAGCCAGATGTCGCTCATGTCTCGAACCGTGCATCGGGGCGGAACAGGTCGTTGGGCAAAGTGGCGCCATGCGCAGCAAGCTCATCGACAAAGCGCGGCCGAATACCCGTTGCCTCGAAATGGCCATGGACTTCGCCGTTCTGCCCTATGCCTGTCTGGCGGAAGCGGAACACCTCCTGCATAGTAATAACATCA
>JALYRC010000120.1 GCA_030855555.1 Pseudomonadota bacterium
AGGCCCGGCAGGTTGCGGTCGAAATTGGTGCCGATGATATTGGCGTTGCGGTCGATCACCGGTGAACCCGAATTGCCCCCGATCGTGTCCGCGGCGTAGATGAAGTCGAGCGTTCCCTGGAGGTCGATCTGGGCCTTGTTGGCGGCAATCGCTGGCGCAAGTTTGAACGGGGCCGAGCCCGTCGCGCGGTCATAAGCCCCCGCCCAGCGCGTGCGATAATCGGTCGCCGCGCCATTCTCGGTCCATCCTCCGACCTTGCCATAGGTAATCCGCAGCGTGCCGGTCGCATCGGGATAAGTCGCCGCACCGAACGCCGCGAAGCGCGCGTCTGCGAGGCGGGCACGGGCTGCAGTGAGCGGTGCGTCGACTTGCGCATCATATTGCTTCTGCAGGCGACGGTCATTGGCGTCGATCCGCCGGGCATAGACGATCAGCGGATCAGTCGATGCCGCAACTGCCGCGGCACCGCCGTTCCACAACGCCTTGCGCACGGCCGCATCGCCAAGCCGCGTTCCGGCGACAAGGCGCGTCGCCAACTCCTCCGGAGACTCCTTGCCGAGCAAGAGCCGCGTTTGGGCATGGTCGGCGCCGAGATATTCGCGCGCCTTGAGCAATGACCATTCGATCCGCAATTGCTCAAGCCAGCCGAAGACGGGCTTCGCGTCGAGCAGCTGCTTCTCGAGCAAAGGCAAAGCACTGTCAGAATAGCCGGCGAGGCGCTCGCTGTCGGGCTTGCTGCGTTCCTCGGCAGCGCGCACCAGGCGAAGCGCGTAGGTCATAAGCTCGCCCGAAGGACGCGAGAAGCGGCGTTGGGCGTCGACCGTGCGCAGTGCCGCGACGGCGCCGTCGATGTCGCGCCACGGATCGCCGATCGCTGGATTGCCTGCGCTGGCGGCGCGAAGTGCGGCCTCATTCGTGGCAAGCATTGCGTAGAAAGCGGGATCGCCGAGCGCGCGAGTCCGGCCGATCGTGCGCTTGAGATTATTCTCCACCCCGAACAAGGCAACCTCGCCCTCGCGCGCCTTGTCCGAACTTTGGCGCATTGCTTCGATCAGGCGGCCGCGAAGCTCGCTGTTGATCGCCAGTTCGATCGGTAGATTCACTTCGCGCTGGAAAGCAAATTGGCTCAGCGTCAGCATGCGCTCGGTCGACCCGGGAAAGCCGACGACGAAGATCTGCTCTCCCTTGACCGGCGCACGGGCGGTCCATTTGAGATGCTGCGGCGTGGCCACCGGCTTGCCGTTTTCATACGCGCGCAAGAAGGCGGCATCGAGTGCGTAGCGCGGGAAATTATAATTGTCGGGATCGCCGCCGAAGGTCTGGGCCGCGCCTTCGGGTGCCCAAACCAGCCGGACATCGGAATATTTGCGGTTGGTGTAGAGCTTGTACTGGCCGCCGCCGAACAAAGTAACGACCTGGCATCGCGTCGTCGCGCTATCCGGGCATCCGGCTTTCTCGATTGCCGAGATTGCTGCGGTGCGCGCCTTGACCGCCGCCTCGCCGGTCGCCGTCCCGATCGCGCGCTTCACCTCGGGCGTGACGTCGCGAATGCTGGTGACGACTTCCGCCTGAAGTCCGGGGCAGGCCTTTTCTTCGCTGCGCCCGCGCGCGGTAAAGCCGCCGGCCACCAGGTCATTGTCCTTGTCCGATACGTCCTGCAGGCAGGACACCGCGCAATGATGGTTGGTGAGCAGCAATCCGCTTGGCGATACGAAGCTTGAAGAGCAGCCCCCGACCTTGACCGTCGCCAGGCGGACGCGGTCAAGCCATGCCTGGTCCGGCGCCCAGCCATGAGCGGCCTTGAACCTTGCACTTGGGAAGGCGTCGAACGTCCACATTCCCTCATCCGCGCGTGCCGCAGTGAGGGGCAGGATTATTCCAGCTAGGAGGAGGGCGACGCGGGACATGGGTTTCCTTCCGGCACAATTTATCTTGGCATTTCCAACCCGTTCGTCCCGAGCGAAGTCGAAGGAAGTGTCTCGACTTCGCTCGACACAAACGGAGTAGGAGGTGGGCTTGATTCTATCGCTTCAGTTCCGCAACCAGCGCCGGCGCCGGATAGATCTTCTCGAGCGCTTCCTGCACCGCGTCGGTCGAAACGACGACGGTCCGGTTGAGCACCGGATCATAGCCGTAATTGCCGCCCAGGCTGTGAATATTGCCGTCGAACGCTGCGCCGATCACCGCGCCGTTGCGGTCGATGACAGGCGATCCCGAATTGCCGCCGATGATGTCGTTTGTGGTGACGAAATTATAGGTCGCCGAGCGGTCGATCCGTGTTCGGTTGGCGGCGAATTTGCTTGGCAGGTCGAACGGGTCGGAGCCCGTAGCGCGATCGAACGTCCCGCTCATCAAGGTCCGCGTTGGCACTTGCCGCCCCCGCTCGGTCCACCCCTGCACCTTGCCGTAGCTGATGCGCAGGGTGAAGGTCGCGTCGGGGTAGGCAGCGTCGCCATAAGCAGCGAAGCGTGCATCGGCGAGCCTGGCACGCGCTGCGGTCAACGGGCCTTCATAGCGCTCGTCGATCTGCGCCTGCAGTTCGCGGTCGCGCGGGTCGATCCGCCGTGCCAGCACGATCATCGGATCGGTCGAGGCATTGATCGCGGCAAGCCCGCCATTCCACAGTTGCCTGCGATAAGCGGGATCGGCCAACCGCGTCCCCTTCATCAGCCGGGCCGCCAAGACCTCGGGCGACTCGCGCCCCAGAAGCAGCTTCGTGTCGGGATCATCGGGGCCAAGATATTCGCGCGACTTCGACAGGCTCCATTCGAGCTGCAGTTGTTCCAGCCACGGCGTGATAGGCCGCGCGTCGAGCAATTGCTTCTCGACCAACGGCAAGGCGCTGTCGCTGTAGCCGGACAGGCGCTCTGCATTCGGCTTTGCGCGCTCGGTCGCGGCGCGCACTAGCGTTGCGGCATAGGAGTAAAGACTGCTCTGCGGCTCGACGAAGCGGTAAGGCAGATAAAGCTCGCGATAGGCGGCCATTGCCCCGGCGATGTCGCCCCATGGATTGCCGATCGCCGGATTATTGGCACTCTTCGCCTTCAAATCGGCCTCGGCGGCGGCGATCTTGCCCATGAAGGCGGGATCGTTGAGCGCCTTCACGCGGCCGATATAGACCTTGAGGCTATTTTCGATGCCGTCGAGTTCTTCCTTGCCTTCGCGGTAGCGCGCTGGGCTTTGCGCCATGGCGTTGATCAGTCGCCCGCGCAATTCAGAGAAGATGGCGACGTTGATCGGGGCCGACACTTCGCGCCCGAAAGCAATCTGTTCCTGCGTCAGCAGGCGCTGGGTCGAACCGGGATTGCCGACGACGAAGGTCGGCTCCCCATCGACAGGTGCGCGAGCCGTCCACTTCAGATGCTGCGGCGTTGCCACCGGCCTGCCATTTTCATAGGCGCGCAGGAAGCTCGCATCCATCGAGTAGCGTGGAAAGTTGAAATTGTCGGGATCGCCGCCGAATTGCGCGGCCTTCGCCTCGGGCGCCCACACCACGCGCACGTCCGAATATTTGCGGTAGGTGTAGAGCTTATACTGCCCGCCGCCATAGAGCGACACGACCTGGCAGCGCGTCTTGGCCGGATCCGTGCACCCCGCCGCTTCGATCCTTGCGATCGCGGCTGTGCGCGCCTTGACTGCGGCCGATCCGGTGGCGCCGCCGATGGCGCCTTTGACGTCCTTGGTGACGTCGGCGATTGCAGTCACCACTTCGGCCTGCTGCCCGGGGCAAAGCTTTTCCTCGGCGCGGGTGCGCGTGACGATACCGTTCTTATGAAGGTCGCTGGAAGCGCTCGACAGATCTTGCAGGCAGGAGGCGATGCAATGATGATTGGTCAGGATCAGGCCATCCGCCGACACGAAGCTTGCCGAACAGCCGCCGGTGAGGCGCACTGCCGCGCCTCGCACCCGGTCGAGCCACGCCTGGTCGGGCGCGAAGCCATAAGCGGCGCGCATCTTGGCGGCTGGGAAAGCGTCGAACGTCCACATGCCCTCGTCGGCGCGCGCGACGCTTACCGGCAAAGCGGCGGTGGCGGCAAACAACAGTGAGACGCGGGGCAAACGGGACATTGAACACTCCTGTGAAGGTTGCCGAACTGTAAGAAGAACAGGCCCAGCGCAACCGCCAGGCCTGTTCTTCTTATTCAATCGCCAGGGCGCTTAGCCCGCGCGGCGCATCTGCCTCATGTGCGCACGGCCGGCAGCGCGTTCCTCCGGCGTGACGCGACCATCACGATTGCTGTCCATCATGTCGAAATGTTGGAGCGCACCCGCCGTCGCTTCAGCCAGCGACACCCGGCCGTCGCGATTGGCATCGGCCCTTTTGAGCATTCCGCCGCCCATCATTCCGCCGCCGCGCAGCCCGCGACCACGGTTCATCTGTGCGCCGCCGGGCTGGCCCGATTGGCCGACCATCCTGCGCCGCTCGATCCGCGCCATGCGATTGCGCGCGAACTCGTCACGGCTGATTGAACCGTCGCGATTGCTGTCGAGCCGGTCGAACGCGACATTGGGGTCGCGCATCGCCTGCTGGCCACCCATGCGGCGCATTTTCATTTTGCCGCCGCGCTTCATCATTTCTTCGCTGGTCAGAAAGCCGTCACGATTGGCATCGCGCTTGACGAAGCGCGTCTGGACCTGCGCCTGGACATCGGCGCGGGTCATGGTTTGCGCCATGCCCCTCGGCGCCATTTGCGCGGGCTGGGCGATGAGTGGCGATGCGGCTGCAAGGAGCACTCCGGCGACTAGAAATCGAGTCATCTTCATTTCCTTTTATGAAAGAACTGAAGAGACGAATAAGCGCTGCGACCTGTATGATGCTTGAATGGCACAGGCCGCGGTGGCAAGGGCGCGGACGTTCCATTCCCTTGTCCGCGGAAGTGACCCGATGGCCGACCCGATCAATCGTGTGGTGCTTGCTTATTCGGGCGGGCTCGACACCAGCGTGATCCTGAAATGGCTTCAGCAGACCTATAATTGCGAAGTCGTCACCTTCACCGCCGATCTCGGGCAAGGTGAGGAGCTCGGGCCGGCGCGGCACAAGGCCGAACTGATGGGCGTGAAGCCCGAACATATCTTCATCGACGATCTGCGCGAGGAGTTCGTCGGCGATTACGTCTTCCCGATGATGCGCGCCAATGCCCTTTACGAAGGGCTGTACCTGCTCGGCACCTCGATCGCGCGCCCGCTGATTGCCAAGCGCCAGATCGAGATCGCGCGTGAGGTTTGTGCCGATGCAGTCAGTCATGGGGCGACCGGCAAGGGCAATGACCAGGTCCGCTTCGAGCTTGGCTATTATGCGCTCAACCCCGACATCAAGGTCATTGCCCCGTGGCGCGAATGGGATTTGACCAGCCGCACCGCGCTGATCCAGTTCGCCGAGCAACACCAGATTCCCGTGCCGACCGACAAACGCGGCGAAAGCCCATTCTCGACCGACGCCAACCTCCTCCACACTTCGTCGGAGGGGAAGGTACTGGAGGATCCATGGGATGAGGTCCCGTCATACGTCTATTCGCGCACTGACGATCTCATCGCCGCGCCCGACACACCCGAAGAAATCACCATCGAATTCAAAGCCGGCGACGGGGTCGCGGTCAATGGCGAAGCGCTTAGCCCGGCAATGCTGCTGGCGAGGCTCAATGCACTTGGCAAACGTCACTCGATCGGCCGTCTCGACCTCGTCGAGAACCGCTTTGTCGGTATGAAAAGCCGCGGAATGTACGAAACGCCGGGCGGGACCATCTATCACGCCGCGCATCGGGCGATCGAGCAGCTGACCCTCGACCGGGGCGCAGCGCACCTCAAGGACGAGCTGATGCCGCGCTACGCAGAGCTCGTCTATAATGGGCTATGGTTCAGCCCGGAGCGCGAGATGCTCCAGGCGGCGATCGATCTCAGCCAGGCGAAGGTCGACGGCATCGTGCGGATGAAGCTCTACAAGGGCGGGGTCCACATCACCGGCCGCCAATCGCCCAACAGCCTGTATAGCGAGAAAGTCGTGACGTTCGAGGATGACGCCGGCGCTTATGACCAGCGCGATGCGGAAGGCTTCATCAAGTTGAACGCACTTCGGCTGCGGCTGCTTGCCCGGCGGGATCAATGATTTCGCTCTCTTGCCTTGATAAAAGCGACCAGGCTTGATCCAGCCCGCCGCCCCCCCGTCCCCGGGCCCGCGCCCGTGGTGGGAGGGCCGGCCGTTCGTTGCGGCAATGATCCTGCTTGCCTTCATCCCGTTGCTCTATCCGCCGTTTCCGCCTTTGGTCGATCTGCCCGGCCACATGGGACGCTTCAAGGTCGCCGCAGATGGTGCGACCAGCCCATTCCTATCGCAATGGTATAGCTTTCGCTGGCTGCCGATCGGCAATCTCGGGGTCGATGTGCTTGCAATCCCGCTCGCCAAGCTGCTCGGGGTCGAGGCCGCGACCAAGGCGGTGGTGATGCTCATCCCGCCGATGACCGTTGCCGGCATGCTGTGGGTGGCCCGCGAAGTCCACAACCGCCTCCCCCCGACCGTCGCCTTTGCCTTGCCATTGGCTTTCGGCCATCCGTTCCTTTTCGGTTTCGTCAATTTCGCTTTGTCGGTTGCGCTGGCCCTGGTTGCGTTCGGCCTGTGGCTCCGGCTCGGGCGGCTGGGCAAGCCGGCACTTCGCGCAATCCTTTTCGTCCCGATCAGCTTCATCGTCTTTTTCGCCCACACTTTTGGCTGGGGGATGCTCGGGCTGCTCTGCCTGTCGGCCGAAGCGGTGCGCCAGCATGATCGCGGCTGGAGTTGGTGGAAGTCGGGACTGCGTGCCGCGTTCCATGCCGCGGCAATGGCACTGCCGATGGCGCTGATGATCATGTGGCGCAGCGAAGCGACGGGCGGCAAGACGATCGGCTGGTTCGCGTGGAGCTTCAAGCTGGAATATTTCCAGCGCGCGCTTCGCGACCGGTGGGAATGGTTCGACCTTGCAAGCCTGGCAATCCTCATCCTGTTGCCGCTGTTTGCGCTTGTCCACCGCCGCCTCGTGCTATCGCGCAACCTTGCTTTTTCCGGGCTGACCTTGCTCGCCTGCTTCGTGCTGCTTCCCCGGGTGATCTTCGGATCGGCTTATGCCGACATGCGGCTGGTGCCCTACATGATCGCAATCTTCGTCCTCGCGATCCGCTTCAAGGCGGAGACTGTATATCCGCTAGCGCGCACGCTTGCGCTCTGCGGCGTCGCCTTCCTGCTGGCCCGGACCGCGGGCACCACGGCAAGCCTCGCGATTGCCGCCAACCACCAGCGCCAGCAGCTTGCCGTGCTTGATGCGGTGCCTAAGGGCTCGCGTGTTGTCTCGCTGGTATGGTCGCCGTGCAAGGGCTGGGCGAACCGCCGCAGCGATCATTTGCCGTCGATGGTGATCGTGCGCCGCGAAGGGTTTGCCAACGACCAATGGCCGCTCGCCGGGTCGAGCCTGCTGACCACGACTTATCCCGAGGCCGGTTTTTTCGAGGGCGACCCGTCGGGCGTGGTTCGATCCGAAGGATGCCGCCGCGAAGGCGTTCCGGTCGAACTGAGCCTGCGCGCCATCCCGCGCGACGCCTTCGATTATCTGTGGCTGGTCGATATGCCGCCAATCCCAAGGGCGTGGGTTGCCGGCTGGGACCCCGTCCGCATTGCGAACGGGTCCTTATTGCTCAGGCGGGCCGATGCTCCATTGCCGGCCGACGCAGCACCGCGACTAAAGATACGCCGAACGGAAACGGCAATCGGCCGATAAACCCGGCTTCGATCCCGAACAGGCGGTCAAGAGTGCGATTGACGACGGGGCTCGGCAGCGTGTCGTCGGCACTGTCATGGCCGCGCAATTTGTTGAGCACGCGCACTCCGGCGATCAGCGGGAACAGCATCGTGTTGAACGGCGACAGCAGGTCGATTTCATACCCGGCTTCGCGCGCAAGCCTGGCGAGGTCGGCCTTGCGATAGCGGCGGTGATGGTGATGCGCGACGTCGTGCGCGCTCCACATCCACGGATTGGCAGGGACGGTCAGGATCAACGCTCCCCCCGGCTTGAGCCGCGTGAAGATCGCGTTCAGCGAGCCCTTGTCGTCTACGACATGCTCGAGCACGTCGAGCAACGCGACCACATCGTAGCTATTGGCCGGAAAACGCGACAGGTCGGGCAACGCGGCTTGTTCGATAGCGCGCCCAAGCCGCTTGGCGGCCAATTCGCGCGC
>JALYRC010000152.1 GCA_030855555.1 Pseudomonadota bacterium
GGCGGGTCGAAGCGTCGGTCAGCTTGAGGTCGTAAAGCGTGATCCGCTCGAACAGGTCGGTGATGAGCTGCTGCTGCTCGGGGGTGGTCGCCTCGCGGCGGAACTCGGCGATGAGGTCGGTCGAGCGAACGTAGGGCGCCCCCTTGAACCGATATTTGGCAACGAACCGCGCAAGCGCCCGATTGACGGCAGCTTCGCCAAGGCGTTCCTGAAGCAGATACATTGCGAGGCTGCCCTTGCGATAATGGATGTAGCCCTGGTTCTCGACCCGCTCCAGCGGCAGTTCCTCGACCGCTTCGCCCTTGCGCGACCGGAGATAGCTGTCGAGCTCATATTTGAGGAAGCGGCGGATCTGATCCGGGCCATACATCTTCTTCATCACCATGAGCGCCGAATATTGGGCCAACGTCTCGCTGCTCAGCGTGCCGCCCTGCATGTCGGCACCGACGACCTGATGCGCCCAATATTGATGCGCGATCTCGTGCGCGATGACGTAGGTGGTGAAGTCGATCTTGGTGGGATCGTCGGTATTGGCATTGAAGCCGATCGATTCCGAATAGGGCATTGTTCCCGCAAACGCCTGCGCGAAACTGGCGTAACCGGGGAATTCGATGATCCGCGCATAGTTGAACTGGTAAGGACCGAAATTGGCGCGGTAATAATCGAGCGACTGGCCCATCGCGCGAAGCATCTTGGGGACGTTCCAGTCATGCCCGCGATGGTAATAGACCGACAAAGCGACGCCATTGTGGTCGCGGCGCGCGACCTTGTAGTCGGCCGACTGGATCGAGAAGAAATTAAGGATCGGTGCCGGGCTGACGAAGCGCGCGGTGCGCCGCCCACCGCTGGTGACGTCGGAGACCTGATTGCCCGGCGCGATCGGCACCTGGCCCGCATCGGTGGTGACGCTGATGTCCGACATCACCCAGTCGACGCCGACATAATTGCGGTTCGTTGCGGACATGTCCTCGAGCTTGGCCGTGCGCAGTTCGGCGGCAAGACCCTGGCGGCGGCGCTGGGTGCGGTCGGTCAGCAGACCCTGGCGGCCCATGCCGATGACCGGGGCGAACTGGTTGTTGTTGGTGAAGGTACCATTTTCCAGCACATCGGTCGCTGGTGCGCCGCTACGGAACCCGCGACGCCAGATCTGGCTGGTGAAGTCGAGCCGCGTCGTCGCGCCGGGCGCAAGCGGGGTCGCGAAGCGGTAGATGCGATAGCCGAACTTCTCGTCATTGCTCGCCAGGCGAGCACCGGCAAGATCGAGTCGGCGCCAATCGGCGTCGCGATCCCCGGTCCGGATATGGACTTCGCCAAGCGGGGCATTGGTGTCGTTGCGAAGGTCGTAGCGCCCGGTGACGAGCAAGCGGCGTTCCCTGGGAAACAATTGTGCGTCGAGCGTGACATTCGTCACGACGGGTTGCGGGAGGTTTTCATAGCGCAGATATTTGCGCTCGTAGGCGGCTTGAAAGGCCTCGCCTTCGTCGCTGGTCTCGTAGCGGTTAAGCTGTTTGATATTGTGGAAGGCGTAGGCGCCGGTCGTCGCCATTGCGACGGCGGCAATCCCGGCGATGGCGAGCGGGACGGGCTTGCGCTGACGAAAAGCGCGGCGCGCGCGGACCTTGAGCCCGAGATCGGTGCCGCGCGGCCAGAGCAAGTGGGCGATGACCGCGAGGATCAGCGCGAAGCAGGCCCAGTAGAATTGCAGCGTCAGCGAGCCCTGCCAGAAGCTGCCCGCGCCGACGAAGTCGGAGAGCGGGACGGTCGGGCTGGCGGCGTAGGTGTAGAGCGGGTTGTCATAGCCCATGTTGCTGAGGAAGATCGACCCCACGAACCAGATGAAGATCAGCCCCCATCCGACATATTTGTTGGGACTGAGCACCTGCATGACGACCGCGAGGACCGCGATCAGCAGACCGTCGATGGCCGAGGGCAGGATGAACCAGCCGAGATAATGCGCCAGACCGAGCTGGGCCGAGCCCTGGATCGTCTGGGTCACGATACCCGTCGCCATCGCGACCAAATTGAGGATCAGGAGGACGACAAAGATGGCGAGGATCTTGGGGACTGTCATCACCCAGCTTGGCACCGGGGTCGAATCGATGATCTCGTTGAGCTTGCGGTCGCGCTCGCGCCACACCAGCTCACCGCCATAGAAGACCGCGATCATCAGGATGACGATCGAGCTGTTGTTACGAACCGCCGTGATCGTCGCGGCAAGGGTCGGGTGTTCGCTGGTGCCGTAGGTCGATTGCCCGAGCCACAAAGCGGCGGCAGTATTGCCGATAGCGAACAGCGCCAGGACGATCAGCCCCGGGCTGGTGAGCACCTGGCGGACTTCGACGCGCAGGCGCGTGACGAACTGGACCAGCCGCGCCGGGCGCGCACTGCGCGCGGTGACCCGGTGGCCATCGAGCGCGGGGGTGACAGCGGCAAGCTTGTTATCGTGAGCCTCGCGCCGGGCGAGCTTGCGCAGGCGCCGCTTCGAGGGCGCGCGCTCGGTCATCGAAAAGCGCCACAAAGTGAAGCCGAGGAAGCCGATGGCGAGCGCGATCGCGAACAAGCGGTTGAACAGGAGCAGACCGGACAGTTCGACGAGCCGGCCGTTCATGTCGGTCTGTGTCCAGTAGCGCGTTGCATTGGCGAGCGCACCGTTGCCGAGCGGTTCAAACCGCGCGAATGTTTCACGATATTCGATCTTCTGCCCGACGATCGAGGTGGTGACGAGATAGCCCATCACAAGGATCACCGCGCCAATGTAGGACGCCATCATCGAGCGCATCACGGTGGCGAGCGCGAACAGGATCGCACTCGTCAGCAGGATGTTGGGCATTGCGAAAACGGCGAAATTCCAAGCATAATAAATGAGCTTTTGCGGACCGACCGTCTCGGGATCGACCCAGGGCATCATCGACCCGGCGGCCATGCCGAGCGGGACTGCGAGATAGCCGAGCCAGGCAATGATCAGCCCGCCGAGGAAGCGGCCGAGCACGATCTGCGTCTTGGTGACCGAGGTGGCGCGAACGATCGGCGCAAAGCCGCTGCTGTCGTCGCGCACGATCGCATTGGCGACAAAGGCCGTGACGATGAACAGATAGAAGAGGGTGAAGATCGCGGTGGCGATGGCAATCGCGAAGGGCGAATTTTCATTGACCGCGCCGGGCGTGCCAATGCTGACGTTTTCGCTCGCGGTGAGGCCGAAGCCGAGCAGGAAGAAAATCGCGATCGCAACCCAGAAGACCGGGTTCTTCAGCTGGTAGCGGATTTCGAAGCGGGTGATGCCAAGCAACATGTGACTGCTCCCGCTCAGGCTGCGCGGCGCAGGGTCGACAGCGTCGAGAAATAGACGTCCTCGAGCCCTCCCTCGACGGGTTCGAACCCTGCCGGCTGACGGTCGGCGAGGACGTGGATGATCGTCTCGCCCGCGAACAGGCGGGTCGAAATGACTTCGGATCGCTGCTGATGGTCTTCGAGGTCGGCATGGGCGATGGCTTTTTTCCATACCTTGCCGCGGGTCGAGGCGATCAGGTCGGCGGGCTTGCCTTGCAGCTGGAGCTTGCCGCCCGCGAGCACCGCCATCAGTGGGCACAGATCGGCAACGTCGTCGACGATGTGGGTCGACAGGATCACGACGACATTGTCGCCAATGCCTGCGAGCAGGTTGAGGAAGCGGTTGCGTTCCTCCGGATCGAGGCCGGCGGTGGGTTCGTCGACGATGATCAGTTCGGGATTGCCGATCAATGCCTGGGCGATCCCGAAGCGCTGCCGCATCCCGCCCGAGAAGCCCGCAATCGCCTTGTCGCGGACGGCCCACAGGTTGGTCTGGTTGAGGAGGGTCTCGACCACGCTCTTGCGCTCGCCTTTGCCGGTAATGCCCTTGAGCACCGCCATCTGGTCGAGCATCGCAGAGGCCGAAACGCGCGGATAGACGCCGAAGTCCTGGGGCAGATAGCCGAGCGTGCGGCGCAGGCGGTCGGGGTCGGCGAGCACGTCAATGTCGTTGAAGGTGATGCTGCCCGCGGTCGGCGCCTGGAGCGTCGCGACGGTCCGCATCAGCGTCGATTTGCCCGCGCCATTGGGGCCGAGCAGTCCGAACATCCCGCGCGGAATGGACAGGCTGACGTCGTTGAGCGCGACCGTGCCATTGGCATAAGTGTGCGACAGATTGGCGATTTCGAGCATTGCAGTCCCCCCGGAATTTTCAAGCAGCGGCCTAGCCGTGGTGTGTTGGTTTGACCAGACAGCATTCTACCAGTCGACAAACGGAGGCGTTGCGCACTGGCGCTTGGCGCGACAAAGGAAGCCGTGACGGCAGGCGGGGGCGGTGCCGGGGGTGAATGTGTCAATGTGAGGCCTGCGATGCGACGATATGCTGCG
>JALYRC010000154.1 GCA_030855555.1 Pseudomonadota bacterium
CCGCCTCCTTCCAGGAGACGACCCGCGTCCTCACCGAGGCTTCGGTGCAGGGCAAGATCGACGATCTGGAAGGGCTCAAGGAAAATGTCATCGTCGGCCGCCTGATTCCGGCGGGCACCGGCGCGGGCATGAACCGGATGCGGATTGCCGCGACCAGTCGTGACGCCGCGCTTCGTGCGCAGCAGCGCAAGCTTCAGGAAGCACTGATCGCCCCCGACAGCGCCGCCGAAGAACATGCGGCCGAACTGGCCCAGGGTCCCGAAGCTGCGATCAACGGCGACCCGCTCGAAAGCGTTACCCCGTCGGGCAACGGCACCGACGCCGATGCGGGCGAATATCTGAACGACTGATCCGCCAGACTGACGGGCAAGGAAGCCGCCGTTCCTCGGAGCGGCGGCTTTTTTGTAAGACTGCTAAACCCACGACGAGCGGAGGGTACGAAAAACCCCGCCGACTCTCGTCGACGGGGTCGTTCGTGCAGTCGCAATCGACCTAGTTGATCGCATTCTCGGTGGCATTGGCTGCGGACCCGAGATCCTCACCAGCGCCACGAACAGTGTTGCAGGCCGCCATCATCAGGCAGCCGCTAATCAAAACCAACGTCGTAACTTTGCGAACCATGATCACTTCTCCGTTTTTGAAACCGCGAAGTGACCCTGGCTTCCTCAGGTAGCGTTGTCGACGGCGTTGGCGGCCGAATTGACGTCCGAAGCAGCACCGCGGACGGTATTGCAGGCGGCGACGGCGAGGCTGCCCCCGATGATCGCTAAGGTCACTAGCTTGCGCAACATGCTCTTTTCTCCTCTCTGACTACTGAACGAACGCGGCACTGCGTCGTTGGTGCCATCACGGAGCCGAAATGTGTTCAAATTGCAACCGGCGCGGCGATATGGGGGTGCGGATCATACCCCTCGAAACTGAAGTCCTCGGCCTCATAGGCATCGATCGATTGCCCGCGATCGGCCATGACGAGGGTGGGCAAGGGACGCGGCTCGCGCGATAATTGCAGTCGGGCTTGGTCGAGATGGTTGGCGTAGAGATGGACGTCCCCGCCGGTCCACACGAACACGCCCGGCTTAAGTCCGCATTCGCGCGCGAGCATGTGCGTCAATAAGGCGTAGCTGGCGATGTTGAACGGCACGCCGAGGAAGAAATCGCCCGAGCGCTGGTAAAGCTGGAGGTTGAGGCGTCCGGCAGCGACCTGGGTCTGGAACAGGCAATGGCACGGGGCAAGCGCCATGCGGTCGAGTTCGCCGGGGTTCCACGCGCTGACGATCTGACGGCGCGAGGCGGGATCGCGCTTGATGAGAGTGATCAATTCGGCGATCTGGTCGATACCCCGCCCGTCTGCCGCCTGCCAGTCGCGCCATTGCTTGCCATAGACCGGGCCGAGCTCGCCCGATTCGTCGGCCCATTCATTCCAGATGTTGACCCGACGCTCCTGCAGCCAGCGGACGTTGGTGTCACCGCGCAGGAACCACAGCAATTCGACGATGATTGATCGTAAATGGAGCTTCTTCGTCGTCAGCAGCGGGAAGCCGTCCGCCAGGTCGAACCGCATCTGCGCGCCGAACAGCGAGCGGGTGCCGGTTCCCGTTCGGTCCATCTGCACGATACCCTGGTCGAGGATCCGGTTCATCAGGTCGAGGTAGGGCTGCATGAAGCTACCCTAGCCGGCCCCGGACGCGGGTCCAGCCCTGATCGATGGTCATAACCCCTCCGAAACGGACCCGGTTGGACTGGGATGTTTCGGCTGCCGTGCCTAGCTGGCAGTTATGAAAGTCGAACGCGCACAAACCCCCGCGATTCTTGCCGGTCATTCGGCCGCGCAGGCTTTCTTTGCATCCTGTTTCGATGATGGCGCGGAGACCAGGGAGCAATTGTGGGTCGCCCATTTGGACGAAGCGGCCCGCTGCATTCATCTCAGCCGCCACGAGGGTGCGGGCTCTGCCGTGGCGGTACCGGTGCGCGCGATCATCGCCGATGCCGCGCGTCTCGGCAGTGCCGGCGTCGTGCTTGCCCACAACCATCCCAGCGGCGATCCGACCCCGAGCATGGCCGACTGCCGCGCCACGCAAACATTGGCGCGCGCCGGTGAAAGC
>JALYRC010000161.1 GCA_030855555.1 Pseudomonadota bacterium
CAGGAACGCCTCGTCGACGCGGCTGAGCGCCAGGCCGCCCTTGCCGCGGAACGCGCCGAGCTGGCGGATCAGCCGGCGCAGCAGGCGAGCGCGATCGAAGTCCTTGAACGCGAAGCGGCGGCAAGCGAAGGCGCGGTTGCAACCAGCGCCGGGGCCGAGCGCGACGCCGAGCAAGCGGTCGCCATTGCTGCGCAGGCGCTTGCGACCACCGGCGAGGCCTTTGCCGCAGCACGCGAAGCCCGCGCGGGCGCTGCTGCTCGCGCCGAGGCCCAGGCCAGCCGGCGCCAGGAATATGCCCGGATCAGCGGCGAGCGCTTTGAATGCCCGCCGCCGCTGCTGCCCGAACGGATTGGCTTCGATGCCGCCACGCTCAACGACGCGGACGAAGAGAAGAATGCCCTCGACCGCTGGACCAGCGAGCGCGAGCGCATCGGTCCGGTCAATCTGATCGCCGACCAGGAATTGGCGGAGCTCGATGGCGCGCGGCTGGCGGCGGTCGCCGAGCGTGACGAACTGGGGCAGGCCATCAGCCGCCTGCGCGGCTCGATCGGCAGCCTTAACCGCGAAGGGCGGCTGCGCCTGCTTGCCGCGTTCGAGCAGGTCGATGGCCACTTCCGACGCTTGTTCACGACCCTGTTCGAGGGCGGACAAGCCCATCTCGAACTGGTTGAAAGCGACGATCCGCTCGAGGCCGGGCTTGAGATCATGGCCCAGCCGCCGGGCAAGCGGCTGAGTTCGCTGACCCTGCTGTCAGGCGGCGAGCAGGCGCTGACCGCGGTGGCGCTGATTTTCGCCTTGTTCCTCACCAACCCCGCGCCAATCTGCGTGCTAGACGAAGTCGATGCCCCGCTCGACGACGCCAATGTCGAACGCTTCTGCGACCTGCTCGACGTGATGAGCCAGGCGACCGACACGCGCTATCTGATCGTCACCCACAATGCGGTGACGATGAGCCGCATGCACCGCCTCTATGGCGTGACCATGATCGAGGCGGGGGTGAGCCGGCTCGTGTCCGTGGACCTAGGCGGTGCCGAACGCTTGCTCGCAGCCGAATGAAGCGAGTTGGTTTTACGTAGGCGGCGCCGGCCCGCACCCCCACCCGGCCTCCCATGCAGAATATCCTAGATGGGTGGCCGGGCGGGGGCGCGGGCTGGAGCGGTCTTCCAACTAGGCCATCACTCACTCGACTTACTCGCGGCTGCTGTTTAGGGGCAGATAACCCAGTTTGCCGATTGGACAGCTCGAATATGACGACGCGAACCGAAACCGACAGCTTTGGCCCGATCGAAGTCCCTGCCGACAGCTATTGGGGAGCGCAGACCGAACGCTCGATCGGTAATTTCCCGTTCGGCGAACGTGAGCGGATGCCGGTCGAGATCGTCCATGCGCTTGGCTTTGTGAAGCAAGCCGCGGCGCGCGTGAATGCGCGGATCGGCGGCCTCGACGCAAACCTTGCCGAAGCGATCCAGCAGGCCGCCGGCGAAGTTGCGCGCGGCGATCTCGACAATCAATTCCCCCTGGTCATCTGGCAGACCGGGTCGGGCACCCAGTCCAACATGAATGCCAATGAAGTGATTGCCGGGCGCGCAAACGAGCAACTCGGCGGGACCAAGGGCGGCAAGGAGCCGGTCCATCCGAACGACCATGTCAACAAGAGCCAATCGTCGAACGACAGCTTCCCGACCGCGATGCACATCGCCGCGGGCCTTGCGGTATCGCGCCGTTTGCTCCCCGCGCTTACGCTGATTCATGCGCGGCTTGCCAACCAGGCCAAGGCCTTCGACGGCATCGTCAAGATCGGGCGGACTCATTTGCAGGACGCAACGCCACTGACGCTGGGCCAGGAATTTTCCGGCTATGCGGCGCAGATCGCCGACAATATCGCGCGCGTCCAAGGCGTCCTGCCGCGCATCTTGCGGCTTGCGCAGGGGGGCACCGCGGTCGGCACCGGGCTTAATGCGCCCAAGGGCTTTGGCGAGGCCTTCGCCAAGGAAATCGCCAACCTCACGCGCCTGCCCTTCACCTCGGCGCCGAACAAGTTCGCGGAGCTCGCAGCTCATGACACGATGGTCGAGCTGTCCGGGGTCCTCAACACGATCGCGGTGTCGCTGACCAAGATCGCCAACGACATTCGC
Source organism: Pseudomonadota bacterium (assembly GCA_030855555.1). Classification (GTDB taxonomy): domain Bacteria; phylum Pseudomonadota; class Alphaproteobacteria; order Sphingomonadales; family Sphingomonadaceae; genus Sphingomicrobium. The sequence continues at coordinate 2,136 of JALYRC010000161.1, forward strand.
CTGCTCGGGTCGGGGCCGCGCTGCGGGTTCGGCGAATTGAAGCTGCCGGAAAATGAGCCGGGCAGCTCGATCATGCCAGGCAAGGTCAATCCGACCCAGGCGGAGATGCTGACGATGGTTGCGGCTCAAGTGATGGGCAATCACTTCGCGGTCACGATCGGCGGCCTTCAGGGGCATCTCGAATTGAACGTGTTCAAGCCGCTGATGGCAGCCAACATCATTCGATCGATCAATTTGCTCAGCGTTGGCATGGAAAGCTTTACTGAGCGCACGCTCGACGGGCTCGAGCCCGACAAGGAGCGGATCGCCGAGCTAATGAACAAGTCGCTGATGCTGGTCACCGCGCTTGCCCCCGAAATCGGCTATGACAATGCCGCGGCGATCGCGAAGCATGCGCACAAGAAGGGCATGACCCTGAAGGAAGCCGGGCTGGACCTTGAACTGGTCGATGCCGAAACCTTCGACCGGCTAGTCAAGCCGGAGGCGATGCTCGGGCGATGAAACGCAGCGCCGCTGCGCTTGCGTTAGCGCTGCTTGCCGCAGGCTGCTCAACCAAGCGCGCTTCGGCTCCAGTCTCGCCGGCGCCCGCGGTTATTATCACGCCTGCACCGGGCCAGGTGATGTCGCCCAGGACCTATGTTACCACATCGTCATCGTTCGAGCTGTTGGTCCTCCGCGCCTCGGAGCTGGCCGAGTCTCGTTCGCAGGACCCACGGGTGAAGGCGTATGCAAGCGGCGAGCTTGACGATCACCGCGGGCTAAGTGCGCAATTATCGTTCGCGGGCCGCGGGCTGAACCTGCTGCCTTCGCGAGCGATGTGGAAATCCCACGCTCAGCAACTGGCAGAATTGACTGCGACAAGCGATTTCGACGCCATTTACAAGAAACGCATGATCGACGCGCATCAACATCATCTCTCCCTCAATCGGGATGTCGCCCAGCGCGGCACGAGCGCGACCCTGCGTCCGGTTGCGCGCAATGCGGCCGCGGTCCTCGCCCGGCATCTCGAACAACTTCGCGCACTTTAGTCGTTCGGATTGCGCAACCGTGATCTCCAACCTAACGCATTGAACGTGGACCTTGCACCCAACATCGCCAATGCAGACGCCGCCCGCGCGCGGTTGGTCGAGGCGTTGGTTGCCACGGGCGGCGAGGACCGATCGGCCTTCCGCACCCTTTATTCCCTGACCTCGGCGAAGCTTTTTGGCGTGTGCCTGCGTATCTGCGGTGACCGGCAAGCCGCGGAGGATGTATTGAGCGACGTCTATTTGACGATCTGGAAGCGGGCCGGGGCCTATGAGCCCGGTCGCGCAAGCCCGATCAGCTGGCTTGCCACGATCGCCCGCAACCGTGCGATCGACTGGCGCCGCTCCGCCGGGCGCGCTCCGCCGGTCGGGATGGAGGATATCGCACTGCTTGCCGACGATCGCGCGTCGGCCGAAGACACCATGTTGGTTGACGAGCGCGCCGCTCAATTGCACGGCTGCCTCGATCAGCTCGAACAGCGTCAGCGCGACGCGATCCGCACCGCATTCTTCGACGGGCTGACCTATGCCGAGCTGGCGGCCCGCGACGCAGTGCCGCTAGGAACGATGAAAAGCTGGGTCCGGCGCGGGCTTTTCCGGCTCAAGGATTGTCTGGGCGACGATGACTGACGCCGCAAACCCAACCACCGGACCCGATCCCGATGTTGCCGCCGCCGAGCTGGCATTGGGGCTGCTCGAGGGCGAGGATCGCGCGCTGGCGCTGCGTCGCATGTTGTCGGACCCTGCCTTCGCGCGGGACGTCGAGCGTTGGCGCCTGGAGTTTGCCGCTCTGTTCGCCCGGATGCCGGAAGTGTCGCCTCCGCCAGAGACTAGCGAGCGCGTCATTGCGAGGCTCGATGCCCCGGCCACGGCGCGGCCTGGCTATTGGAGACCGCTCGCGATTGCATCCTCGCTCGCCGCGGCCAGTCTGCTCGGGCTGCTGGTGGTTCGTCCCGATCCAGTGGCGCCCCCGCCGGTCGTCGCTTCGGCCCCGGCTCCAATGGTCGCGGCCTTCATGGTCGAAGGGATCAAGACCCCGCTGGTCGCGACCTACGACAGCGAGAGCGGGCGTCTCTCAATGCCAGGACCAATGCCGATCCCGGCCGGGAAAAGCGCGCAATTGTGGGCCATTATCGGGACCGGGGCACCGCAGCCGCTCGGACTGTTCCATGAGGCTGGCGACCGGGTCGAGGCAGAAGCGCGTTCGGCCACGCCGCTGAAGCCCGGGACGACTTTCGCAATCTCGCTCGAGCCGATCGGAGGATCGCCGACCGGTTTGCCAACCGGCCCGGTAGTAGCAAGCGCGACCCTTATTCGCGCCTAAATCCGGCACGCTGCATCCGGCCAGTACCGCCCGCCGTATCTCCCACTGAAGCCGGATTGGCTTTGTAAGGGAGAATATCATGTCGCTTCGTCATTTCGTCCTCGCCGGGGCTGCGCTTGCCGCGGTCACCAGCGCGCCGCTCGCCGCCAAGAACCCGATGGTCGGCGGCGCGGCAATGTATGCGAACAAGAACATCGTCGCCAACGCCGTCAATTCGAAGGATCACACGACGCTGGTCGCCGCAGTCAAGGCCGCGGGCTTGGTCGACACGCTGTCGGGCAAGGGTCCGTTTACCGTCTTCGCGCCGACCAACGCCGCCTTTGCCCGCCTCCCCGCTGGCACGGTCGAAACGTTGGTCAAGCCGGAGAATAAGGGCACGCTGACCAGCATCCTGACTTACCACGTCGTCCCGGGCCGCATCACCGCCGGCCAGATTGCAAGCCTTGCCGCGCGCAACAAGGGCATGGCCAGGCTTAAGACCGTCCAGGGCGAAACGCTTCGTTTCCACAAGAACAAGCGCGGCGGCTGGGCCGTGATGGACTCCAAGGGTGGCATGGCCACGATCACGATTGCCAACGTGATGCAGTCCAACGGCGTAATTCACGTCATCGACCGCGTGTTGATGCCGTAACCCGGATCGGCTGGCGATTTAGCAGCCCTCGGTCGCCAGCCGGTACCTTCTCTGCGGGAAACCGCACCGGCCCACGCCCCCACCCGGCCACCCATGCAGAATATCCTAGATGGGTGGCCGGGTGGGGG
>JALYRC010000167.1 GCA_030855555.1 Pseudomonadota bacterium
TATTTATGCCTTCTTCGATGAGCGCGACGTGGTTCTCATGGTCACTTTTGGTGGGCCATCAGCGACTCACCGGCCCGCATTTTACGACCGCGATGTGCTCTACAACCTCCACGTCTCAAACGATGGAAATCCCGCGCAGGCGGAGTTTCCCATTCAGTTCAGATTCGGACAGAGCGGGAATTTCTCCGGCATAAAAATCACTGGCCTGCCAAACGGAATCACTATCGTTGGCCCTGTGGAAACGAATTTGGAGCAAGGCGGCATAAGTGCTCGCGCAGGTCTCGTTGACGATCCTTTCTTCTTTGACGCGCAAGGGTTGCGGGAAAGCCGAACTGTCGGAACCCTGCTCTTTAACAATCAACGAAACTTCTTCGCCGGTCGGAACATCACCGCAGTTGTTCTCCGGATCCCGCGGACCCTGATTCAGAATGGCGATCGGCTCGTGCACGTCTGGTCTGACACGGCTCGTTTCGGGGGGCAGATCTGATGTGGCGATCGATCAATCTCAAAACTTTGGCAGCTGTGCTCTCGATCGGGCTCGCGTCCTGCGAAGGGGCGAGCGAATTGCCGCCGGCACCCCCTCCCGTCTTGGCACCACCGCCAATTCCGCCGCCTGTGGCGGGCCCGGCGAATTATGACGTGGATCCCTGCCTCGTGCAGTTGATTCGTCCCGGCCAGACGGTTGCGTCGCTGGTTATTCCGGATACCCTCACGATAGACTTCGGCCAGCCGTCAAGGTTCCCGAACGGACGGGCTCTGCCGGATCCGGTCATCGACATAATCCTGGCCATGCTTTTCATCGATCTCACGAAACACCCGATTACGACGTTTGCGAGTGTTCCAGTAAATCCTCCCGCGAATGACAGGCCGTTTCGCGCAGAGTTTCCTTACCTTGCAGCACCTCAAGGAACCCCACCGCTCGATCCGGGCACAGGCACTAACTTCAACTTCAGAACCGATGCGGCCAGTGCTTATGTCCGAGTTGATAGGACCGGCTTCCCGGCTCTTGCAACAGCGCTGGTAAGGGGGCCGCAGAGAAACGCTTTCAACGACGACAGCAATCCGGACGACCTTACCTTCAAGTGGGTTCCAGAACTGCGGGCCACTCTGAAGGCGCTCACCAGCGCACTCGGCGATGATATCCACGGGCTCGGGATCGGTCTTTGCGCTAAGGTAATCTGATGGCAGGCCATGCGCCCAATGCCCTCAAGGTCGGGTTGGTGCTGGTTGGCGTTGGAGTCATCATTGCGGTTGATGGGCTTACCCGTGGCATAGTGCCCGCCGAGCCACCGCCGACTAGTACGCCCCGTGCCAGCGAACATGGTCCCGCCAATGCGTACGACGCAACCTTGGCCCTGCTTGACCAGAGGCTGGCGGATGCAAAAACGAGGGTAAAAGAGCGACCTGGCGAGTGGCTAGTTCTTGAGGCGCTAGCGCGCCATTATCTCAGTCGCGCCAAGCTGACGGGATCTTTCGAGGATTACGCTCACGCGCAGAGCGCACTTCAGCAAGCATTCGCAGTTGCGGGACCTCACGTGGGACCCCATGCCACACAAGCATTGCTGGATTTTTCGGTCCATCGTTTGGGCGCGGCCGGCCGTGCACTTGATCAAATCGATGGATACGCTGTTCCGCCGGCGGGAGAAGAGCGGGCAGAGCTGATCGCAATGCGTGGCGATCTGGATTTCTACAGCGGTAACTATGCTCGCGCGTACCGTCATTATGCCCGGGCAGATCAACTGTCTCCTGGATCATCCGATTTTCGGCTCGCGATCTATCAATCGAGAATGGGTGAGTTTGCACTGGCGGACAAGCATTTGCAGCAAATCCTGCTGCGGCATCCAATTGCCTCTGCGCGATCGAGAGCGTTCGTCGAAATGCACAGGGGTATTCTGAATTTGGAAGTGGGGCGATTAGACGCCGCGCTGTCGCATTTTAAGAAAGCAAACGCGATTTTCCCAGGCTTTTGGCTGATTGAAGAGCACCTCGCGGAGGTGGCGACGCTCAAGGGCGAATTTGGTCAAGCGGAGCAACTTTATGCAAGCGTTGTGCAGCGCACGGGTCACCCCGAGTTTATGGACGCCCTTGCCGCGATTGCCGCGCAGCGAGGCAATCAGGCACTTGCCAGGCACTGGCGGTCGCGTGCGGCCCAGGAATGGCAGCGAAGGCTGCGTCTTTTTCCAGAGGCAGCTTTTGGGCATGCGCTCGATCATTGTCTCGACACGCGAGATCGTGCGTGCGCCCTCAACTTGGCGCGCCGCAATCACTCCGCTCGGCCCTTCGGTGAGTCCAAGCTGAAGCTGGCGGAAGCATTGAACCTGAACGGCCAGAGCGACGAGGCGGCTAGCCTCATTGCGGAAGTCCAGCGCAGTGGCTGGAGGTCCACCCCATAACGGGGGGCGCCGACCATATTCATGTCCATCGATCGGCTGACGCTCCGATCGGCTGCCCGGATTGACGCTCTCCACCCATGACGGACATTCCGCATTCTGCGATGCGGCTGCCAGCTGAGCATGCGCGGGTCAGGGCAGCCCCGCGATCTTGTGCGCTTGCAGGGTCAGGCGCCAGCGCGGTCGCTCCATCGCCAGCGCGATCGAAGCCTCGAGCGCCGCCGCTGCGTCCGGGCCGTCCATCGGCTGGACCAGGAAGTTCGCAAAATCCCAGCCTTCGAGCGCGGCGGGATCGACCTCCCGCTGCGGCCACACCAGCTTGAGTTCGTCGCCCGCGCGCTGGACCACCTCGCTCCCCGCTTTCGGACTGATGCACAGCCAGTCGATCCCCGGCGTCGCGGGCAAGGTGCCATTGCTCTCGACCGCCACCCGGAACCCGTGGCCGTGGAGCGCATCGATCAGCGCGGCGTCGAGCTGGAGCATCGGCTCGCCGCCGGTGACGACCACCAGCCGCCGCTCGCGCCCGTCGCCCCACAGCGCCGCGACATGGTCGGCGAGCAGGAAGGCGTCGGCAAACTTGCCGCCACCCGCGCCGTCGGTCCCGACGAAGTCGGTGTCGCAGAATTGGCAGATCGCCTTGCGCCGGTCCTCCTCGCGCCCGCTCCACAAATTGCACCCGGCGAAGCGCAGGAACACCGCGCGAGCGCCCGCCTGCACGCCCTCGCCCTGGAGCGTCAGGAAGGCTTCCTTGACCGCATAGGTCACGCCGGAGCGCCTGTCCGGGCATAATGCGTCGGATCGGGCAGCCCCGCCTCCTCGAACCCCTTGGCACGCAGCCGGCACGCGTCGCAGCGCGCGCACGCGCCGCCGTCGGCCGCCGGATCGTAGCAACTGTGGCTGAGCCCGGCGTCGAGCCCCAGCCGGGCCGCCTGACGCGCGATATCGGCCTTGCTCATCATCTGCAGCGGGGCGTGGAGGGTGATCCCCGCCCCTTCGACCCCCGCCTTGGTCGCGCGGTTGGCGAGCACCTCGAACGCGGCGATGAAGTCGGGGCGGCAGTCGGGATAGCCCGAGAAATCGACCGCATTGACCCCGACGAACAGATCGCGCGCGCCCGCCGCTTCGGCCCAGGCCAGCGCAAGGCTCAGGAAGACGGTGTTGCGCGCCGGGACATAGGTCACCGGAATACCCGCTTCGACTCCGTCCTTGGGCACCGCGATGTCCGCGGTCAGCGCCGACCCGCCGAACACGCTGAGGTCGATCGGCAGGACGATGTGGCGCTCGGCAAG
>JALYRC010000177.1 GCA_030855555.1 Pseudomonadota bacterium
AGCTTGACCAGCATCTTGCCGGTGTTGGCGCCGGTGAAGAGGCCGAGGAAGGCGTCGGGGGTGTTCTCAAGTCCATCGAAGACGGTGTCGCGGGCCTTCAATTGGCCGCTGGCGATGAGCCCACCCATGTCGCGGTAGAATTCGTCCATCTGCGCGAGATAGTCGGTGTAGATGAACCCCTGGAGGCGGATGCGCATCGCGATGATGCGCATGATGTAGCGCAGTTTCGCAGGCTCGCCGCTGTTATAGCCGTCGATCATGCCGCAAATCGCGAAGCGTGCATTGGGCCGGGCAAGCGCCAGCGCGGCATCGAGGTGGTCGCCGCCGACATTGTCGAAATAGACGTCGATCCCTTTTGGCGCTGCAGCGGAAAGCTGCTTGACCAGCGAGCCGGCCTTATAATCGATCACCGCGTCGGCGCCGAGGGAGGTCACGAAGGCGCATTTGTCCGCGCCCCCGGCCGATCCGATGACGGTCATGCCCTTGGCCTTGGCGATCTGGACCACTGCCGAACCGACGGCGCCGGCCGCGGCCGAGACGAACACCGTGTCGCCAGCCTTGGCCTGCGCCGCGTCGAGCAGCCCGAAGTAAGCCGTGCCGCCGGTCAGCCCGAGATTGCCGAGGAATTGCTGCGGCTCGACGCCGAGGTCGGGCAATTTGTTAAGCGCCTTGCCCTCGACCACGGCTTCGTCGCGCCATCCGGACATATGCAGCACCTTGTCCCCGGTCGCGAAATTCGGATCGCGGCTTTCGATCACTTCGCCGACCGCGCCGCCTTCCATCGGGGCGTCGATCTGGAACGGCGGAATGTACGACTTCACGTCATTCATTCGCGAGCGCATGTAGGGATCGACCGAGAGATAATGGTTCCTGACCCGCACCAGTCCGTCGCTTAGCTCGGGAAGCGCAAGCTCCTTGAGCGCGAAATCCTCGTGCCGTGGCATTCCTTCGGGGCGGCGCATCAAATGCCAGGCTCGGGCCATATATATTCTCCTTGTGTCGCGTTGCAGCGCGATACTGACATTTGCCCGAAATGCAAAAGGCCCGGCCGTGTGGGGGACACGGCCGGGCCTGGAATGCCACGCCTTTTGAGCGCGGCAGCTCGGGCTTAGTAAGTGCCCGAGAAACTCTTATCGAGGATATGCGCGCCGGGTTCGCCCTGATCGTCGCTCTCGTTGAGGGCGCGATCACGCTCTTCGCTTCCGAATTCGGACCTTGCCTCTTCGGCGCTTTTGCCAAGGATGAGGCGGTCGCCGTCGATGCGATCGATCATGTCCACGGTGAAGGAATGATGCTGGCCGTCGGGGCTGTTGCTCTTGGTCAGGATGACCCGGTCGCCGCGCACCTTGTCGACGGTGCCGACCGGCCGATCGTCCGATCCAAAGACCTGCATATTCTCCCGGATCGAAGCGAGCAGTAACTGGCCGCCACTTTCACGCTGGTCGCTATCGCTTTGGTCATAAGCCATGTGATCTGCTCCTCGTGCTGATCGATCCATATTCGGATCACTGGCGGTGTAACGATTGGTGGAAGCAGCGCGTTCCGGCCTGCGGCGGGGCGCACGGCGAAGCGATGGTGCCGAGGGCCCAAAGGCAGGCATGGGGCCGGAAAGGGCGGCGGGAGAGGCGTTGCCAGCCCGCTTTAGCGCAGCTATTGGGGCGCCATTCGACGGGTGCGGGGCTGTAGCTCAGATGGGAGAGCGCTGCAATCGCACTGCAGAGGTCAGGAGTTCGATCCTCCTCAGCTCCACCACGCCCTTCGATGCATTCAAGGCAGTGGCCAATGACCGACGTCACCATCTACCATAATCCGGCGTGCGGGACCTCGCGCAACGCGCTGGCGATGATCCGGGCAGCGGGGATCGAACCGCATATCATCGAATATGTCGCGACGCCGCCGAGCCGCGAGACGCTGGCCGAACTCATTGCGCGAGCCGGGCTTACGCCGCGGGAGCTGTTGCGGGAAAAGGGCACGCCGTTTGCCGAGCTTGGTCTTGGCGATGAGGCGCTGAGCGACGATGCCTTGCTCGACGCGATGGCTGAGTATCCGATCCTCATCAATCGGCCATTGGTCGTGTCGCCTTTGGGCGTGAAGCTGTGCCGACCGTCGGAGAAGGTGCTCGACCTGCTTCCTCCGGGCGGAGGCGATGACTTCACGAAAGAGGATGGCGAGATCGTCCCCGCGCGTTCCGCTTACTAGGTGCTCCAACCAAAAAGGCCCTGCATCGCTGCAGGGCCTTTCCGTTTTCTTCCGCTGAGCAAGAAGGTCAGTCGTCGTCGCGCTTGAGGAAGGCGGGAGCGAATTC
>JALYRC010000184.1 GCA_030855555.1 Pseudomonadota bacterium
GTGTGCAAACGCAGTGCAACGCCTGCCGGACTGCGCTGACGCAGCTGGAATCCCAGCTTGCTGGCCTGCGCACGCTGCAGACCACGCTCGAGGCACCATTGCGCACCGAAAACACTGCCCTCCAGGCAGCCGGCCGGGCGTTGAATGGCCGCGCGCCGGACGCCGCGCTCCAAGCGCGCGCCACGGCCTTTGAGACAAAGACGCGCGATGCCCAGCGTCAGTTGGCGGCACGCGAAGAAAGCTTCCAGCGTAACCGCGCCTATGTGCTTCAGCAGATCAATGCCAAGCTCGAGCCGGCTGTTGCCTCTGTCTTCACGCGGCGTGGGGCAAGCGTCATGCTTGACGCAAGCGCCGTCCTACGCTCGGCACCGGGGCTTAATGTCACCGCCGACGTGCTTGCCGCGCTTAATGCCAGTCTGACGTCGATCGCGACGACTGCGCCCGCAGCGGCCGCTCCAGCAAGCCGTTGAACGAAAGCGCTTCGGACGCCGTCATCGGCCCGCTTGATATCCGGCGGGTGATGGCGGCATTGCCGCACCGTTACCCCATGCTGCTCGTCGATCGCGTCGCGCGCCTTGAGCGCGACGTGTCGATTACCGCGATCAAGGCGGTGAGCATGAACGAAGGCTTTTTTCAGGGACATTTCCCCGGTCGGCCGATCATGCCCGGCGTGCTGATCGTCGAAGCACTCGCGCAGGCCGCGGGCATCCTTGCGGTCGAAAGCCTCGGCTTGGCCGACAGCGGCAAGCTGGTTTATTTCATGGCGATCGAGGGGGCGAAGTTCCGCCTGCCGGTCGAACCTGGCTGCCTGCTTACGCTTGACGTCAGCTTCGTCCAGAAGCGCGTGTCGGTGTGCAAATTTGCTGGCCGCGCCACCGTTGACGGGAAGCTCGCCGCCGAAGCCAGCTTCACTGCAATGATTGCCGATCCTCCGGTCTGATTGAGAATCCGCCGGGGATGGCACTGATCCGGAAAATCTCCTCGAAGCGCTCGCTGGCTACCAGGTCGGCGGGCGCTTCGTCCATCTGCACTTTGCCGCCCGCGATCAGGAGCGCGCGGTCGAAACGATCGAGCTGATGAAGGTCGTGAAGCGCGACCATGACGATTGTTCCGCCTAACGCCAGATCACGCAGGATCGCGCCGAGACGCAGTACCCAATAAGGTTCGAGATTGGCGAACGGTTCGTCGAGCAACAGCAAGCGTGGCCGCGCCGCCATTGCGCGCGCCAGCAGGACCCTGGTGCGCTCGCCGGTCGACAGGCGGTTGATTGGCCGGTCGGCAAGCGCGCCAAGCTCAAAAAGGCCGATAAGCTCGTCGATGCGGACGGCATCGCTGGCCGCCAGTCCAAGCGCGATCACGTCGCGCGCCGAAATCGGCCAGCCAAGATCGCGCGACGCGGGAAGGAAAGCGAGCAAGCGCCGGTGCTGCGCTTCGCCCAAAGGCGCCACGTCCGCTCCGTCGATCGATACAAGGCCAGTGGCTTCCTCCACTCCGGCTAGCGCGCGAAGCAGGCTGGTCTTGCCGCCGCCGTTGGGACCGATCAGCGCAATCAGCTGTCTGTCATCGATGTCGAGGTCCACTGGATAGAGGCGGCCGGGAAGGGCGATGCCTTTGGCAAGCAGCGTCATGACGTCACCGAACGGCGCATGTTGACGATCAGATAGAGGAATAAGGGTGTGCCGAATAAAGCGGTAAGAACTCCGATCGGCAATGGACGGTCAAGCGGGATGGCCCGCACCGCCAGGTCGGCGAAGGTGAGAAGGATGGCGCCGATCAGCGCGGCAGGAACCATCGCCCGTCCTGGATGACCTTGGGTCAAGCGCCGGGCGAGAACCGGTGCGACTAGGCCGACGAAGCCGATTGCTCCGGCAACGGCGACGAACGCCCCGACCGCAATTGCTGACAGCCCGACGATTTCACGCGCGAGGTGGCGCGGCCGGTGGCCGAGCGAGGCGGCGACATCTTCGCCGAGGGCATATAGGTCGAGCGCATGCGACCGGCGCAGGAGCAATGCGCACGCAATCGCTCCGGGGATCAAAGCAGCGAGGGCTTGGCCGAGGCTGCGGTCGACGACGCTTCCCATTAGCCAGTCGAAGGCATCGTAAAATGCGAATGGGGAGGGTGCCAGCGCGAGCGCGAGGCTGGTGGCGGCGCCTGCCGCGAGGGAAATTGCAAGCCCGGCAAGCAGGAGGGTGGCGCTATCAGCACGGCGGCCCGCCAGGAGCAACAGCATCACCATCGCTGCACCCGCACCGGCGGCGCCACAAACGGCAAGCGCCAGCGGCTGGCTGAACCCGAGCCAATAGCCACCCAGCACTGCGCCCAGCGCTGCACCGCTTGACGCCCCGCTGATGTCGGGACTGGCGAGCGGATTGGCGAACAGCGCCTGCAATGCCGCCCCGCTGATCCCAAGCGCGGCGCCATAGCCGAGCACGATCAAGGTTCGCGGCAAGCGCAATTCGACAAGCAGGGTTCGCCCAAGTTCGGGGTCCAGCCGGAGGGGCGCGAGTGGCCACAACAGATGAAGCGCTGCCAAGGCTATCATGAGCAAAAATATGAGAATCCTCACCTAAGCCTCCGCAATCGCTCGATCTCCATCACCATCAGTGGTCCCGCGCAGGTCCACGGCCGGCCATCCGTGTCGATTGTGCGAGCCGTGGATCGCCGTGCGAGGGGATGTTCGAGCCAGCGCTGCCCAAGCGAGGGCTGGGAGCGGCGATAGGTCGAGCGAAGCAAAACCTTGGGCGGACGAACAGCAAGCGTCTCGAGCGTGGCGCGTCCACCCGGCAGGTTGCGCTGTCGAAAGCCCCCAAGCATCATCCATTGCGCACCAAGCGACGTCGGGCCCAGGCTATTGCCGCCTCCGCCGAGGAAGATTGCGTCGCGCAGGGGCGGGGAACTCGCTGTGAGCCGCCCCAAGCGTCGCCGCCATCCCGTTGCTCGCCGCACGTCCCCCAGCGCCTTTGCAACTTGGACCATCCTTTGCTCGACTTCGCCGATCGAGGCAGGATAGCCCAGCGTCAGCGAACGGATGCCAAGCCGTTCGCCGATCAGGCTTGACGCGCGCCCGCCGCCGCTCGTGCTTAGGAGCAGCGTCGGGCGGGTCGCGATAACGCTCTCGAGTTCGCGCCGGTTGGCAGGGAAAAGCTGCGCCCGTCGCCACAGGATGCTGTCGGCCGGATCATGGGCGAGCCGGCTGACCGAAGCGATTTCGTTGGGCCGTGCGAGGAGCAACAGATACTCGTCCGCGCACAGGTCGAGCGAGGCGACGCGCAGCCCCGCGCTAGCGGCCAACAGCGATGCGGACACCGGCATGGACGCTTCTTCCCTCCGTGCGATAGCCGAACACGTCCTGATAGCGGTCGTCGAACGCATTGGCGACGCGCAGGTGAAGTTCGATCGGATCGGCGACGCGGTAGGCGATGCGCGCGCTTGCCAGCCAATAGGCGGGCAGCTTCACTCGCTGTGAGGGGAAGGTGTCGAAATTCGTATCGAGGTGCGCGCCACTATAAGCCACCGCCGCTCCGTAAGTCAGGCGACCTTGCGTGCCGTCGAGGGTCACGCTTCCGCTATGCTTGGGCCGGCGCTGTTCCCTGACCTGCGATCCACCGGGCCCGCGCGGTTCGCTGGCGTCAAGATAGGCATAGTTCGCGGCTAGGCGAAGCGCGTCGGACGGGGCATAGTCGACTTCCACCTCAATCCCCTGACGGCGACTGGTGCCATCGGCATTGGCCGTGGATGAAAGCGGGAAGGCGAAGATACCAATGATCTCGTTCCGCAACCGCTGGCGGTAATAGGTCAAAGCGGCGCCAAGCGGTCCCGCTCGATAGCGCAGTGATAACTCACCCCCACGGCTCGTTTCCGGGCGAAGGTCCGGATTGCCGGTAAAGCTGCCCGGAAAGAAACCGAACAGATCGAAAAAGGTCGGCTGGGCGATCCCTTGCCCATAGGTCGCTGCAACCGTCAGGCCCCCGCCGAGCGCAACGAGCGCTGACCCGCGTACGGTGGTGGCGTCCTTGAATTTCGAGAACACATCGTGCCGCACGGCGAGGTCGGTCGATAGGGCGCCAAGGTCGGTCATTTTCCATTCGAGCGTAAGCGACCGGTGGCGGCGGCTGCGGTCCTGATTGGTGAACCCGCCAAAGGCCTTGTCCCGGGCGTGGAATTTCTCATGCTCGCCCTCGACTGCGGCGATGAAATGATGGCGATCGATGCGGTGTCCGGCTTCAAGCTCAAGCGTCCGGCGGCTGGCGCGGGTCGTATTGACCTCAGTGGAGGCAACCAGATTACGGTTTTGCGATCCAAGCAGGCTGGCCGACACCGTCACAAAGCTTGTGGCGCTATCACCCAGGGTCCCGAAGGCCCGTGCTGCGCCGAGCTTGTTCCGCGTCCGGTCTTCGGTGTCCGCGCGCGAGAAGGTGGCCGGGTCGAAGCCGTCAAACTCGCTCAGCCCCTTCAGCGCGAACCCCGAGGCGCCAAGGATCAGCGCGTCGCTTAGCCGGTAGCGTCCCGCTGCCCGGGCCGCGAGATTGCTATAACCGTCACGCTCGCCGCCGCCGGCAAAGCTGTCGATCCCGCGGCTGCGCTGCCCACCGATCGCGACAGAGGCTCCGCGATCGGCCGTGCCGAAGCTTGTCTGCGCTGCGCCGCGTCGCGACCGGAAGCTTCCCGCCTCGACATGGGCCAAGCTTCCGCCCGCGCCCGGAGCAGCCCCGTCGACAGCGATGACGCCGCCAATCGCCTCAGATCCCCACAGCGCAGATTGCGGCCCGCGGACAATTTCGATG
>JALYRC010000007.1 GCA_030855555.1 Pseudomonadota bacterium
CCTCCCACAACTTAGGTCTTGCGACGGGGTCGATCGCCGTAGGCATCCCCGGGATTAGTCCAAAGGCCAGGAAGCCGAACCCTATGAGCAAGGCCGATGTAGGCGGCTCGTTGCGCGAGACCAGTCGCGGGATCCAGTAGGCAAAAATAACCAGCGCGCCGAAGGCCGCGAGGAAGATATGGTAGGGTGACAATTCAAACATTCGCGTCTTTCAACCCTTAAGTGCGCCGTCCGTTCAAAGGGTGGAGCGTCTTGTTGGGCGGTCGGCGTCGCGACGCCACTGCGCCCGACCTAAAAAGAATGACCGAAGTGCGCGAAGCTGCTCGTCGGCTCACACCATTCACCGAATTGCCTCGCGATCTGCCAGATTGACGATCGCAATGGGGGGAAAGCGGACATTCTGCTAAGATAGCTAGTGGTCAAAATCTAACATTTGGTACCCGCACGCTTTCGACGGGTTTCGACCCAATGCGGACACTCGGCGACCGGTCCTGGACTGGCAACTTTGCGCCCAAATCGGACATCCTGGTGAGCTTGGAGGAAGCTCTAAAGCGGACGTTCATTCAGGTCGAAAGATTCTTGTCCCTCCTTCTCGCGGGGGTCGGTCCGCAGCAGATGATAGTCTATCCCGTAGCGACCTGAGCCTCGCACAACGAAATTGAGGCCGAGGAAACGAGAATCGCGGCCGGCTATATGCCGGAAATTGGGTCTGTCCAGTGAACCATCCAGACCGCAACGCTAAAGTTCAACGCAGTAATGAAACCAACACGTGAAAATGCCAAGGATGAATACGATGCAGGCCAGGAACTAGTGGTGAAAATCTGACATTTGGTACCCGCACCTACTTCGACGGATGTCGACCTATAACGGACCTAAACCGCGCTATCGTAGCGCCGTCGCTCCGACCGCTGCTCCGAGCGCAAGCACGACCGGCGTGCTGAGCTTGTTCTTCCATTGATATATGATGGCCAGTGCCATCACGAAGATGGTGACGCTCAGGATCAGGTTTGGGGTTCGGACCACCGCCGTTTGCGCAAGGTCGATAAGCGTCACCGCGATCACCCCGACCACCCCTGCGCTTACGCCGCCTAAGAACATCTGCAACCGTTTGTGCTCAGAAATGGCTTCTAATCGGTCATAAAGAACGAGAGAGATGGCGAACGCTGGTAAGAACATGCCGGCTGTGATCGCCAAAGCGCCAGCCAGTCCCCCGCTCACCCAGCCGACAAAGGTGGCGAAGATAACAAGGGGAGCGGGCAGCACCCCCGAAAGCGCGAGCCCGTCAAGGAACTGAGCGTCGGTCATCCAGCCCCGACCCACTGTGTCGTTCCGGACGAACGGGATGGCCGTGTAAGCCCCGCCAAAGGTGAGCAAGCCACCTTTAAGCCCAGCCCAGAACAGAGCCATGGTGCTGGGCGCGATGACCCCTACTGCTGCTGTTGTCCCCGCCGCACTCCCGCCGGTCATGATCGGCAGCGTGGCGAGGAGCCCAGCGATGGTCAGCACGACCGCTATCAGCCAGTAGCGCCCTGCTGAGGCTAAGGCGTAAGCTGCTCCGGCGGCTGGGAGAACGATCCAGAAGCTCACCGCAAACAGCGAGGCCACTGCGGATGCCACAGCAGCGGCCCAAAGCCACCGGTCCAGAAGGATGTGCTCGCCGATGCGATGCACAGCCCGCAGGATGATCGCCAGAACGGCAGCCTGAACGCCGAGGAACAGCGCGCCGAGCACCGTGCCCTCTATCCTCAGGCGCGTGTATAGCCATGCGAGACCGAGCATCAGGATGAAGCCGGGGAGCATAAAGCCGAGCCCCGCTAGCAGACCTCCGATCCGGCCCTTCGCTCGAATGCCCAGATGGACACAAAGCTCGTGCGCCTCAGGTCCGGGTAGCACCTGCATTACCGCCAGCAGCCTGTTGAAGCTGCCGCTACCGATCCACTTCTCCTCATCTACAAGCTCGCGCCGGATCATGGCAATCTGAGCAACAGGCCCGCCGAACGCCGTGACGCCAAACCTGAGGAAACGGACGAACAAAGCCCAGTGGCTTAGCTCCGGTGGTCTCGGCTCCCTTTGATCGACTGTCGGGGCAGCATGGTCGAGAGTGCTCATCGTTGCCCCGCTGGGTGAACCGCTAACAGCCCCATATGGAGCCAAGTGTCCGTTTTCCACCCCTTGCCGACGTTCAGCCGCCGCGTCATGGGGTACCAAATGTCAGATTTCCACCACTAGAACCAGACGACAGGGGCGCCAAGAAATTCGGATTGAGCCGATTCTATTGAGCGATCACTTGGTAAGATCGACCACGATCTGCCGCAAGGCGTCGCTATCGAATGGCTTGCGCAGCACCGGAGTGTCGGGACATGCAGTGGTGACGGCGTCGCTGTCGGAATAGCCCGTGACCATCAGAAATTTGACCTCGGGTCGCAGCTTGCGCCCCTCGCGGATAACCGCCGCGCCATCCATGACCGGCATCGCGAAATCGACGATCACGAGGTCATACCCGCAATGCTCGATCGCCGTCAGCGCAATGCGCCCGTCGCCGACCGAATCGACGATATGGCCGTCATCCTCGAACAAGCGGGCGATCGTCCCGCGGACCGCGGCGTCGTCGTCAACCAGCAACAGCCGGAGCGGCTTCGCCTGCGCAATCGAGGCATCGGACGGGCGATAGCGAACCGCGGGCACCTCGTGACAGGCGGGCATACGCAGCGCCACCGTCGTTCCCCGCCCGACCGCGCTGTCGATATCGATCGAGCCGCCCGATTGCTGCATCAGCCCGAACACCTGCGCGAGACCAAGACCGGTGCCGCGGCCCTGCGCCTTGGTGGTGAAGAACGGTTCGAGCGCGCGGCGCCGCGTTTCAACGTCCATTCCCTCGCCTCGATCGATTACGCGAATGATGACGTCGTCTCGGCCGTCGTCATGATCGGCGCTGATGTCGATCTTTATGACCCCGCCCAGCGGCATCGCGTCGCGCGCGTTTATCACGAGATTGAGCAGCGCCAGCTCAAGCTGGTTGAAATCGCTTTTGACGCAATGCGCGCCGGGTTTGATATCCAGTTCGACGAGATGGTCCGTGCCGAGCGACTGGGCGAGCATCGGTTGCAAGTCGGCAAGGAGCACGGGGACGTCGACCGGTGCGATCTCGAGTTTCTGGCGGCGCGAAAAGGCTAGCAATTGCGCGGTCAGCTTGCCCGCCCGCTCGGCCGAGGAAAGCGCGCCATTGGCGATCCGCCGGGCGCGCGCATCGAGGTCGCTGCGCTTGATCAGAAAATCGAGCGCGCCAACGACGGGGGTGAGGAGATTGTTGAAATCATGCGCGAACCCTCCGGTCAGCTGCCCGAGAGCCTCGAGCTTTTGCGCTTGCTGTCCGCGCTCGGCGATCCGCCGCCCCTGCGCCAATTGGTGGAGCACAAACCAGATCAGCGCCCCGGCAAGCAGCAGCGACAGCAAGGCGGCGAGCCCAAGCGAGCCGAGGAACCGCCGCGCCGGCGTATCGATATACTGTGCCCCCAACGCGACATGCGCCGACCAGCCGGTCAGCGACGAGCGCGCGAAGGCGGTGTAATTTTCAAACCCCTCGAGCGTGATGCCGCGATAGATGCCGGCGGGCTTGCCGCTCGCCACCGCGGCGCGAAGATATTGCGACGCCGGGGTGCCGACGCGATCCTGCTGGTCGAGCGAGCGCGCGATGAACCGTCCGTCGCGCGTCGCGATCGCGCTCACTTCATATTGCGAGCGGCCGGGCGGAAGCAGCGCCAGCATTGGCTTGATCGAGAGGAGCACGGTGACGACATAGCCGCCGCCGGGGCCCGGCGCGGCGCGCTCGATCGCCACGCACGGACAACCGGCGCCGTCGCGCATCACCGGGCCAATCAATGTATCGCGCGGCGCGGGTCTGGGCCCGGTCGCCAGCTCGCGGAGCCCGAACGGGCGGCGCAGGTCGAACAGGATCGTCCCGTCGCGGACTTGGGTCAGCGTCACGCTGGCCCAGTCGGGATTGAGCGCGGCAAATTCCTTGGTGCGGCGATAGGCGAGCGCGATATCGCCCTGCGGTAGCGCCCGGATCGTCGACAGCGCCTCGATCGCCGCGATCGAGCCCGCGACCACTGCATCGGTTCCGACAATGATCGATTCGGCCTTGGCGAGCGAGCGCGCCTCGATCGCGCGGCGTTCCTCGCGCGCGGCAAAGCCGGTCTGGAAGACAACGAACAGCAGCAACGGGACAAGCACGGCCGCCGCCACCAGCCATGCGGATTTCAACAACTCACGCATGCCGGCAGGTCCCTTCTCCGACGCATCGATAGAGGGGGGGCGGTGCCGACGCCAGCCCCGCGCTTTTGCATGCGGTAAGGCTGGGCTGGGAACTCGAATGCCCATCACTATCCACCCCATTGGCGCGCCGAACAGTCCCACAATGGCCGCTCGTCGGGCTCTTCGAGCAATTGGGAACGGCGTTGCCGAATCTCCGCCCCGGCCTTTGCCGCGGCAAAGCCGGTCTGCGTCCGGCCAGCTCACGCCGTTTTCGAATCACCTCGCCTTCTGCCAGATTGGCGGTCGCCAAGGGTGGAAAGCGGACGTGACCACAGGTGATAAAACTCTTGCGCTAGAATGGACTGATGGCCAATGCACCGTCTTGGCGGGGGCCTGTTTCGAGGATCAAAGTGGACAAGCAAGTTCATATGTCGACCCCGAGTAGCGTTGCTGAGCTGGCTCGTGACGTACTCGAGAACATGTCAGAAGCCTTCTCGCTGCTGGACCGAGAATTTGTAGTTCTGGACCTGAACTCCGCTGCGCTGGCCCTTGATGGCCGCGCTTATGGGGAAGTCGTCGGAAGGTCTGCTTGGGAGCTTTCTCCAGGCCTTGAGAGCACGGAAATTGGGGCAGCGCTGCAAAGGGTCATGCGGACCAGGGAAGCGGAAGGCCTGGCTTTCCTCCACACATGGCCTGACGAGCGGTCCGCTTGGCTGGACGTGCGGGTTCTGCCTGTCGAAGCTGGGGTGGCACTCTTCTACAGGGACGTCACAGCGGAGATCGAACAGGCCCAACAACTTGGAGCGACGACACAGCGCCTCGACGCAATCCTGAGCAACACTACCATGGCGGTCTTCCTGATGGATTACCGCCAGCAGTGCGTTTACGCAAACAGTGCGGCGGAGAAGCTGACGGGTTACAGCTACGACCACATGCGAGGGCGTCCGCTTCACGATGTCATTCACCACAAGCGGCCTGATGGCTCGCACTACCCCCTCGAAGAGTGCCCGATCGATCGCGCCTTTCCCGAGCGAATGCAAATGCAGGGCGATGAGCTCT
>JALYRC010000051.1 GCA_030855555.1 Pseudomonadota bacterium
GCGCTGCGCCGCTCAACCGGCCTGTGCTCGTGATTGGGGAGCGTGGGACGGGCAAGGAGTTGATTGCGGAGCGGCTCCACCATCTGTCGGGGCGCTGGGCGGGACCACTGGTGACGATGAACTGCGCAGCACTGCCCGAGAACCTGATCGAGGCCGAACTGTTCGGGCATGAGGCGGGCAGCTTCACCGGTGCGGCCAAGACTCGTCATGGCCGCTTTGAGGAAGCCGACGGCGGGACCCTGTTCCTCGACGAACTCGCGACCTTGTCCTCGCCCGCGCAGGATCGGCTGCTCCGCGCGGTCGAATATGGCGAAATCACGCGGATCGGCGCGTCGAAACCTATCCAGGTCGATGTCCGCATTGTCGCCGCAACCAATGAACATTTGCCGCGGCTTGTCGATCAGGGTCGCTTCCGCGCCGATTTGCTCGACCGGCTCAGCTTCGAAGTGGTCACGCTCCCTCCGCTAAGGGTCCGCAAGGGCGACATTCCGTTGCTCGCCGAGCATTTCGGGCGCCGAATGACGGTTGAGCTAGAATGGTCCAACTGGCCGGGATTCACTCAGGAGGCGCAAAGCTCGCTCGAAGATTACGCTTGGCCCGGCAATGTCCGCGAACTTCGCAACGTCGTCGAACGCGCGGTCTATCGCCACGAAAATCCCGAGCGCCCAATCCCTCATATCCAGTTCGATCCATTTCAATCGCCATGGGTGCTGGGCGAGGAAGGCGCGCAAGCGCCAGCGTCGCCCGAACAGGGTCCAACGACGATCGCCGCGCCAGTGGCGGTCGCCACCGACGACCTGCGTGGGGCGGTCAACGCTTATGAAAAAGCCCTGCTCGAAGAAGCACTTGGCCGCCACCGCTTCAACCAGCGCGCAACCGCCGCGGCGCTGGGCCTGAGCTATGATCAGCTGCGCCACGCGATGAAGCGCCACCGCTTGACCGAAGCCGCCGCCGAATAGCAGGCGTTGACTTGCAACGGTGCCAGCGTAGGGGCGTTCAGCATATAAATCCCCCAGCAGGAGCGACGTCATGGCCTTCATTCTTCCCGAGCTTCCATATGCCAAGGACGCGCTTGTTCCGCACATGTCGGGCGAAACCTTCGACTATCACCACGGCAAGCATCACAAGGCCTATGTCGACAAGACCAACGGCATGCTTGGCGAAAAAGGGCTTGAGGGCGCGTCGTTGATCGAGGTGATCAAGGCCGCCAAGGACAAGGGCGACAAAGGCCTGTTCAACAATAGCGCGCAAATCTGGAACCACAGCTTCTTCTGGCAATGCCTTGCCCCGACCGGTGCGACCGCGCCCTCGGGCAAGCTCAAGGACATGATCGATGCCGACTTCGGCGGTCACGACGTGCTGCTCGAAAAGCTCGCCACCGAGGCGACCAATCACTTCGCGTCAGGTTGGGGCTGGCTGGTGCTTAACAACGGCAAGCTCGAGGTGACATCACTCCACGACGCCGACACGCCGGTCGTTCACGGCATGACGCCGCTTCTGACGCTCGATGTTTGGGAGCATGCTTATTACATCGATTATCGCAACGAGCGCCCGCGCTTCCTCAAGACCGTCCTGGAAAACATCATCAACTGGGATTTCGTCGCACAGAATCTCGACGGGCAGGGCGCCTCGCGCGCCGACCAGCAGGGCTAAGCGTTTAGCCTGAGCCTAATTCTTTAGCCGATAGCCGGTGCGGAAAATCCACGCGATTGCAGCAAGCGGGATCAGGATCGCACCGGCCATCACCGCAATGCTTGCGCCCAGCGACACGTCGCTGGTGCTGAAGAAAGTCCAGCGAAACCCGGACACAAGGTACAGGATCGGGTTGAGGTGGGTCACCGTGCGCCACGGCTCACCAAGCGCCGCGACCGAATAGAATATCCCGCCAAGGAAGGTGAGGGGCGTGACCACCAGCATTGGCACGACTTGCAACTGCTCGAAATTCTTCGCCCAGATGCCAATTGCGAAGCCAAGCAGGCTGAAGCCGGTAGCGATTGCGACTAGCGACAGCAGCATCAGCACGGGATGATCTATCCGCACGTCAACCAGCACGGCCGCAGTTGCCAAGGTCACCAGGGCAAGGACGACCGATTTCGTGACTGCCGCCCCGACATAAGCCAGCGTCGTCTCGAACGCCGTGATAGGTGCTGAGAGCGTTTCGTAGATCGTGCCGGTAAACTTCGGAAAGAAAATGCCAAAACTGGCATTCATGATCGATTGCGTAAGCACTGACAGCATGATCAGTCCCGGGACGATGAAGCTGCCATATTCGACACCGCTCATGGTGCTCATCCGGCTTCCAATGGCGGTGCCGAAGACCAGGAAATAGAGCGACGTCGTGATAACGGGGGCGACCAGGCTCTGCCACAAGGTGCGTCGCGCGCGGGCCATTTCAAACTTGTAGATAGCAATGATGCCGTGCCGGTTCATGCCGCATCCTCCGAAGTGCCGTGAACCAGCGACACGAAGATGTCCTCGAGGCTCGATTGCTGCGTCGACAAATCCTTATAGCCGATACGAAGTTCGTCGAGGCGCTTCATCAGTCCCGAAATGCCGGTGACTTCGGCATGGCTGTCGAAGCGGTAGCATAAGCTGTGACCGTCATCCTCCAGCGCCGGGCGCCATTCGTCGAAGCCCGCGGGCAGGGTCTCGAGCGGCAGATCAAGTGCGATCTTGAGCGTCTTCTTGCCCATCTGCTTCATCAACACCTTGGTATCGCCAAGCGCGACCAGCTCGCCGTTGCGGATGACGCCGACGCGGTCGGCCATTTCCTCGGCTTCCTCGATATAATGGGTAGTCAGGATGACCGTTGTTCCGTCCGCGCGAAGCTTGCGCACCAATTCCCACATGTCGCGGCGAAGCTCGACGTCCACACCTGCCGTGGGTTCGTCGAGGAACAGGATCGCGGGCTCGTGGCTCAGTGCCTTGGCGATCATTACCCGGCGCTTCATCCCGCCCGACAATTCCATCATCTTCGCCTTGCGCTTGTTCCACAGGGTAAGGCGGCGCAAAATCGTCTCGATCTTCGCATCGTCGCGGGATTTTCCGAACAATCCGCGTGAAAAGCTCACCGTATCCCAGACCGTTTCGAAAGCGTCCGTCGTAAGCTCTTGCGGAACAAGGCCAATCATTGATCGCGCAGCGCGAAAGTCGTGTTGATTGTCATATCCGCCAACCTCTACAATCCCACCGCTCGGCATGACGATCCCGCATACGATCGAGATCAGGGTCGTCTTGCCGGCGCCATTGGGTCCGAGCAGGGCGAGTATCTCGCCCTTGCGGATATCGAGATCGACCCCCTTCAGCGCCTCGACCCCGCTGGCGTACGCCTTACGCAATCCAGCGATCCTGATGATCGTTTCGCTCACTCGACCGGCGTCCGAGCGACGCTGTCGACGTCCGCGTCGGGGTCAAGGCCATGCCGCATCAACATCGGCACGTTGGCGCCCGCGAAAATCAGTGTGGCCAGGGTTACGCCCCAGACCTTGACGGTCAGCCAAGTGTCGAAACTCAAGGTCGCGCGCATGAATTCGTTCACACCGGCAAGGAGAAGAAAGAAAAGCGCCCAGTTGCGGGTAAGCTTAAGCCAGCCGACTTCACTCAACCCCGGAAAAATCGGGCCAAACAGCCAGCGTAACACTGCTTTTCGTAACGCCAGGCCGATCAGCAGGGAGCCGGCGAAAAGAAGGTAAATGATAGTCGGCTTCAGCTGGATGAATTTTGGATCGCGCAAGTAAATAGTCAAACCTCCGAAGCCAATGATCAACGCTGCCGAAATCCAGGTCATTGGCGAGACCCGGCGGAAAACAATCAGCCCCACCGCAATGGCGATGATGATCGCGACGATGAATGCGATGGTGGCGATGATCATCGATGCGATCCCGCCCGGCCCGGCGAACTTGTAGGCCAGGAAGAAGATCAGCAAGGGCCCGAAATCTACCGCGAACGTTAGCGCGGCATTCGGGCGTGGTCTCTCGTTCATGCGCTTAATCCTGCAATCGCTCTTGCTACCGCTCGCGGGTCGAACGGGCGCAGGTCGTCGATCCCTTCGCCAACTCCGATGGCGTGAATCGGAAGCCCGAACTTTTCCGCCGCCGCGACCATTATTCCGCCCCGCGCAGTGCCGTCGAGCTTGGTCATCACCAAGCCGGTGACGCCAGCGAGGTCGCGGAATACCTCGATCTGGTTAAGCGCATTCTGTCCCGTGGTCGCGTCGAGCACGAGGATGACATCGTGGGGCGCCTCGCTGTTCAATCGGCCGAGTACGCGCCGCACCTTCGACAATTCCTCCATCAAGTGGGTCTTGTTCTGGAGCCGCCCGGCGGTATCGACGATTAATGCGTCGATCCCCGTCGCGGTGGCCTGCTTGACGCCATCGAACACGATCCCAGCAGCGTCGCCGCCTTCCTTGCCCGACATGACCGGCGCTCCGATCCGCGTGCCCCAGATCGCAAGCTGTTCGATCGCCGCGGCGCGAAACGTGTCCCCGGCCGCAAACATGACGCCATAGTCCTGCTCCTTGAGCAGATGGCCGAGCTTGCCGATGGTCGTCGTCTTGCCTGATCCGTTGACCCCGATCACCAAAATGACGTGCGGGCGCGGAAACCCCCATACCTCCAGCGGTTTGGCCACAGGGGTGAGGATTGCTTCAATCTCCTCCGCCAGGATAGTGCGCAGGCCGCGCTCGTCGAGCTGTTCGAAGCGGCGTGCGGATATGGCGAGACGGATGCGTTTCGACGCTGCCGGACCGAGGTCCGAGGCGATCAATGCCTCCTCAATGTCGTCGAGCGTCGAAGTGTCGAGCGCCGTCTTGGTCGCCAATCCGGACAGATTATCGCCGAGGCGATCCGCGGTTTTCATGAAACCGTCTGTCAGGCGTTCTAGCCAACTCATTCAAAAACCCCGACTAAGCTTCCATGGTAAACATAAGTCGCACTACCACGCATCCGAACCGGCTCGCCGGGCGCCCAGGCGATGCTGAGGTCACCGCCCTTCATCGCGACGCGAACCGGCGATGTCGCGCGTTTTTGGACAATTGCCGCAATTGCGGTCGCGCACGCGCCGGTTCCGCACGCCAATGTCAGTCCGGCACCGCGTTCCCACGTCCGAAGCGTCACCACATCGCCTTCGATGCTTGCAACATTGACGTTAATGCGTTCGGGAAAGGCAGCGTCCTGCTCGATCCGCGGCCCAACTTTTGCGAGGCGTTGTTCGTCAATTTCATCGACGAAAAACACGATGTGGGGATTGCCGACGTTGACCGCCATTGGCTCGGCAAGCTCATCCCAGGCCAAGGGGAGGCGTGCGCCGTCCATCGGATAAGCGAGCGGGATTTCATCCCAGCCGAAGCGTGGCTCGCCAAGGGAAACGTCGATCTCGTCGCCCGCGCTGGACCCGCCGATAATACCGCCCGCAGTCTCGATCGTCTCTGCGCCGGTCAGCTTCACGACGCAGCGCGAGGCATTGCCGCAGGCCTGGGCAATTGAGCCGTCGGCGTTCCATATTTCCATCTTCAGCGCCGCGTCTTCGCTCGGCATCAGGACGATCAACTGGTCGCAACCAACGCCGGTACGGCGGTCGGCGATGGCGCGGGCGCGGGCAGGGGTCATCGCCACGGCCTCCTCGCGCCCGTCGAGGATCACGAAGTCATTGCCGAGCCCATGCATCTTGTGGAATTGCCGCGTCACGGGGCGGACTTAGGGAGGCGATGCGTGACTGTCCAATATTCCCCTGCCGACGCAGCGCCGGCCGTGCTTGATTTCTGGTTCCACGAGGTTGGGCGCGAGCGCTGGTTTGCCAAGTCGGATCTGCTCGACGAGCGTATCCGCACGCGATTTGGCGCGCTTCGCAGAGAAGTCCTCGCTGCCGGGGCCGAGGGGTGGCGAAGCACGCCGCTTCATCTCCTTGCCGCGATCATCGTCCTCGATCAGTTCGGCCGCAACCTTCATCGCGGCAGCGCGAAGGCATTCGCCGCGGACCCCACCGCTTTGGAGCTGACGATGCTCGCGCTGGAGCGGGGCTGGGACGCCAGCATGACCCCCGACCAGCGCCAGTTCCTGCTCATGCCGCTGATGCACAGCGAGCGGCTCCGCGATCAGGATCGATCGATGATCGAATTTGAAAGGCTCGGCGATACCGGCGTGACGAGCTTCGCAAAGCGCCACCATGACCAGATCGTCCGCTTCGGCCGCTTCCCGGGTCGCAACGCGGCGCTGGGCCGGCGCACGACGGACGAGGAGCAGGACGCACTCGACAATGGTGCGGCCTTTTAGAACATTTGCCAGGGCAATGGCGGCGGGTTTTGGCAGCTTACGAACCTTGACCTGAAGCCCCGGTTTGCGTAGGGGCGGCGGGTCGATATCCGACACACATTGATTGGCGCGTCCACGGATGCACGCTGGCCGGCGAGGTTTCGCCCGCCGGCGTTTCATGCGTTTTGGCTCTCTCGGGGGTCAATTCAAGGGCGTGCCGCGCTGGAGACGTGAATGTTCGAAAGCCTGAGCGATCGCCTTAGTGGCGTGTTCGACAAGCTCCGCGGCCGCGGTGCGCTGTCGGAGGCCGATGTGCGTTCGGCGATGCGCGAAGTGCGCGTTGCATTGCTCGAGGCTGATGTTGCGCTGCCCGTGGCGCGTGACTTCGTGGACCAGATCACCGAGAAAGCCGTCGGGCAGGATGTCGTTCGCTCGATCACGCCGGGCCAGATGGTCGTCAAGATCGTCAACGACGCGCTGGTCGAAATGCTCGGCAGCGAGACTTCCGAACTTCAGCTCGACGTAACCCCGCCCGCGGTCATCATGATGGTCGGGCTCCAGGGCTCGGGCAAGACGACCACGACGGCAAAGCTGGCCAAGCGCCTTACCGCGCGCGATCGCAAACGCGTCCTGATGGCGTCGCTCGACGTCGCGCGGCCCGCGGCGCAGGAACAACTTGCAGTGCTTGGGCGCCAGGCGGGCGTGGACACCCTTCCTATCGTCGCTGGCCAGACCCCGGTCCAGATTGCCGAGCGGGCGCTCCAGTCGGCTAAATTGCAGGGTTACGACGTGCTGATGCTCGATACTGCGGGCCGGCTCCACGTCGACGATGCGTTGATGGGCGAGATGAAGGCGGTGGCCGCCGCCTCGAACCCAACCGAGACCTTGCTCGTCGTCGATAGCCTTACCGGTCAGGACGCGGTGAATGTCGCCAAGGGCTTCGGCGGCGAGGTCGAACTGAGCGGCGTCATCCTG
The DNA here is from genome assembly GCA_030855555.1 of Pseudomonadota bacterium. Taxonomy (GTDB): domain Bacteria; phylum Pseudomonadota; class Alphaproteobacteria; order Sphingomonadales; family Sphingomonadaceae; genus Sphingomicrobium. The sequence continues at coordinate 7,227 of JALYRC010000051.1, forward strand.
ACCCGCATGGACGGCGATGCGCGCGGCGGCGCTGCACTGTCGATGCGTGCGGTAACCGGCAAGCCGATTAAGTTCGCCGGCACCGGTGAGGGACTCGACGCGCTTGAAGCGTTTCACCCGAGCCGTGTCGCCGGTCGTATCCTCGGCATGGGCGACGTTGTCAGCCTGGTCGAGCGGGCCGCCGAATCGGTCAGGATGGAGGATGCCGAAAAGCTTGCCGCCAAGATGGCGAAGGGCAAGTTCGACCTCGATGATTTGCGCATGCAGATTGCGCAGATGCAGCGCATGGGCGGCCTGGGCGCGCTGGCCGGAATGATGCCCGGCATGAAGGGGCTTGCGAAGGGGCCGGTCGACGACAAGGCGCTTGGGCGGCTTGAGGCGATGATGTCGTCGATGACCGCCAAGGAGCGGGCGCGGCCGGAAATCGTCAACGCCAAGCGCAAGATCCGCGTTGCCAAGGGCAGCGGGACCACCGTCCAGGAGGTCAATAAATTGCTCAAGATGCACCAGGAAATGGCCAATGCCATGAAGCGGCTTAAGAAAATGGGCGGGTTCGGCAAGTTGGCGGCGATGTTCGACAAGGGCGGGCTTGAAGGCGCGCTGGGCGGGCTTGCCCCCGGCAGCCAGCTTCCCGGCGGCAATCCTATGGGAGGCGGGCTTCCCGGTCTCGGCGGGCCGGGTTTCAACCTTCCTTCCGGATTTGATAAATTCTCAAAGAAATAACAGCTAACATTCAGTTTAATAAAAGGAATATTTGATGGCTATTGCAATTCGTCTGGCCCGTGGCGGCTCCAAGAAGCGTCCTTATTACCGTATCGTCGTAGCCGACAGCCGCGCCCCGCGCGACGGTCGCTTCATCGAGAAGGTCGGGACCTATAATCCGCTCCTCGCCAAGGACAGCCCCGAGCGGGTCAAGCTTCTGAACGAGCGTATCACGCATTGGCTGTCGGTCGGCGCCCAGCCGTCTGACCGCGTCGCACGCTTCCTCGACGCCGCGGGAATTCGTGAGCGGACTGCGCGCAACAACCCCAACAAGGCGGTTCCGGGCGAGAAAGCCAAGGAACGCGTGGAAGAGCGCGCGACTAAGGCTGCCGCAGCCGAGGAAGCAGCAGCCGAAGCCGCCGCTGCCCCCGCAGTCGAAGAGCCGGCTGTCGAGGAAGTGACCGAGGATGCGGCTGCCGAAGCGACCGCCGAGGCACCTGCAGCTGAGGAAGCTCCGGCCGCTGAGGAAGCTCCTGTCGCTGAGGAAGCTCCGGCGACCGAGGAAGCGCCGGCTGAAGAAGCTGCTGCCGAAGCACCGGCTGCTGAGGAAGTCGCCGAGGACGCCCCGGTCACCGAAGCAGCGACTGAGGAAGCCGCTCCCGAAGCTTCGACCAATGAAGCTACCCCGAACACCGACGCCGGCGACGACGCCGCTGCCGCGACCGGCGAAAGCGCCACTGCTCCGGTCGAAGGCGCCGACGATGCAGCGAGCGACGAAGCCGAAAAGGCCTAACCGGAATGTCGTCACCGGCGGCCGCGGGGGCCAAGCGCGTTGCGCTGGCCGCGGTCGCCGGGGCGCATGGCATCAAGGGCGAACTGCGGCTGAAGCTGTTCGCCGAGAGTGTTGCCAGCCTCAAGGCGCACAAAAGCGTCTATGTCGGCGGTGAATTGCGCCAGATCCGCGACCTGCGCGACGCCAATAAGACGGCGATTGCGCGGCTCGACGGGATCGAAGACCGCAATTCCGCCGAAGCGCTTCGCGGCTTGTTGATCGAGGTTGATCGCGAGGCGTTGCCGCCGCTCGAGGAAGGCGAATATTATCACGCCGACCTCGTCGGGCTACCGTGCGTCGGTTTTGCAGACGAGGTGCTTGGGACGGTGGCCGCAATCGAGAATTTCGGCGCCGGTGATTTGATCGAGGTGTTGCTTCCGAACGGAAAGCGTTCTTTGATCCCGTTTCGCGAGCCGATGGCAGTGCTTGGGGACGACCGGGTCGTGCTTGACCAGGATTTTCTGGCCTGAAATGCCATTCTTTATAGCCTGGGCTTTGGTGCTGGTGCCGGCAGCCTTCGCAGCATGGTGCTTTGCTGGCTTTCTGCTGCGCTACCGCGAGCCTGGCCGGCTATTAGTCACGGCCATTGTTCCCGCCGTCACCGTCAGTTGCTACCTTTATGCGGATTATTGGAATCAGCGGCTTGCAAGCGCCGAGCTCGGTTGGGACATCTTCTTCGCCCTGGTGTGCTTCGTCGCAGGCGCTTCTACATTGGTGGTAACGCTGCCGGTTTATTGGATCGCGGAGCGGGCATTTGGCGGACGGGCGGCTTAGCCGCCGCGAAGCAACGGCCTTACCTTGGCCAGATCATTGCGGATGGTGGTTGCCGCCACCCCGCCTTCGCCCATTGCGTGGCTGATCTGGTCGAGCCCAAGGACGAGGTCGCCCGCCGCATAGATCCCGGGCACGCCGGTGCGCTGGTGCCTGTCGACATTGACGCAGAGGTCCCCGGCGAGGCTCGCTCCGACCATTACTGCCAGTGCGACATGGGTGTCCGAACCCAGAGCCGGATAAATGCTGGCGAAGTCATGACGTCCCTGACTAGTGACCAACGCGATGGTCTCCTCGCCGGGCTCAATCGCGGTCACCGGACCATCAATCAGCGTCACTCCAATTTCGTCCAGTTCGACGCGCAGCACGTCATCCAGGTCGTGCGGAAGGTCGGGGGACACCATAGTCAGATCGGCGGTGTAGCTGCGCAGGAAGCGAGCCTCGCCGGCCCCGCGCTCACCGGTCCCGATCACCGCGATCTTCTTGTCGGTGACTTCATAGCCGTCGCAGATCGGGCAGTAACGGATCAGCCCGCGGGCCATGGCATCGTCGTGCAACTCCATATCCATTGGCGGGCGGCGGTTGGTCACGCCGGTGGCAAGCAATACGCTCTTCGCCGCAACGGGGCCTGATCCCCATTCGGCCACCCACGCGCCGTCGGCGCCTTTTTCAATCTTGGTGACCTGGCCGGTTTCTATCTTTGTTCCATAGAGTTGCGCTTGTTCCCTCATACGGCTTAGTAATTCCTTGCCGTTGATTCCATCGGGGAAGCCGGCATGGTTGTGGCTGGTCGGAATCCACGACGCGCGGCTTTTTCCGCCATCCACGACCATGATGTCGAGGTGAAAGCGCGACAAATAAATCGCTGCCGTCAGCCCCGCCGGGCCGCCGCCGATGATCAGGCAATCGAGTGTCTTTTCCATTGCGCTTCAAGCGCTGGGCGGGACCATAGTTCCCACCCTGTCGCGCACTCTTCGCCGGCCAAGGGTCGGTTCGCTGGCGAGCGCACCGGCGGCCATGATGTCGCTTCGCAACTGGGCGCGTTTCTCGTGGATGGAGGCGATTACGGGGCCCATTGCGACGCCGATGTCGACCAACACTGCCTCGGACAATTGAAGCGAGGCCTCCAGCGCCTCGGGGACGGCGTCGCTAACCCCCGCGCGGTAGAGGGTCGCGGCGTGATCCGTGTCGCGCGCGCGCGCAATGATCGGCAAGTTGGCGTGGATATCGCGCAATTGGCGGGTAATGCGGGCAGTCAGCACCGGATCATCCATCGTCAGGACCACGGCGGCGGCCTGGCCGAGGTCCAGCTTGGCGAGTAGCTCGTGCCGCGCGACATTGCCGAACAGGACCGCAAAGCCCGCGTCACGCGCGGCAAGCACATTGTCGATGTCGCTGTCGATCGCGAGGTAAGGCCGGTCGTGCGCGTCGAGCATTTCGGCCACCATTTGCCCGACGCGGCCAAAGCCGAAGATGACGGTTCGCCCCGCGGCAGCTGCTGCCGGCATGGCATCGGAGGCGCGGGCGTCGACGCGGCGGGAAGCCCAGCGCCCGGCGGCGGCAAGCAAAGGCGTGACGGTCAGGCCAAGTGCCGTCACCGCTTGCCAGAAGGCCGCGGAATCGCGATCGATGACGCCTGCAAGCGCGCCGGCGCCAAGCAGGATCAGCGTTGTCTCGGACGGGCTTGCCATCAGCAGGCCGGTTTCGGCGGCGGTTCCCTTGCGCGACCCCGAGAGGCGAAGCAGGGAAGCCGTCACGAATGCCTTGACGATCAGCACGCCGGCCAAAGCGGCGAGGAGCCTCGGCCAGTCGGCAACGAGCGCGCCGAGGTCGAGCTGCATCCCGATCGTGATCAGGAACACGCCGAGCGCCAGCCCGCGAAGCGGCGCTGTGACAAGTTCGACTTCGCTTCGATAATCGGTCTCGGCGATCAGGACGCCGGCGATAAGTGCCCCGAGGATCGGGCTAAGCCCGACAGCACTGGTGGCGAGACTGGCAAGGATCACCACCAGCAGGCTGACGGCCAGGAACAGTTCCGGGCTCTTGGTCCGTGCCGCCTGGGCGAAGAGATGCGGAAGCACGAAGCGACCGGCAATGAGCATTGCAATGATTACCAGCGCGCCCTTCCACGCTACCGAAAGGAGGCCGCTAAATCCTTCGGCACCGCCCAGGCTGGTGAACAGGAACAGTAAGGGGACAAGCGCGAGATCCTCGAACAAGAGCATAGCGAACGCCGCGCGCCCGACCGGGCTCGTCGTCCCAGCGATCGGGATGACCAGCGCGGTCGAGGACATGGCGAGCGCGAGCCCGAGGACGACGGCGGCGGAAATGCCATTGCCGACGGCAACCAGCCCAATTGCGATCAGCAGCGCGCTTCCGACCAATTCGGCAACACCCACCCCGAACACCTGCCGGCGCATCGCCCACAGCCGCTTGAAACTGAGCTCGAGCCCGATCGCGAACAGGAGTAAAATGATCCCGAATTCGGCGAACGGGGCAATGCCCGCCGGGTCGGTGATCGTTACCGCCTCGAGCCACGGCGTCTCCCTGGCAAGCGCGCCGAGCGCGAATGGCCCGGCGACGATCCCAACGACTATGAAACCGATCACCGGGCTTATCTTGAGCCGCGCAAAGGCGGGAATAACGATCCCCGCCGCACCGAGGATCGTCAGCGCATCCGACAGCGCAGGAGTCATATGCATCGCACCGGCCATTGTACCACCTAAAAGCATGGTGGCGTGCATCTGTCACGGGCATGGCGCGTTCGGGAGCGCAGGAGAGAGCAATGACCAAGGAACTGGAGAAGGGCGACAAGGTACAATGGGACTCGAGCGGTGGTCATTCGACCGGCAAGGTCGTCAAGAAACTGACCAGCCCGATGACCATCAAGGGCCACAAGGTCGCCGCGTCGAAAGACAATCCCGAATATCTGGTGAAAACTGATGAAGGCAAGCGCGCCGCTCATAAGCCCGGCGCGCTGAAGAAAGCCTGACGCTCCCGCCTAGGCGGCGGCCGTCACGCCCATCGCTTTTTCGAGATTTTCGCGGATGGCTTCGAAGAATTGCTCGGTCGTCATCCATGCCTGGTCGGGACCGACGAGGATTGCGAGATCCTTGGTCATTTTGCCCTCCTCGACGGTTTCCACGCAGACGCGCTCAAGCGTTTCCGCGAATTTGACGACGTCGGGGGTGTCGTCGAACTTGCCGCGATACTTGAGCCCGCCGGTCCAGGCGAAGATCGACGCGATCGGGTTAGTCGAGGTCGCCTTGCCCTGCTGGTGCTGGCGGAAATGGCGCGTGACGGTGCCGTGCGCGGCTTCGGCCTCGACGGTCTTGCCGTCGGGGGTGGTCAGGATAGAGGTCATCAGTCCAAGGCTGCCGAAGCCCTGCGCGACCATGTCCGACTGGACGTCGCCGTCGTAATTCTTGCAGGCCCAAACGAAGTTGCCGCTCCATTTCAGGGCCGAGGCGACCATGTCGTCGATCAGGCGGTGCTGATATTCGATCTTCGCGACGGCGAACTTGTCCTTGAATTCGGCCTGATAAACTTCCTCGAAGATATCCTTGAAGCGCCCGTCATAAGCCTTCAAAATCGTGTTCTTGGTGCTCAGATAGACCGGCCATTTACGCTCGAGCCCGTAGTTAAGTGACGCGCGGGCAAAGTCGCGGATCGACTCGTCGAGATTGTACATCCCCATCGCCACGCCAGCGGCGGGATAGTCGAACACTTCATGCTCGATCTCCGCGCCATTCTCGCCGACCCATTTGAGGAACAATTTGCCGGGGCCGGGGACGAGGAAATCGGTCGCTTTGTACTGGTCGGCAAAGGCATGGCGGCCGATGACGATCGGGTCGGTCCAGCCGGGGATGAGCCGCGGCACGTTGGAGATCACGATCGGTTCGCGGAACACCACTCCGCCAAGGATATTGCGGATCGTGCCGTTGGGCGACTTCCACATCTGCTTGAGCTTGAATTCCTCGACCCGCGCTTCGTCGGGGGTAATCGTCGCGCATTTGACGCCCACGCCATGTTGCTTGATCGCATTGGCGGCATCGACGGTGATCTTGTCATCGGTCTCGTCGCGCTTTTCGACGCCAAGGTCGAAATAGATCAGGTCGATGTCGAGAAACGGCAGGATGAGCTGTTCGCGAATCCATTGCCAGATGATCCGGGTCATTTCGTCGCCATCAAGCTCGACGACGGGGTTCTTTACCTTGATCTTGGCCATGCGCTTCGCGTCCTATTGTTCGAAAAGGGATTGCGGCGGGCCTTAAGCGTGGGGCGGTTTCAAGGCAACTGCGCGGATTGGCGGCGCCTTTCGGGACGTGCGCAGGGCACGCGGATTGCGGCGTCGGGATTGGCACCCTAAGGAAGCGGCATGGTATCGATCGACAACCCCGACAGCCAGCTGACAGCGGTCAAGTGGCGCTTTCCCTCGGTTCATCCCGAAGGTCGAAAATTCGCACTCATTTCCGCATTTGTCTCACTGCTCGGCTTTGTGCTGCTCCCCGATACAGTCGGATGGCTGTTGCTTGGCCTGACGATTTGGGTGGCGGCCTTCTTCCGCGATCCGATACGCACTACTCCGCAAGACCCGGCGCTGATCGTCGCTCCGGCGGATGGACTGGTGACGATGATCAGCCGCGTTCATGCACCGCCTGAGCTTGCGGGCGAAGGCGGCCTGTCGGGCGAATTCAGCCGGGTGTCGATTTTCATGAGCGTGTTCGACGTTCACATTAATCGCACGCCGATTGCGGGCCGCATTGCTCGCGTGGCCTATGTCCCGGGTAAATTCCTTAACGCCGACCTCGACAAAGCGAGCGAGGACAATGAGCGCCAGCACTTCCTGGTGGAGCGCGAGGATGGAGTCAGGATCGGCTTTACCCAGATCGCCGGGCTGGTCGCGCGCCGGATCATGGCGTTCGTGAAGGAAGGCGACCGGGTCAGTGCGGGGGAGCGCATCGGGCTGATCCGCTTTGGCAGCCGGGTGGATGTATTCCTTCCTGCCGGCACCGGGGCGCAAGTCCTTCTGGGGCAGCGCACGATTGCCGGCGAAACGGTGCTGGGTATTATCGGTCAGGATCCGCAGCGCCCTGGCATCAGTCAGTGACCGACCTGATCGACGAGCGACCTGCGCGAGGGATCCCACTGCGCGCACTTGCTCCCAATGCCATTACCGCTTTGGCGTTATGCTTCGGACTGACCGGAGTGCGCTTCGCGATCGGCGGAGAGTGGGACAAGGCGCTCGGGTCGATCATCTTTGCGGCGGTTCTTGACGGGCTGGACGGACGCGTTGCTCGAATGCTTCGCGCCAACAGCCGCTTCGGCGCCGAACTCGACAGCTTGAGTGACAATATTGCCTTCGGGACCGCGCCGGCACTGATCATTTATTTGTGGTCGCTCAAGGAGGCGCCTCAGTTCGGCTGGATTGCCGCGCTGTCGCTCGCAGTTACCTGCGCCCTCCGGCTCGCCCGTTTCAACGCGCGGATCGATGCGGGACCCCAGCCGCACAAGGAAGCGGGTTTCAATACCGGCGTTCCGGCACCGGCCGGGGCTGGGCTGGTATTCGTGCCGATCTATCTTTGGCTGATCACCGGCAACGAACTGTTCCGCTTATGGTATGTCGTCATGCCGTGGGCCCTGTTCATCGCGGTGCTGATGATTTCGAGCGTTCCGACCTACGGCTGGGCTTCGATCCGCATTCGCCGCGAATGGCGCTTGCTGTCGCTTGCCGGAATTGCCTTGCTAGGCGCGGCGTTGATCACCGCGCCGTGGGTCACCTTGCTTGCAATGGCATTAGTCTATGTCGCCTGCCTGCCGTTCAGCATTGCAAGCTATGCGCGGGTCAAGCGGCGGCGCGCCATTCCGGCTGGGCACGAAGGGGGCGACGAACCGCTTCTGCCCGCGGCCGGAAGCGCACGCTGATCGGACGCAC
>JALYRC010000066.1 GCA_030855555.1 Pseudomonadota bacterium
AAGTTCGTCGCGCTCGTTGACCACCGCCCACAGCTGGCCAATGCCCGGCTGGATGGCCAGCGCCGTTGGATTGCGCAGCCCGGTGGCAAAGCGGCGCGCGGCGCCGGTCGCGGCGTCAACTTGCCACCCCATGGCGCGCCCTTCCTCGACCGCCATGCCGCGCTCGCCGATATTGCTGTTGGAGCCGATACCGACATAAAGTGACCGGCCGTCGGGGCTCGCGGCCAGCGCCTTGGTCCAGTGATGGTTGATCGCCGCCGGAAGCGCGGTGACCGTGACCGGCGGCCCGCTCGCGCGGATCTGCCCCGGCTGATAGTCGAACCGTACCAGCGCATCCTGGTTGGCGACGTAAAGCCGGTTGCCGGCCAGCGCGATCCCATAAGGCGCATTCAGATTCTCGGCGAAGATCGCGCGTTGTTCATAGACGCCGTCGCCATTGGAATCGCGCAGCAGCATGATCCGGTCGCCGCCCTTCACCGAACTCGTGCCCTTGCCGATGAAGTAGCCCGCGAGCAGGTCCTTGGGCCGCATCACCGGCGCTTTCCCCCCGCCCTTGCCCTCGGTCACCAATATGTCGCCGTTGGGCAGGACCAGCGTCTGGCGCGGAATCTTGAGGTCGGTCGCAATCGGCGTGATCGTAAAGCCCGCCGGAACCACCGGCCGCCGATCACCCCATCCTGCCGGATCGGCGATCTTCATGGCCGGCAGGAGGCCGCGCTGCTGTTCGGGCAGGTCGGGGTCGGGACCATATTGCGCGACATCGCGGTCACTGCCGCACGCCGCCAGCAAGGCGGCGCCCGTGGCGATGGTGGCAAGTCGGGTCAGGTTCATAGCTTCGCTCCCGCACGAAGAGTAGAAAATCCCAGCCACGTAGCGAACAGCGCGAGGAGGAATGTCACGACCGACAGGATTAGACCGGCAGGCATCGTCGCCCAACCATCCTTGGCGTGCACCAGTGCGCCGATGAAGCCGAGCACGAATGTCGTCAGCAATACTAGCAGGTACATTGCTCCGGCGCGATCTCTGGCGACGTCGGCGCGAAAGAAGTCGATCGCTGCCCACAGCAAGGCCGCGCCAGCGAATAGCAACGCGCCGGCATTCAGCCAGGCCGCGAAATTCAGCCACTGGTTCAGGTATGTCGAGGCGTAAGCCCAGTCGCTCAGCAGCGCCCCTAGAAACAGCGACAGGCTGGATGCGAGCAGCACCGCGTGAACGGGATGAATGATACGCTGAGCCGATCCGCGCGTGGTAAAAGCCAACGGTATTTCCCTTTGGTTACGCGCGTCGCAAGGCCACGCAAGGAATTTTTGTGCCTAAGCTCGATACTCCGGCCGGGCGAAATCGCCAGACAGTGGAGGCCACTTCCACACAATGTAATATAACCCGTGCCGGTTCCGTAGTCGTGCCTGTTTGATGTCACGCTCCGAAATCAGGATTTGAAAAAATGCCAATCTTCACCACGTCCACGAAGATGGTGACATGAATGGCCGCTAATGCCCAATCGCGACAAGTCATGTGTCCGTTCGACGAAAAGAACAGATTTAAAATGCGGACATTCACATGGCTGGCAGCACGCGGCCAATGTCACTAGCGGATTGAGCCCGTGCCTTCCGGGGTCTGTAACCTTCACCCGCTTCCGGACGAAAATGAGTTGGCACCAGATGGGGTGTCCTTGAAACTTGGGAGAGAATGCAATGAACAAGACATCGATGGCGATCGCCGCGGTGGCGCTGGGCGCTGTGGCTACGAGCGCGGCAATGGCTGCACCCGCGAAGAGCAGCGCCAAGGTTGACAAATGTTACGGCGTTTCGCTCGCCGGCAAGAATGATTGTGCCGCTGGACCGGGCACAAGTTGCGCCGGAACGTCCAAGCGCGCCTATCAGGGCAATGCCTGGAAATATGTCGCCAAGGGCACCTGCGCCAAGATCAAGACCCCCACGGGCACCGGCTCGCTCAAGCCGCTCGCTCGCTAAGCCAACGACCATGACCCCGACCGCCGGACTGAGCTTCAAGACGATCCACTTCGAACAAGCGATGGCCTGTCCGGCGGCGGGGCTCTGGTTTGAAGTTCATGCCGAAAATTACATGGTCGAAGGCGGCCCGCGGTTGGCCATGCTCGACGAGTTGCGCGCGCGTTTCCCGTTGTCGATCCACGGCGTCGGACTTTCGCTCGCCGGGGTCGAGGAGCCCGATCGCGATCACCTTGCCAAGCTCAAGGTGCTCAACGAACGCTTTGCGCCGTTCGCTTTGTCAGAGCATCTGGCCTGGTCGCGGCTCGGCAATGTCAGCTTTCCCGATTTGCTGCCGTTCCCGCGCAGCAATGAAGCGCTCGCGATCATCGCCCGAAACATCGACTTGGTGCAGTCCGCGCTGGGGCGCCAGATCCTGGTCGAGAATCCATCACTCTACGTGCAACTCGACGGGCACGATTGGCCCGAAGCACAGTTCCTCAACGAACTCGTCAGGCGCACGGGCTGCGGCTTGCTGATCGACGTCAACAATGTGTTTGTCAGCGCCAACAATCTCGGGTTCAGCCCCTTGTCCTACCTCGATGCGCTGTCTCCCGCCGCGATCGGCGAGATTCACCTTGCCGGCCACAGCCCGGATCCCCTGCTCGGCCGAACTCTGCTTATCGACAGCCATGACGCACCGATCGCCGAAGTGGTTTGGCAGCTCTATGAGGCGCTGCTGGCAAGCTGCGGCGCGCGGTGCCCGCCGACATTGATCGAACGCGATGACAATATTCCCGATTTCGGCGCGCTGCTGGCCGAACGCGATCGCGCGGCGGCGATGATGGCTGGCATGCGAGAGCCCGCACATGTCTGACCTGGCAGCTTTCCAAGCGCGCTTCGCCAAGGCCGTGATGGCCGAACAGCCGCTCGACCGCTTATCGCGACAGCGCCAGTTCGCGGTCTACCGCAACACGTCGGCGCGTGGCGCGGTCGAGGCACTACGCGCAACTTTTTCGACGGTCGACACGCTGGTCGGCGACGACATGTTTACCCAGGTCGCGCTCGACTATCGGAGCGCGCGACCTCCGGCCGAACCTATTCTGTCGAATTACGGATCCGACTTTCACGATTATCTTGGCGCGCAACCGTGGAGTAGCGAGCTTCCTTATCTTGCCGATGTCGCGCGGCTTGACTGGCTGTGGCTCGCCGCGTTTTTGGCGGCCGATTGGGAGGCTTCGCGCGGGACGGTCGGCGATGATGGTCACCGCAAGATTCGCCTTCATCCCGCGACCCGCTTCATTTGGTTGCCGACGCCGGCGATGACCATCTGGCAAGCTCACCGCGATCCGGCTGGCGTCGGCGAGCTCACCCCCGAATGGCGTGAGGAGGGCGCGCTGTTCACGCGACAGGGCCAGGAAGTTTGCGCCGAATTGATCGGGGCGGAATGTCATCATCTGCTGAACTCCTGCTCGCTAACTATCCGCGCCGACGAATGCATCGCGGCGGTCGATGCGGTCTTCCCGGAAAGCGACGCGGCCATACTCCTCGAGCGCTGCCTGTCGTCCGGCGCGCTGGTCATTGTTTGATTGAGAAAGGGATAGAGACATGGCAACGATTTCCAATAGTCCAGCCGAGGATCGCTCGTTTTTCAATCGAGTTTCGAACCTTGCCCAACAGATGCTCTCACTGTCGCTGGTTCTGCTGGTCCAGCGGTTCGGCATAGCCGCGGTCTTTTTCCAGTCGGGACGAACCAAGGTCGAGGGCTGGTTTACAATCCCCGACACCACGATCGAGCTATTCCGCAGCGAGTATGCTTTGCCGCTGCTGTCCCCCGACTTTGCCGCTTATCTCGCGACGGGGGCAGAGCATGTTTTCCCCTGGCTGCTTGTGCTTGGCTTGTTCACCCGCCTGTCGGCGGCGGGACTGCTCGGCATGACGTTGGTCATCCAGATCTTCGTCTACCCCGACGCTTGGCCGACGCATCTCAGTTGGGCGGGCTTGCTATTGCCCCTCATCGCGCTTGGCGGCGGCGGCTGGTCGCTCGACCAAATGCTCCGAAAAACTCGCCTGCCAAGCGAATCCAAATCACATTAAGCGACCCAGTAACCTTGCGGCGAGTTCGTACGAACTGAATTTCCTAGGAGATATTAATATGAAGAAGTTTGTTTTCACTGCTGCGCTACTGTTGTCGAGCACCGGGGCATATGCCGCTGCTCCCGGTGCTGTCGCTTCGTGCTGTACTGCCATCGTCGCTTGCTGCGAAGCCGCGATGGCGTGTTGCGGCTAGCCCACTCGATTAGACGGCGGGATGCTCGTTCGTGCATCCCGTCATCTAATTCCTTGACGCCATCATGAACAGCTCAGTCGACGCTGACGCAGCAAAGATTGGCGATCGTCACGACTTTCAGGAATGAACGTTTACGTACTGCACGGCTTCAATGGGTTGAAGCAGTTACTTACGGTCATCGACTCTCGCATTGAGTGAATGCCTTTGTCGATACGTCTATATGCAGCTGGGCGTGCCCACCATATTCCCTTGCGGTGACTAAGTTGTTCGTGGAGAATGTCAAAGTGGCCCATCCGACGATACGCTGAGGATGGCTTGGCAAAGTTGGGAAGGTGTTGTGCGACCGGGTCCACGACTTGATTGCTGCATCAAGGATTGACCAGCGTTTGAACGGCTCGTTCCAGCTACCCCCGAGAATATCGCGCACGACACAATTGCCGTTGCCGGGTTGAGCCACCGCTTCCTCACCTCCTAACCCAGGAAGAAGCCCGCTCTTGCTCGCACCTCGGATAACTCCGTCGCGGTCGGCATCCCCGTAGTAGGGTCCGGCCGCACCAACGACCAAGTTTCGCGCTTCCTCTGCGGCTAATTTGGCCTCCGTCAAGTTGGCGGCTCGCCGCCAGCGGCCAATTGCGTGCTCGATCAAGGTCAATCGTGGTCCAAGTTCTGCCGCCTTGTCGTTGGAAGTTTCAACGCTTGCGGACTGACTCACGGCGACCGCCCCGCCTTTGGCTTTGGTTTCGTTGGTTCCGCAGGCACCGATTGACAAAAAGACGATCAAGGCAAGTGCGGTCGTTCCACGGAAAGAATCACGCATGACTCGCCTCACGGATGAAATCACCTTTCTTCGATGATCCTGACGTGCCGCGATGTCAGCGCACGATAAGCCCAGCCGAGCGTGAGCCCGTAAACCGCGTGGGCGAAAATGGAAATCATCCCCCGCGCCATCGCGAACCACGGCCAAACCGCCGTAAAGATGTAAAAG
>JALYRC010000076.1 GCA_030855555.1 Pseudomonadota bacterium
CGGTCATCCTGCTCCACGGCCTGTTCAGCAACGCTTTGGTCAACTGGATCAAGTTCGGCCATGCCGCGAAGCTCGCCGCCGCCGGCATGCGCGTGATCATGCCCGACCTTCGCGCGCACGGCGAAAGCAGCGCGCCGCATGACCCGGCTTATTATCCCGAAGGCATCCTCGGCCGCGACCTCGCCGAGCTCGTCGCTCATCTCGGTCTCACCGATTATGACCTTGGCGGCTTCTCGCTTGGTGCGCGCACGACTGTGCAAGGTGTTGGAGAGGGACTTCGCCCTTCGCGCGCGGTGCTGGCCGGCATGGGGCTTGAAGGGCTCACCGGCTGGCTGAGCCGCAAGCATTTCTTCGTCGATGCGATTGCCAATTTCGAGACCGCCACCCGCGGCGACAAGCATTGGATGGCGATCCAGTTCATGAAGACGATGAGGGTCGATCGCACCGCCGCTGCCTTGCTGCTCCCGACTTTCAGCGATGCGCATCCCGAATGGCTTGCCGCATTCACCATGCCAACGCTGGTCCTGTGCGGCACCGAGGACCAGGACAATGGCTCGGCCCCGAACCTCGTGGCCGCGCTTCCAAATGCCACATTGGCGCCGGTACCTGGAACGCATATGTCGAGCGTTACGCGAGCGGAGTTCGGCGATGCACTGGCGGCGTTCCTGTCACCTGCTTGACGCGCCAAGCGCTTGGTTCCAATCAAAATTTACGCGATCATCAGAATCGACCCCAGGAGACTCGTCTTGAAACTTTTCACTGCTTCCGTTTCACTCGCCGCACTTGCTCTTGCGGGCTGCGCCACCACGGCGCCACCCGTCATGGCGGTCGAGGCGCCTGCCGTTGCAGCGGTCGATGCTAGCACCCTGATCACCCCCGAAGCCGCCGACGCCTTCATCGCCGCGGCCGAGAAGGATCTGTTCAACTATTCGGTCGAGGCCAGCCAGGTGAACTGGGTCAATGCGACCTATATCACCGAGGATACTGACGCCATGGCGGCGCGGATCAATGCGATCGGCACCGAAAAGTCGGTCAAATATGCCCTTGAGGCTGCCAAGTTCGCCAACGTCCAAGGCCTCTCGCCCGATACCAAGCGCAAGCTCGACATCCTCCGCAATGGCATTGTCCTGCCGGCACCGACTACGCCGGGCGCCGCGACCGAGCTCAACACCATCGCGACCAATCTTCAGTCGCAATATGGCAAGGGCAAGGGCACGCTTAACGGCAAGCCGATCTCGGGCAGCGATATAGAAAATGAGATGGGCAATATCGAGCGCACGCCCGCGCAGCTCGCCGAGATGTGGGCCAGCTGGCACACCAATGTCGGCGCGCCGATGAAGAATGATTATGCCCGCATGGTCGGCATCGCCAATGCCGGCGCAAAGGAATTGGGCTTCAGCGATACCGGCGCAATGTGGCGCTCGGGCTATGACATGCCGCCCGAACAATTCGCGCAGGAGACCGAGCGCCTGTGGCAGGAGGTCAAGCCGCTCTACATGGCGCTTCACACCTATGTCCGTACCCAACTCAACAAGAAGCATGGCAATGCGGTCCAGCCCGCGACCGGCCCGATCCGCGCCGACTTGCTTGGCAATATGTGGGCGCAGGAATGGGGCAACATCTACCCGCTGGTCGCGCCAAAGGGCTCGGGCGACGTCGGCTACGACCTGACCAAGCTGATCGAGCAGAAGAAGCTTGATCCCAAGCAGATGGTCAAGGTTGGGGAGGGCTTTTTCTCGTCGCTCGGCTTCGCGCCGCTGCCGGCGAGCTTCTACAGCCGCTCGATGTTCACCAAGCCCGCCGACCGCGAGGTCGTTTGCCACGCCTCGGCCTGGGACATCGACAATAAGGACGATCTGCGCATCAAGATGTGCATCAAGCCGAACGCGGACGACTTCATCACCATCCACCATGAGCTTGGCCACAACTATTACCAGCGCGCCTATAACAACCAGCCATTTCTCTATCTGAACGGCGCCAATGACGGTTTCCATGAGGCGATCGGCGACGCCGTCGCTTTGTCGATCACGCCGGAATATCTCGTGCAGATCGGAATGCTCCCGCGCAGCCGCGTCCCAAGTGCGGACAAGGATATTGGCCTGCTCCTTCGCCAGGCGATGGACAAGGTCGCCTTCCTGCCCTTCGGCTTGCTTGTCGATCGCTATCGTTGGGGAATTTTCGACGGGTCGATCGCGCCGGCCCAGTACAACACTGCCTGGACCAAGCTCCGTACCGACTATCAAGGAATTGTTCCGCCCGTCGAGCGGCCGGCGGACGCGTTCGATGCCGGGGCCAAGTTCCACATTCCCGGCAATACGCCCTACACGCGCTACTTCCTGGCCCGCATCCTCCAGTTCCAATTCTACAAGGCGGCGTGCGATCAGGCCGGCTGGAAGGGGCCGCTTCACCGCTGCAGCTTCTACGGCAATAAGCAGGTCGGGCAGAAGCTGAACGCGATGCTCGAAATGGGCGCTTCCAAGCCATGGCCCGACGCGCTCGAAGCCTTCACCGGCACGCGGCAAATGTCGGGCCGCGCGATGGCCGAATATTTCGCGCCGCTCAAGGCTTGGCTGGACCAGCAGAACGCCGGCAAGACCCAGGGCTGGTAAAGCCTAAAAAAAAGGGGAGCGACGTCGAGGCGCTCCCCTTGCTGCCGAACGGGCGGATTGTTCAGTAGGACACTGAACCGGTCTTGATCTCGGTTGCCGACAGATCGTCGAGCGGGCTCTTGGCGCCGCCGGTTTCCTTTAATGTCAGCGCCTCCTCAGCAATTTCCTGCTGCGTGCGCGTTTCGGTGCTTTCAAGGGCGCTGTCACTCTTGAGATAGTCGGCCCCCCGCTGGCCAAGATCCTTGACCGCAGCCGTCGCACTGGCAAGCCCGTCTTTGACAGTCTCGCTGGCATTGGCGAGTCCGTCCTTAAGCTTGCCGGTCAGATCTCCGCTCGCTTCCTTGAAGCTCTTGTCGCGGCGCGACATCAGGAAGGCGCCAGCGGCAGCGGCAGCTACGACAGTGGCTGCACCGGTCGCGATCGCGGCGCTGGTATAAGGGCGGTCTCTGATTGTCCGGCCGGTGCGCGCAACCAGTGAATCGTCGAGTTTCTTTGGTGTCGTTGCGCGCGGCTTTCTCGCGGTGGCACTTGCACCCGTCGTGCGGCTCGTAGCGCGCTTTGGCGTAGCGCTCTTGGACGTCGTGCTTTTCGCGGTCGTGCCTTTGGGCGTCGTGCCTTTGGTCGTGGCCATCAGTTCTACTCCTCACGTAAAAAACATTGTGAGGCCGTAACGCACGGCGGAAAGTCTCGCTCCCCGCCGTGCGATTTAGATTTGGTTATAGCTGGCCGAGCAATGTTTCGGCGCTCGAAGCCGAATATTCGCCCGGCGCCTCAACGTTAAGCTGCTCGACGACGCCATCGTTAATGACCATCGAATAGCGCTGGCTTCGCTGGCCCATGCCATATTTGCTGCCGTCCATTTCCAGGCCAATGCCCTTGGCGAACTCGCCATTGCCGTCGGCCAGCATGGTGATGTCCTCGCTGCCCTGCTCCTTGTTCCAGGCGCCCATGACGAAGGCGTCATTGACGCTCGTCGCGACGATCTCGTCGATACCGCGGCCCTTGAGGTCGGCGGCTTTCTCGACATAGCTTGGCAGATGCTTGGCGGAGCAGGTCGGCGTGTAGGCGCCGGGCACTGCGAACAAAGCGACGCGCTTGCCCGCGAAAAAGTCCCCGCTCTTGACCGGAACCGGGCCCTCTGGCGTGGCGAGGCTCAACTGGACGTCGGGAAGGCGGTCGCCGACCTTGATGGTCATATTTTTCACTCCTGTTGGATGGTGAGGGTCAGATAGTGCCCCCAGAGGGTGCTCTCAAGGGGCGTTGCCTCAGACTTGTGGCACCAGTCGCCGCATGCGACGTTGAGCTTTGATGGACATGCCGCGCTTTCTTTCGGGCCAACTGCTTCTCGCCATGCCGGGAATGGGCGATCCGCGTTTCGATCAGGCAGTGATTGCAATCTGCGTCCATGACGAGGACGGCGCGGTTGGGGTCGGCATCGGCCACCAGCGCGCCGGAATGCGCCTGCGCGCCCTGATGGCGCAGCTAGGCCTCGACCCAGGCAGCGCACCCGACGCGCCGGTCCACCATGGCGGGCCCGTCGAGCCGGGCCGCGGTTTCGTCCTTCACAGCGACGATTGGGGCGGGCAGGACACGGTCGCGGTGACCGGGCCAAATCATGACAAATATGCCATGACCGGCACGATCGACGTGCTTCGCGCCATTGCCGAGGGCAGGGGCCCAAGCCAATTCCTCGTCGCTTTGGGCTATGCCGGCTGGGGAGCGGGGCAGCTTGACAAGGAACTGACCCGTCATGGCTGGATGGCAGTCCCCGCCGGCACTGCGCTTCTGTTCGAAACCCCCGCCGACGAGCGCTGGACGACCAGCTTTCGTGCCGCCGGCATCGACCCGCGCCTGCTCACCCTCGACGCCGGCGCCGCCTGAGCGCCCCTCGGCGAAACGACATATAACGAATCCTTTATATTTGCTTTTACGCGGGGATGCGGCTAGGGGCGGCGTCGATCCCAAGGCCTCATCCATGGCCGGGCCCATTTTCACGTTCGGAGATTATCACGTGGCTACTTTGGCTGAACCTCGCACGCACGATTATGTCATTCAGGACATTTCGCTTGCCGCTTTCGGGCGCAAGGAAATGGACATTGCCGAAACAGAAATGCCCGGCCTGATGGCGCTGCGTTCGGAATTCGGCACTTCGCAGCCGCTCAAGGGCGCGCGCATCGTCGGTTCGCTCCACATGACGATCCAGACCGCCGTACTGATCGAAACCTTGACTCACCTCGGCGCCGAAGTCCGCTGGGCTTCGTGCAACATCTTCTCGACCCAGGACCATGCCGCGGCCGCGATCGCCGCCAGCGGCGTCCCGGTGTTCGCCATCAAGGGCGAAACGCTTGAGGAATATTGGGACTATGTCGTCCGCATCTTCGACTGGGCGACCCCCAGCGACAGCGACCGCACCTGCAACTTGATCCTCGACGATGGCGGCGACGCCACCATGTTCGCCCTGTGGGGCGCGCGCGTCGAAGCGGGTGAAACCCTGTTCACGCCCACCAATGAGGAAGAAGAAGTGTTCGCCGCAACGCTCACGCGCTTCCTCGCCGAGCGTCCGGGCTACCTCACCAGCACCGTCGCCAACATCAAGGGCGTGTCGGAGGAAACCACCACCGGCGTCCACCGTCTCTATGAGCTTAGCAAGTCGGGCAAGCTTCCCTTTCCGGCGATCAACGTCAACGACAGCGTCACCAAGTCGAAGTTCGACAATCTCTACGGCTGCAAGGAATCGCTCGTCGACGCCATTCGCCGCGCCACGGACGTCATGCTCGCCGGCAAGGTCGCGACCGTCGCCGGCTTCGGCGATGTCGGCAAGGGCTCGGCCGCGTCGCTTCGCAATGGCGGCGCGCGCGTGCTGGTGACCGAAGTCGATCCCATCTGCGCGCTTCAGGCGGCGATGGAGGGCTATGAAGTCGTCACCATGGAAGACGCGGTCACGCGCTCGGACATCTTCGTCACCGCCACCGGCAACATGGACGTCATCACCGTCGACCATATGCGGGCGATGAAGAATATGGCGATCGTCTGCAACATTGGTCACTTCGACAGCGAGATCCAGATCGGCGCGCTGTCGAACATGAAGTGGACCGAGATCAAGCCGCAGGTCGATGAAGTCGAATTCGCGGACGGCAAGAAGCTCATCATCCTCGCCAAGGGCCGCTTGGTGAACCTGGGCTGCGCTACCGGCCATCCAAGTTTCGTCATGTCGTCGAGCTTCACCAACCAGGTGCTGGCCCAGATCGAGCTTTGGACCGGCGGCGACAAGTACGGCAACGACGTCTACGTATTGCCCAAGCACCTCGACGAAAAGGTCGCTGCACTCCACCTCGACAAGCTGGGCGTCAAGCTGACGACGCTTTCGGACAAGCAGGCGGCCTACATCGGCGTGCCCCAGACCGGCCCGTTCAAGCCCGACCACTACCGCTACTAAGTCCGGCTCAGCCGTTTCACGAAAAAGGCCATTGCAGGTTCGTCCTGCAATGGCCTTTTTCATTGTTCTCGATCGCCGACTTGCGGCCTTTCGCGCTGCATTTGTCCCGCCTATGACGATGCCATGAGCATGAGCGCCACGACCGGATGACCGAGGATCCCGACGTTGTCGCGGCGATCGTCGTCATTGCATTGCTGTGGGTGCTTGTCGCGGCAGCGCTTGCGATCATCGCCGCGCGCCGTATCCGCAGCGCCCAGCATGTCATCGACGCGGCTCGCCGCTTGCGCGCCTTGCTCGAGGCAGCCCCGGTTCGCCCGCTCGTCATCCGCCCTGACGGAAGCATCGACCTCGATCCGATCCTGCAGCGCGATCTTGGTTTCACCGAAGCACCGACCAGCGTCGACCAGCTCGGCGCCGAGGGGTACGGCCTGGTGCCCGGCGATCTCGAACTTCTCAAGACCGACCTCAAAAGCGCAATGCTTGGCGCCCGGCCCGTTCGCCGGATGGTCCGCCTCGCTTCATCCAACCGCGTCGTCGAAGTGCATGGTGCACCCGCGCTTGCCCCGGAACCGCCGGGGACGATGCTTTTATGGTTCGTAGACATTAGCGACGCGGAGGCGGAGCGAGCCACACTGTCGCGCCGGCTCGGCCAGACAGAAAGCGCGCTCGATGCGC
Organism: Pseudomonadota bacterium; assembly: GCA_030855555.1. GTDB lineage: Bacteria > Pseudomonadota > Alphaproteobacteria > Sphingomonadales > Sphingomonadaceae > Sphingomicrobium. The sequence continues at coordinate 6,721 of JALYRC010000076.1, forward strand.
TTACGCAGCTGATCGAAGCAGCGCCATTTCCGATGTGGTATCGCGGTCCCGATCTCAGCCTCGGGCTGGTCAATTCCGCCTTTGTCGCCGCGGTAGAGGCGCGCGATGCTGCCGAGGTCATCGCCCGCGGCACCGAACTGGTGGACAGCCCGGGAGGGGACAGCGCCCGCTTTGGCGCCCAGCGCGCGCTCGAGCTTGGCAAACCCTATTCGCGCAATCAGCCGGCAACGATCGGCGAGGAAAGGCGAATGCTGCGCCTGGTCGATGTCCCGCTCTCGACCGGCGCGGTGGCGGGCTTCGCGGTCGATATCCAGGACCTTGAGGACACGCGCACCGAACTTGCCCGGCACATCGAATCGCAGCGCGAGCTGGCCGACCACATGACCGCCGGCGCTGCGCAGTTCGACCAGGATCGCCGCCTCGATTTCTTCAATCAGCCATTTGCACTAATGGCCCGGCTCGATCCGGAATGGCTTGCCGAAAAACCCGAGTTCGACCGCGTTCTCGAACGGATGCGCGAAATGAACCGCTTGCCCGAAGTGCGCGACTTCCCGGCTTGGAAAGCCGAGCGCCGCGATTGGTTCATCATTCCCGACGAAACTGTCGAGGAAGACTGGATCCTGACCAGTGGCGACCACCTTCGCGTTGTCGCACAACCGCTTCCGGACGGCGGGCTGCGATTGATCGTCGAGGATCGAACCGAACAGGTCCGCTTGGCCTCGGCACGCGATACATTGCTTCGCGTGCGCTCCGCCACCTTCGACAATTTGTTCGAGGCGATCAGCGTGTTCGCTTCGGACGGGCGCCTCTATCTGTGGAACCGCCGCTTTTGCGAAGTATGGGCGCTCGACGAAACCTGGCTCGGCGAGCATCCGCGGGTCGACGAACTGGTTCCGGCAATGGCGCGCCGGCTCGTCAACCCGACCGCCGCCGCGCAGGTCCGCGAACTCGTCCGATCGACTACCAGCAGCCGCGAATCAGGATCCGGCCGGGTGTCGATGACCGATGGCCGCCACTTTGAATTTGCCGCCGTGCCGCTGCCGGATGGCAATTGCCTCTTCACGATGATCGACGTCACCGATTCAACGCGCATCGAAGCCGCCTTGCGCGAGCGCGCCACCGGGCTTGAGGAGGCTGATCGGGTCAAGACCGACTTCGTCGCTAATATGAGTTACGAATTGCGCACCCCTTTGACCTCGATCGGCGGCTTCGCGGAAATGCTTAGCGGCGGATATGCCGGGCAGCTTGCGCCGGCCGCTTCGGAATATGTCGGCGCGATCCTCGAATCGGTGGCGCGCCTTTCCAAGCTGATCGACGACGTTCTCGACCTGACGCGCGGGGACACCAGCGGGGTCGTACTCGAACGCGAGCGGATCGACCTTGGCGGCCTGTGCCGCTCGGTCGGAGAGTCCTTGCTTGGCCGCATTGCCGACAAGAAACAGACTCTCGAGGTCGTCATCGACCGTTCGGCGGGGATCGTACTCGGCGACGCCCGGCGCATTCGCGAATCGCTCGAGCACGTGATGCGCAACGCCGTGACTTACACTGACGAAGGCGGACGAGTGATGCTGCGCGCCTCGGGCGATGAGGATGAAGCCACCATCACCGTGCTCGACAATGGCCCGGGCATCAGTTCAGAGGACCAGGCGATGGTGTTCGACCGCTTTCACCGCGCGCTCGGCACGGGCCATAGTGACGCTGCCCTTGGCCTCGGGCTTCCGCTGACGCGCCAGTTCATCGAAGCGCATGGCGGCAAGGTCGAGCTTGTCTCGGCGATGGGCGAGGGCACCGCAGTGACCCTGACCATCCCACGCGCGCCGTGAGTGGCCCGACATGATCCTTGCCACCGATGCTTCCACCCGGGGTGCCGGCGCTGCACTTGCGGCTTTGCTTAGGCCGGGCGACGTGGTCCTCCTCGACGGTCCGCTCGGCGCGGGCAAGACCACGCTCGTGCGCGGACTGCTCCAGGCACTTGGTCACGTCGGCGAAGTGCCAAGCCCAAGCTTCGCCATCGTCCAGCCCTACGATGATTTGCCGCTGCCGCTGTGGCACGTAGACCTGTACCGCATCTCCCACCCGTCCGAGCTTGCCGAGCTCGGGCTCGACAGCGTGCTTGATGACGGTGTGCTGGTTGTGGAATGGCCTGGTCACGCGGGGGAAGGGGCGTGGCCGGCGACGGCGCTCCATCTGTCGCTCGCGCTGCGCGATGATGGCGCACGTGTCTTGACAGCAGACCCTGGCCAAGGCTGGGAAGAACGATGGCCACCGCGATGATTCCTCCCGCCGCTGCTCCCCAATTCCTTGCCAGCAGCGGCTGGGACGGTGCGCGCATCGAGCCGCTTGCCGGGGACGCCAGTTTCCGCCGCTATTTCCGCATCGTCCATGATGATGGCCGCCGCGCGGTGCTGATGGACGCACCGCCGCCGCACGAGGATCCCAAGCCTTTCGTCGCCGTCGCCGAATGGCTTGCGTCGATCGGCCTTGCCGCACCGCCGATCCTCGCGCGCGACCTATCCCACGGCTTGCTCCTGCTTGGCGATTTCGGCGATGACCGCCTGCGCGAACGCCTCGATGTTGAGAGCAACCGCGAGGCCGAGCTTTACGGCATTGCTACCGACGTCCTCGTCCACCTCCACCGCCACCCGCCGATGCCCGGCCTTCCGGTCCACGGGCTCGACCAGTGGCTCGCCGAGCTTGCGCTGTTCACCGACTGGTATGCCCCGGCGCTCGGCCTCGAAATCGACGAGGAGGCGTATCGCGCGGCCTGGCGCGAAGCGCTCGCTCCGGTGGCCGAGGATGGCCTGTCTGCGGTTACCGTGCTTCGCGACTTTCACGCCGAAAATGTCATGCTGATCGAGGGCCGCAGCGGCGTCGCCCACTTCGGTCTGCTCGATTTCCAGGACGCGCTGGCCGGCCACCCGGCCTATGATCTCGCCTCCGTGCTCGAGGACGCACGCCGCGATGTCTCGCCGCTCGTCGAACGCCAGATGATCGAGCGCTACATGGCTGCAACCGGTCGCGGCGCCGCGTTCGAGGCCGCTTACTGGGCACTGGCCGCACAGCGTAATACGCGCATTCTCGGCGTCTTCGTCCGCCTGTGGAAGCGCGACGGAAAGCCAGGCTACCGCAAGTTCCAGCCGCGCATGTGGGGCCTGCTGGAACGCGACCTCGCCCATCCCGGTCTTGCCCCAGTCAAGGCCTGGTTCGACGCCAACGTACCTGCCTCCGCCCGCGCCGCTGCCTGGGATCCCGAATGACTCGTCCGACCCGCGCCATGGCGCTTCGCCCGGCCATCAAATGCGCCCCGCCACGAACTGCGATGGTCATGGCCGCTGGCCTCGGCAAGCGCATGCGCCCGCTCACCGCAACCCGTCCCAAGCCGCTTGTCGAGGTAGCCGGAAAGGCGCTCATCGACCATGTCCTCGACCGCCTGCGCGCTGCCGGGGTCGAGGAAGTGGTCGTCAACGTCCATTATCTCGCCGACGCGCTTGAAGCGCACCTTGCCGCGCGTTGCGGTGGTCTTGGCGTTACGATCAGCGACGAGCGCTCCTTGCTGCTCGAGACGGGCGGCGGGCTGGTCCAGGCGGCGCCAATGATCTCCGAGGACACTTTCCTGGTCGTCAACAGCGACAATTACTGGATCGACGGCCCCGCGGATTCGCTGCGCCTGCTTGCCTCGCAGTGGCGCGAAGAGGAGATGGATGCGCTGCTCCTGCTCGTTCCCCACGCCCGCGCCAGCAACAACAATGGCGCCGGCGATTTCCGCATGGACGCAGCGGGCCGCTTGCGCCGCCGCGCCGCCGGACGGGTCGCGCCATACGTCTTCACCGGCATCCAGATCGTCTCAAAGCGCCTCCTTCGCGATGCCCCCCCAGGCCCTTTCTCGACCAACATCTTCTGGGACCGGGCGATCGAGGAAGGTCGCTGCTTCGGCGCGGTTCACCAGGGCCTGTGGTTCGACGTCGGCACGCCGCCCGCCATTGCCGCGACCGAGGCCGCCCTCGTCCATGGCTGAGGCGCAGCCGCCACTTGCTTCTACCCCAACGGTCTATTCGATCCCGGCGCACCGCAGCTTCGCCGACGCGCTCGCCGATCGCCTCGTTCGGCAACAGGGCCGCGCGCCCGACGCCCTTGCCCGCGGCCGCATCCTCCTTCCCAACAATCGCGCGGTCCGCACGCTGACCGAGGCTTTCGTTCGCATGAGCGGCGGCGGACTGGTCCTGCCGCGCCTCATCCCCATCGGCGATCCCGAGCTTGACGACCGCATTGGCGGTGCGCTGGATCCACTCGACCTTGCGCAGCCCGTGCCCCCGGCAATCGACCCGCTCGAGCGCCAGCTGCGCCTTGCCCGCATCCTGCGCGGCCCCGACGACAGCGCCGCCGAGGCAATGCGGCTTGCCGCCGATCTTGCGCGCGCACTCGACGCGCTGGCGATCGAGGATGTCGATCCGACCCGGCTCAAGGAGGCCGCGTTGCTGGCCCCCGAGCTTGCGGCGCACTGGTCGCGCGCCTTCGATCGCTTCCTTGGCCTCCTCGACCGCTGGCCGCGTGAACTCGAAGCGCTTGGCAAGATTGACCGCGCTTCACGCCGCAACATCCTGCTTCGCGCCATTGCCGATCGCTGGGCCACGCGCCCGCCCGGCGGCTTCACCATCGCTGCGGGCATCACCACTTCCGCCCCCGCGGTCGCCGCTTTGCTCGCGCGCATTGCCCGGCTCGGCGAAGGCGCCGTCGTCCTCCCCGCGCTTGCCCTTGCCGACGCAATGCCCGACCCTGAATGGGACGCACTTGGCCCGGACGAAGATGGCAAGGGCGTTGAATCCCATCCGCAATATCATTTGAAGCGCCTGCTCGACCGCATCGGTGTCGCGCGCGGCGAGGTTGCGCCATGGCCCGGCACCGGCCGCTCGGCTTCGCCAGCGGTGCGCGGCCGCGCCGTGACTCACGCCATGACCGCCGCCGATTTCTCGGACAAATGGAGTGCGCTTCCACCGCCCGACCGCCGCCTGAGCGGGATTAGCTGCGCCGAGCTTGCCGATGGCTCAAGCGAAGCCCAGGCCATTGCGCTTGCGCTTCGCGAGGCGCTCGAAACTCCGGGCCGCACCGCTGCGCTCGTGACCCCCGACCGGATCCTTGCCGCGCGTGTGTCGGCGCATTTGGCGCGCTGGGGCATTGAGGCCGATGACAGCGCCGGCCAGCCCCTTTCGCAGACCCCGGCCGGAACCTTGCTACTGGCTCTGGCCGAAACCGTCGCCGAAGATCTCGCACCGGTCGCAACGCTGGCCTTGCTCAAGCATCCTTTGGTTGGCGGGGAGGGCCCCGAGCGTCTTGCGTGGCTCGACGCCGCGCGCGATTTCGACCTTGCGCTTCGTGGCCCGCGTCCGCGCGCCGGCCTTGCCGGACTCGATGAGCGGATCCGGACCGTCGAAAAGCGCCTGATCGACCGAGACCGCGCCGCACGGGCCTGGGCGCATCTTCGCCCGCCCCTGGCGCAGGCCACGGAGACCCTTTCCCGAGCGGTCACGCTTGCCGACCTCGCCGCCGCGCTACGCAGCGCAGCCGAAGCGCTTGCCGGACAGGCCGCGTGGCGCGGGCCCGACGGCCGCGCAGCCGCCGAACTGATCGCCGATCTCGAACAATCACCGGAGTCGCAGGCAATGACCCTCGGCGCAGGCGACAGCACCGCCTTGCTCAGCGAACTCTTCGCCGCCGTCCCGGTACGTCGCCCGTATGGCGGCCACCCGCGAATCTCGATCTGGGGCCTGCTCGAAGCGCGCCTTCAGCAAGCCGACCTGATGGTTCTTGGCGGAATGAACGAAGGCACTTGGCCGGCAGCGCCCAGTCCCGACCCATGGCTTGCGCCGCGCATCCGCCGGGCCC
>JALYRC010000110.1 GCA_030855555.1 Pseudomonadota bacterium
GCAAAGCCTGCTTGTCCGCGACCTTGACCGATAGGTTGGAGGCGACCGCGTCGGCCAAGATCGAGGGATCCTCGATTTCGGTCAGCTGCATCGACGTTTCCGCAGGGAGTCTCTTGTTGAGCTTGGCGTAATTCTCAAACTGCTCGATCACCGAACGCATCAATGCGGTGGTCTCGGTCGCGTCGCCTTCGACTTCATCGACCAATTCGACTTCAGCCGCCTGATGGCCCTCGCCATCGACCAGCTTAATCAGTCGCGCGCGCTGGACGCCTTCAACGAGCACGCGGACCGTGCCGTCGGGCAGCTTGAGCAGCTGCATCGCGGTTGCAATCACGCCGAGGTCGTACAGCGCGTCGCGGTCAGGATCATCCTCGCTGGGGTCGAGCTGGGCGACGAGAAACAATTGCTTGTCGCCCACCATTGCGACTTCAAGCGCGGCAACCGATTTCTCGCGCCCGACGAACAAGGGAACGATGCGGTTTGGGAATACGACGATGTCGCGGAGCGGAAGGACAGGGAGAGTGCGGATGGTCATGGCCATCATATGGGCGCTGCACCGGCGCGGTGCAACAATCCGCCTTGTGTCCCTCCGGTCATGACTTACTAAGGTCTGGGGGCTCGAAGGGGGTAATCACTTGAGTGGATTTGGGACCAGGGCGCGCTGGGCCGCGCCGATCATGATCGCGTGCGCCGGGGCAGCGTCGGCGGAGCCGGCGCCGACCACCGGCCCAGCGCCCGCCTGGGTTCGTGACAGCGCAATCCCAAAGATCAGTCAGGCAGGCAGCGAGCAGCCGTTTCAAATCCTGCTGTCATCGAGCCAGCAACGAATATGGGGCGGCGGCAGCGAAATCTACGCGCGGACGGTGACCATGCCGCAAACGACGGCCGGCCTGCAGGCGGTCGGCAATATCACCATTCCCTGGAACAGCGAACGAAGCGACTTGATGATCCACCACGTGTCGATCCGGCGCGGAAAAGAGATCATCGATCTGCTCAAGGGCCAGGAACTGACCGTCCTGCGGCGCGAGAACAACCTCGAGAATTCGACCCTTGATGGCGTCAGGACGGTTGTCCTTCAGGCGCCCGGACTTCAGGTGGGCGACATGGTCGATCTCGCCGTTACCGTGCGCGAGCGACCGGGGACAATAGGGGCAAGGCCCGAAGCGATCATCGCCCTCTCCGAGACCTACCCGGTCGGCTTGATCGAACGTCGTATCCTGATCGAGAGCGGAACGAATTTCGATTACAAGGTCGAACCGAGCCTCGGGGCGATGCGCAAGTCGAAGGTCGGAACCGCGACGGAGCTTTTCTTGTCACGCGCGAATCACGCGCCGGCCAAATTGCCCGACAACGTCCCCTTGCGGTTCGTCGCTCCACTGATCCAGGTTTCGTCTTACAGTTCTTGGCCCGAAGTCGTTGCGGTCATGCGCCCGTTGTTCGTCACCGCGCGGGCACTGGCGGCAAACAGCCCTGTGCTGGTAGAGGCCGACCTGATTGCCAAGGCGAGCGCGTCCCCGGAGTTACGCATGCTCGCCGCGCTTCGCCTGGCACAGGAAAAGGTACGCTATGTCGCGTTGAGCCTGGGCGAAGGGAGCCACATTCCAGCCTCGGCGGACCAGACCTGGGCGCGCAAATTTGGTGATTGCAAGGGCAAGGTGGCCTTGTTGCTGGCGATACTTGATCGTTTGCAGATTTCGGCTGAGCCGATGCTGACGAGCGGTCAGGGCAGTGAGCTACTGGGGGAGCGTCTCCCGACGCTGGCGGCGTTCGACCACGTTGTCGTCAGGGCTCAGGTTGCGGGACGCACCTATATCCTCGACCCAACCAATTATGGGCAACGCACGCTGGACGAACTGGAAAAGACCGCGTTCGCAGCCGGATTGCCGCTGGTCCCCAATTCAGCCCTCATTGCGATACCGGTATCTCCACCGTCGATTCCCTTAACGGAGACGAGCCTCGAATGGGACGCGAGCAAGGGTTTCGATCAGCAAGTCCCGTATCGTGCCACCATTACATATCGCGGCACGACTGCCTCCGCGTTTCGCGCGCTCCAGGCGGCAGCGCCCGATCGCGCCGCGCTCGAAGACTATCTCAAGCAAGCCATGCCGGTAATCGACAATGAGCATCTGAAGGTCATCGGGATCGAGGCCGAGGGCAAGCTTGGGGAATATTCGGTCCGGTTCGCGGGGAAGGCACCGATGAATTGGGAACGCAATACCGCAAGACGACGCTACTGGTTCGACCATTCCGTGCCGTCTTGGAAAGTGGATTTTCAGCGCAAGGCCGGCGCCTGGAAGGAGACACCGGTCAGGCTATCCTTTCCGGTCTGGCTTCGAAGCAGTGAGACCATCCTTCTCCCGGCGAAAGGCGCGGGCTTCAAGCTTCGCGGCGAGCCAATCGACGTCCGGGTTGCCGGAACGCAGATCACGCGGACGATGGCCCTGTCGGGAGATCGGGCAACCGTGACTGCTGACTTTCGCCGGATAAGGCGTGAGATCAGCGCCGAAGAAGCGCGCCAGGCGGTCACGCCGCTTGAGCGTATCGAGAAAGAGAATGGCTCGATCACGGCTCCAATCGACTACGTCATCTCCAGTACCGAAGTGAAGACGCTGACCAACGAGCCTGCCAACGACTATGATGCCTATCTCAAGCGTGCGCGGCTGTTGATGGATCAGTCCAACCGCGCCGGGGCGCTGGCCGCGCTCGACAAGGCGATCAAGCTCGACGCGACGCGGCCTGAGGCGCCGGCGCTTCAGTCGGTCAATCATCTCTTCATGAGGCGTTTCGCCGAGGCACGCATGGCACTTGCCAATGCAGTCGCGAACAAGGCCGATGATGAGGACACGTTGCGTGCCCGCAGCCTGCTTGCGTGGCACGACGGGGATACGGCGCTTGCAACGCGGTCGATCGACAGAGCGATCGAGATCAATCCCCATTCAAGCTATTATTCGATCCGCAGCGGCTTTCATGCCGGACTCGCGCGCTACGCCGAGGCGCTCTTCGATGTTCGCCGCGCATCCGAATTGGCAGCGGATGGGCCGAGGTATGTCACGGTTGCACGCATCGAAGCGGCAAGCGGCAACCTGTCGGAGGCGCTTATTACGCTGGATAAGGCGGCGAACGCGCATGTTCCGGTCGACGACGCCTACGACGGACAAGCGCTGGTGATAAAAGGGGACTATCTCAACTTGCTGGGCCGACAGGCCGAAGCGCGCGCCACCTATAAAGCCGCGTTCACCAGTCTGAAAAGTTTCATGATCAAGCAAGTCAAACTCCAGTCGTCCGGGCTCGACGTGGAAGACCATGATTTCAACGTCCAACTGCTGATGAGCACCAGGAATTTTGAGGACGCGTTGGTTCTCATCAAGCGCCTCATGGCAGGCCAGAAATACCCGTCGGCCCTGCAATTGGCGAGGCGGGCGTCTCTCCACTTGTCGATCGGAAACCATCAGGCGGCGATCGCCGATGCCCGCTCAGCGCTTGAACTGGACGCCAGCAACGAGGCCGCCAAGCTTGCTTTGGCGCTAGCTTCCGTGCGGGTTGGCCGCTTTGCCGACGCCGCGAAGCAGGCCCGCCTCGCGCTCCAGGACAAAGCGGACGACCCGCTGTTCCGCTACACGCTCGCCCTGGCGCGGGTTGGATTGAATGAGCAGACGGCCGCGCGCGAGGACTTTGCCGCCGCTCAGCGAATGCGATTCGACATCGCGTTGGATCCGCTGTTCCTCGGCCTGAATGCGCAATGATCGTCGGTCCGAACTAGCCAAGACAAACCATCAACCGAACGCGATCTGGAGCGCTGGAAGCAGGTTCTGGAGGGCGTGGGTCGCGGTGGCGACCGCAAGCGCGGCGACGACGCTTCGTTCGCGCCACACCATGTACAAGGTCGAGAAGATCACGAACGGCCACCAGATGACCAGCCCCCACGCTGCGGCCTGAAGCGAATGGGCGATGCCCCACAAAGCCGCGCTGACGAGCACTGCAAGCGTGGGCGATATGAAGCGCGCGAGCACGGTTAGTATCGCCGCCATGATCAGTGTCTCGACGAATGGCGCGAAGGCAAACAGTAGTAGGAACGCGACTGGTCCCCGCATCGGGAAGTCGGGTTTGCCCAGGGCTGGCGCCAGCGACGTCGCGAGCGACGACAAGGCCAGGCTTCCGGCCAGGGTCAGGGCGGCACCAACGAGGATTGCAAGCCACGCCCGCCGGGGTTCACGTACTGGCCACGGAAGCAGGCGAAGCGGTCCGCTGTCGAACAGGCCGACCGCTCTATCCGCTATCATTTAGGCGGCGTCGCCCCCGGCCTGCTTGTCCTTCTTGGCGTAAACCCGCACGGGCTCCTTGCGCCCATCGACCACTTCCTTGTCGACATGCACTTCATCTACCCCGTCCATTGAGGGCAAGTCGAACATGGTGTCGAGCAATATGCTTTCGATGATCGAACGCAGTCCGCGCGCGCCGGTCTTGCGCTCGATTGCGCGCTTGGCGACCTGGTGCAAGGCATCGTCGGAGAA
>JALYRC010000114.1 GCA_030855555.1 Pseudomonadota bacterium
TGACCGACGCCTTCGTCGCGCTGCCGGGCGGGATCGGCACCCTCGACGAACTGTTCGAGGCATGGACTTGGAATGCGCTTGGCTATCACGCCAAGCCATTCTGCCTGCTCGACGTCAACGGCTTCTGGACCGGGCTCGATCGGTTCATGGACCATGTCCGCGACAGCGGTTTTCTGAGCGATGCGCGGCGCGGGCAATTGCTGCGCGCGGAAACACCGGACAAAGCAATCGACCTACTGGACGCGGCAGTGAAAAGCGCCGCAAAGGGGATGGTCTGGTAAATACGTCCGGGGAGGGACGCTGTTCATGAATGCATCGCTGCTTGGGATTGTCGGCATCGCCTTCATCCTGCTGATCGCCGTCCTGTTCTCGACCAATCGCCGCGCAATCCGTTTGCGGGTGGTCGCCGCGGCGTTCGCGCTCCAGGCACTTATCGCTTTGCTCGTGCTGCGCACCGTTCCCGGCCGGTACGTCATACAAACCTTGTCCGACGGCGTTGCCAATCTGCTCGGCTATGCCGGCAAGGGCACCGAATTCCTGTTCGGCCCGACCGCCACCAACCCGCTTGCCAACACCTTTGCGCTTGGCGCCTTGCCCGTGATCATCTTCTTCGCCAGCTTCATCGCAATCCTCTACCACCTCGGCATCATGCAGCGGATCGTGCGCTGGGTCGGCGGTGCGATCGGCTGGGTCACCGGGGTCAGCCGGGTCGAATCGCTCGGCGCCGCGGCGAACATATTCGTCGGCCAGTCCGAAAGCCCGTTGGTTGTTCGCCCCTATCTGGCCGCGCTGCCTGCGTCGCATCTGTTCACCCTCATGACGGTCGGAATGGCGGGGGTCGCCGGTACCATCCTTGCGGCCTATGCCGGGCTCCTTGGCGAGCGCTATCTGCCGTTCCTTTTGGCGGCGGCCTTCATGTCCGCCCCCGGCGGCATCTTGATGGCCAAGTTGCTGATGCCTGACGAGCCGCCAGCAGCCGACGAGCTTCCGCTCGAAGGCGCGGTTGCCAATCGGGCGCCTGAGGACGCGCTCCAGGTCGACACCTTCGAGGAAGGCGAGCGCCCCGCCAACATCATCATGGCCGCTGCCCAAGGCGCGCAGACCGGCGTGAAGCTGGCCGTCGCGGTCGGCGCGATGGTGCTTGCCTTCGTTGCCTTGGTCGCGCTTGCCAACGGCTTGCTCGGCGGGCTTGGCAATATGCTCGGCCAGCCCGGGTGGAGCTTCCAGGGCGCGGTCGGCGCTCTGTTCGCCCCGGTGATGTATCTCATCGGAGTGCCGTGGAACGAGGCCGGCATTGCCGGCGGCCTGTTCGGCACGAAGATCGTGCTGAACGAATTCGTCGCCTTCATCGACCTCGGCAATGCCGCGGGTCCCGCCGCCGCGCTAAGCGAGCGCAGCCGCGCGATCGTCACCTTCGCACTTTGTGGATTCGCCAATTTCAGCTCGATCGCGATCCAGATGGCGGTGACCGGCAACCTCGCGCCCAACCAGCGCCCGGTGATTGCGCGGCTTGGCCTTCGCGCCTTGCTTGGCGGGTCGCTCGCTAACCTGATGAGCGCTGCGCTCGCAGGATTGTTGATGGCCTAGCTCGCCTAATTTGCTAGGACGTTTCCATGACTGATATCCTGACCTCCGACAGCGTCGCTTCGGTCTCGCTTGGCGACGCGGACCGCGACCCCCATGGCTTCGCGCAGAAGCTTGGCACCAGCTTCGAGGAATATGGCTTCGCCATCGTCCGCGACCACGGCATTCCGCAAGCGCTGATCGAGCGCGCAGAGGCCAACGCCAAGGAATTTTTCGCACTGCCCGACGAGGTGAAGCGCAAATACCTCATCCCCGGCGGCGGCGGCGCGCGCGGCTATACCGCCTTCGGGGTCGAGACTGCCAAGGGCGCCCAGGCTCACGACCTCAAGGAATTCTGGCACGTCGGGCGGGAGCTTGCCGCAGGCCACAAATATCGCGACGTGATGGGCGACAATGTCTGGCCTGCGGAAGTCGCCGGCTTCCGTGACGTTTTTCTCGAACTGTACGACGCCTTCGACACCGCCGGGCTCAAGATATTGTCGGCCATCGCGCGCTTCCTCAATGTCGACCAGGACTATTTCGCCGATACCGTTCGCGACGGCAATTCGGTCATGCGGCTGCTGCATTATCCACCGCAGAAGGAAGCGACCGGGCAGCATATCCGCGCCGGAGCGCATGAGGATATCAATACCATCACGCTGCTGATCGGCGCCGAGGAAGCCGGGTTGGAACTCAAGACCAAGGACGGCCGCTGGCTGCCGGTAAGCCCCAGGCCGGGCGAACTCGTCGTCAACATCGGCGCCATGCTCCAGCGACTGACCAACGGCAAATTGCGCTCGACCCCGCACCGCGTCGTCAATCCCGCCCCCGACCGCGCCAGCCACGCGCGCTACTCGATGCCCTTCTTCCTCCACTTCCGCCCCGACTTCATTATCAAAGCCTTGCCCGGAACGGTGCCGGCGGGGGAGGAGCCCAAGTGGCCGCCGATCAGCAGCCACGACTATCTGCTCGAGCGCCTGCGCGAGATAAAATTGGCTTGACGCTTCGGGTCGCAGCTAGTTGTTTTTGACGTTCGATTTCGACTTATTGATCTGCGCGGCGGAGGCTGCAGCGGGGCACAAGCCAGCGCTGTTCGTCAAAGACATGCGCGACCATCCATGGGCAGAGGAAGCGGTCCGCGCGCCCTTCATCGTCTTGACGTCATAGGTCGGCTTCATCGCGCTGAGCTGCGGTGACGCGGGGCCCCATTCCTTGGTCATAACGAATGGCTTGTGAGTCCTCTTGCCGCTCGATTGACCGGTAGCGAGGTCGCGCGGCGAAACCAGTTGATAGGCTGCGCGCGAGACGTCACCGTCGTCGCAGTCAATCTGGACGACTGCCTCATCGGAAACGCCATCGCCGTCTATGTCTCCGGCCGCGACCCACAGGTAGATCGGCGCGGTGGAAGCGGCGACTCGCGTAATCGTCATTTGGTGCCAGTCATCCGCGGAGCTGGTCTTGCCAACGGTCGGCGCGACAACTGCGGCGGCTAGTATCAAAACGAACATATGAACCCCCTCATCCGGAAATCGACGAGCGACCATGCACCGCAATCGTTACGCTTGCAAATCGACCGGCGCGGCGTCCGCCAGGGCTGCCGGGCCGAAGCCGTGCGGGATCAGGGCATTGATACAGTGGCGTTCGACCTTCGTACCGTCGCCCGAACCGCATAATATTTCGACGTCGCGGCTACTGAGTTGCGCCGCTTCCAGGATTGACTGGCGGCAGCCACCGCACGGGGTGACGCTCGATGCGCCAGCGAGGTCCTCGCCGGATCCATCGCCGCCTGCAACCGCGATTCGCGCAATCTTGTCCAAGCCAAAGGCGGCCTGCGCTGCGGTCAGGGCACTGATCTCGGCGCACACCCCGAGCCGGTAGCAGGCATTCTCCATGTTCGCGCCGGTGACGACCTCGCCATCGACGCTGAGGATGGCGCAGCCGACCGAGAAATTCGAATAGGGTGCATAGGCCTTGAGCGCGGCGGCGCGCGCGGCGGCGATTAGTTGTTCGTCGTTCATGAAATTGTCTCTAAGCGCTCCCACACGAACCGTCACCCTGAACTCGCTTCAGGGTATGCACCGAAGTGCCAATCGTGGTGGAGGAATGGATGCCAAAACAGGTTCATCGTGAACGCGGGATCCTGGTAGGAATCGCGTCACTGGCATTGGCGGGCTGTGTCACCGCGCCGCGCCCCGCGGCGATCGCGGGCCCGGTTGAGGTGCAAATCCTTGGCATCAACGATTTCCACGGCAATCTGGAACCGCCGCGAACTACGGTCGACATCGCGCAAAGCAATGGCTCGCTGGTCAAGGTACCGGCTGGTGGCGTGGCCTATCTCGCCGGCGCCGCCAAGGCGCTTCGCCAGGGGCAAAAGCGCAGTGTAACCGTCTCCGCGGGCGACATGATCGGGGCAAGCCCGCTTGTCTCCGCGCTATTCGTTGACGAGCCGTCGATTTCAGCGATGAACCTCGTCGGGGTCGATTATAATGCGGTCGGCAATCATGAATTCGACAAGGGCAGTGCCGAACTGCTCCGCATGCAGTCCGGCGGCTGCGCCAAGCATACGACGCGAAACCCATGCAAGGTCGAGCAATTCACCGGTGCCACGTTCAAATTTCTCGCCGCCAATGTCGTCAAGGCGGACGGATCGACTTTATTCCCCGGCACGGCGCTTAAGGATTTCGGCGACGTTCAAATCGGTTTCATCGGAATGACGCTGAAGGAAACCGCGACCTTGGTAACGCCCACCGGCGTCGCCGGTCTGACCTTCACCGACGAGGCTGCAACCGCAAACGCCGCAGTGCCAATGCTCAAGGCGGCGGGCGCCGATGCGATCGTCCTGCTCATCCATCAGGGCGCCTCGACCAAAGGCGGCTATAATGACAAAAGTTGCCCCGGGCTGGAGGGCGATGTTCTTCCCATCCTCGACCGGCTGGACCCCGCGATCGATGCCGTCGTCTCGGGCCACACCCACAACGCCTATATATGCGAGCGCGCCCGGCCCGCCGGCGGAAGCCCTCTGCTGCTGACCAGCGCCGGACGCTATGGAACGCTCATCACCGACATTCGACTGACCGTCGATCCGCTTCGCGGCGTAGTGGCAAAGCGCGCCGACAATGTCATCGTTCAGGGCGAAGGCTTTGGCGACGTTGCACTGAGCGAAGTCGCACCGCGCTTCGCCGCCGATCCCGCAACCAAGGCACTGGTGGATCGCTACCTTGCCGCGGCACGACCTGAAGCGGCGCGAGTCGTCGGGCGACTGTCGGAAGCCGCGACCCGAAAGCAGGACGCGGATCGGGAGATCAGCGCCGGCAATCTCATCGCCGATGCACAGCTCGCCGCAAGCCGAAGCGCGGGTGCGCAAATCGCCTTCATCAACTCGGGCGGCGTGCGCACCGACCTTGTCCCCGGCGCTGGTGGCAACGTCGCCTTCGGAGACATTTTCGCGATGCAGCCGTTCGGCAATAATCTGGTGGTCAAAACGGTGATGGGCGCGCAGCTCAAAACCTTGCTCGAGCAGCAATTCGCAAGCGGCCGCAATACCGCCGAGCGGCCCAACCTTCTATTGCCGAGCCGTGGATTCGCTTTCTCCTACGACCTGTCACGCCCCGCCGGGCAACGCATCGTCGACATGAAGTTCAATGGAAAGCCGATCGACCCGGCGGCGCCCTATCGCATCACGGTGAACAATTTCCTCGCCAGCGGCGGGGACAATTTCACCGTGCTTGGAAGCGGCACCGATGCCGTCGATGCCGGCAGCGATGTCGATGCGCTCGAAGCCTATTTGCGCGGCGGCGCAACCGTCCCTGTGACCGATCGCGTGACAGACGTAACACCAAAATGAAGACGCTTACCGCAGCGGCGGTTCGTCGAAGCTGCGAAGTTTGCGGCTATGCAGGCTGTC
Organism: Pseudomonadota bacterium; assembly: GCA_030855555.1. Classification (GTDB taxonomy): domain Bacteria; phylum Pseudomonadota; class Alphaproteobacteria; order Sphingomonadales; family Sphingomonadaceae; genus Sphingomicrobium. Next base: position 5,468 of record JALYRC010000114.1, read on the forward strand.
GCCTTCTTCCTTGAGCAAGTGAAGTGTCTCGATGCCAATCCGCAAATGCTGACTG
>JALYRC010000157.1 GCA_030855555.1 Pseudomonadota bacterium
CCGCTGCGCGGACCTGCTCGAGCGCGGGAATGACGTCCCCGACTCTGGTCGCGATAATTATCTCCCACGGGTCGCGGTAGAGCCGCGGCGGCGCCCCTTGCGCCCGCGCATCGTCGAACAAGATCCACATCGCCGCCGCATTGCGCTTGGGCGGCGTGCTTCGTAAACCCCACTCCTCATTCGGAAGGAAATATGATGCGTTATTGGCTCTTGTTGTCCGCCCTGCTGCTGGCATCGCCTGCCGTTGCGCAGCCAATCGATTCCGCGACCAAGGCGCGCATCGACCGGATCCTGAAGAAAACTCCGCTCATCGACGGCCACAATGACCTGCCTTGGGCCTTGCGCGAGGATTTCGAGATGCGGGTCGATGGCCTTCAGTCGGGAAGCGCCGGGCGCACTCCTCCCTTGATGACGGACATGGCGCGCCTTCGCCAAGGGCGGGTCGGCGGCCAATTATGGTCGGTTTACATTAGTGGAACGACCACTGGCGGCGCCGCGGTCCTCACCACGCTGCAGCAGATCGACGTCGCGCGGCGACTGATCGATGCCTATCCGAAGGATTTGGCGCTGGCTCGGACTGCCGATGACATCGTCCGCATCCACCGGTCGGGGCGTATCGCGTCGATGCTTGGAGCCGAGGGTGGCAATCAGATGGCTGAATCGATGGCGGCACTTCGCCAATATTATGATCTCGGCGTCCGTTACATGACGCTCACCCACAATCAGACGACGCCATGGGCTGACAGCGCCACCGACGAGCCAAAGCATGACGGGATCAGCGCCTATGGCGCAACGGTGATCGGGGAAATGAACCGCTTGGGAATGCTCCTCGATCTGAGCCACGTCTCGCCCGCGGCGATGACCGATGCGCTGGCGATGACCAAGGCGCCGGTGATCTTCTCCCACTCGAACGCGTTCGCGCTCAACCCGCACCCGCGCAACGTCCCGGACAATGTGCTTCGCCTGCTGACCGCCAATGGGGGGCTGGTAATGGTGAACTTCTACCCCGTCTTCCTGTCGGCCGAGGTCGCCGAAAGGAACCGGAGAAGGATCGGCGAGGAGGCGCGGCTGAAGGCGACGACGCCGTTCAGCGCCGCGCAAGTGAAGACGGAACTGGAGGCGTGGGACCGGGCCAATCCTGCTCCTGCAGTCCCGGTGGGGCTGGTAGCCGACCATATCGAGCATATCGCGCGCGTGGCCGGTTACGATCATGTCGGCCTGGGCGGGGATCTCGATGGCGTTCCGACGACCGCCGTCGGGCTTGAGGGAGTCGACGGCTATCCCTTATTGTTCGCAGAACTGATCCGTCGCGGCTGGAGCGATGCAAATCTGTCCAAGCTGGCCGGCGGCAATTTTCTTCGCGCGCTGCGCACCGCCGAGGTCACGGCTGCGTCGATGAAAAAAAGCATGCCGCCGGCGCTCGACAAACTTCCTTGAAATTCGACCAGCGGCGGCCGAAGCGCTTGCCCGCACCTCATCGCTCGGCCAAGCTGCCCCGATATCTTTCGATTGGGGGGATGACCAGATGAACCGACTTTTCTTCGCCGCGCTGCTTGCTGGCTCAGCCTTTCCCGCGGCGGCTCAGGTCGCCAAGCCCGCCGCGCTGGTTGCCGATGGCGTCCCGCCCATTCCCGAGGCCCTTGCCGCAGCCTCGCGCCCTTACATGGAATCGCGCGGCGCGGGTTTTGCCGGATGGAACGCCGCTGACCGATCGATGATGATTTCAACCCGCTTCGGCAATGTCAGCCAGCTGCATCGCGTTGCGGGGCCAATGATGGACCGCCGTCAGATCAGCTTCGAGGCCGAGCCGCTCGGCGGAACACTATCCCCGACCGGCGACGTGCTGCTCGTCACCAAGGACAATGGCGGCGACGAATTCTTCCAACTCTATACGTTGCGCAACGGCCGGCTGGCCCAGCTCACCGCGGGCGCGAAAAGCCGCAATTCGCTTGGGCCTTGGAGCCATGACGGCAAGCTGGTCGGCTTCAGCTCAACCGAGCGCAACGGCACGGACAATGACCTTTACGTGATGGATCCGCGCCGGCCTGACACGAAGCGCCGCGTCGCCGACGTCAAGGGCGGCGGCTGGGGCATTGCGGCGATCGCGCCGGGCAATCGCACCGCCATTGCCGCGGAATATCGCTCCATCACCGACGTCAAGCTCCATCGCCTCGACCTCGCCACGGGCAAGCTCACTCCGATCGGCGATCATTCGAAGACGATCGCCTATGGCGGCGGCGATTTTGCCCCTGATGGCAGCGTGTGGGTCACCTCCGACGAGGGCAGCGATGTCCAGCGCCTCGGCCGACTTGATCTCGCCACCGGCCGATTTACGCCCATTGGGGCACAAGGCCGCTGGGACGTCGACGGGTTCGCCATCGCCAAGGACGGACGGACCATCGCCTTCGTTACCAACGAAGCGGGGATCGACCGGCTGTCGCTGCTCGACATCGCAAGCGGACGCATTCGCCGCGTCAACTCGATCCCCGCCGGAACGATTGGCGGGCTGGAGTTCGCGCCGTGGGGAGCGCTTGGCCTGTCGCTCAATTCGGCCAAAAGCCCGACCGACGCTTATTCGCTCGATCCGAACACGCTCAAGCTGACGCGCTGGACCCAGAGCGAAACCGGTGGACTCGACCCCAATGTCAACGTCGAACCCGAACTGGTCGAGGTGAGGAGCTTCGATGGCGAGGCCGTGTCGGGCTTCCTCTATCGTCCCGACCCGCGCAAATTCCCCGGCAGGCGGCCGCTGATCGTCAACATCCACGGTGGGCCCGAAGGCCAGTCGCGCCCGGGCTTCATGGGGCGCAACAATTACCTCTTGAACGAGCAGGGGATTGCGATCTTCTTCCCGAACGTCCGCGGCTCGACCGGCTATGGCAAGCGCTTCGTCGGGCTCGACAATGGTCCGTTCAAGCGCGAGGATTCGGTCAAGGATATCGGTGCGTTTCTGACCCGCCTGTCGGCCGACCCGCGCATCGACAAGAACCGCCTCGCCGTCACCGGCGGCTCTTACGGCGGCTACATGTGCTACGCCTCCGCAATCGCTTATCCCGACGCCTTCAAGGGTGCCTTGTGCAACGTGGCGATCAGCAATTTCGTCACCTTCCTCGAAGGCACGCAAAGCTATCGCCGCGACCTGCGGCGGGTCGAATATGGCGATGAGCGCGACCCCGCGCAGCGCGCGAAGCTCCAGGAAATCTCGCCTCTCCGGCGCATTGCGGAGATCAAGGCTCCACTGTTCGTGGTCCAGGGCGCCAATGATCCACGCGTGCCCAAGGCCGAGGCCGACCAGATCGTCAAGGCGATCCGCGCGCGCGGTGGCACTGCCTGGTATCTGCTTGGCGAAAATGAGGGCCATGGCTTCGCCAAGAAGGAAAACCAGGATTATCTGTTCTGGAACACGTTGATGTTCTGGGACCAGACCTTGCTCAAGAAATAAGCCAAGGAGCCGTGAAATGAGCCTCACTCTCCAATTTGTTCGCACGCACTGGTATGCACCAGTTTTCCTCGCAATGGTGGCGGGCGCCTGGTGGCTAGCGCGATCTTCCGCATTCATGAGTGCCGGGGGCGAGGCAGCGCTCTTGATCGACCTGTGCCTGACAGCCCCGATCCTCTACATCCTTTGTTACGCCAGGAAGCAGCCTCTCCGGGCGACGATAGTGCGCGCGCTCGCGATCGCTTGCGGCAGCGTCTGGATCGCGACCTGGCTGATCCCGATGCCAGACCAGGTCCTGCTTCCGCAACTGGCGCCATTACGCTGGATTGGCTTGGGCCTTGTCTGCTTGGTGGAAATTCGCCTTCTGGTTGCCGCGATCCGGATTGCCTTCTCGGGAACGGGAACCGCTGAAGATATCGCGAGGGCTAATGGCGCACCAC
>JALYRC010000126.1 GCA_030855555.1 Pseudomonadota bacterium
CAAAACGCTCCCGCCGCCATGGCGCCCCGCGCCGGCGCCCCGACTTCGTTCGCCGACCTCAGCGCGCGGCTCCAGCCCGCTGTCGTCAATATCTCAACCAAGCAGCGCGTCGCGGTGCGACAGCAGAGCGATCCGTTCGAGGAATTCTTTCGTCGCTTTGGCGGCCAAGGCCCGCAGGGGGCCACGCCGCAGGGACCGGGACCGCAAACCCCCGGCCGCCCGGCGCCGCCAACGCGCGAGACCGGCTCGGTCGGCTCGGGCTTCATCATCTCACCCGACGGCTATGTCGTGACCAACAATCACCTCGTCGCCAGCGCGAGCGGTACCGGCACGGTCGACAGCGTCACCGTCATCCTCGCCGACCGCAAAGAGTATCCGGCGCGGATCGTCGGTCGTGACCCGGCCTCGGACCTCGCCTTGCTCAAGGTCGACGCCAATAATCTGCCGTTCGTCAACTTCGGCGATTCGACCCGGGTTCGAGTCGGCGACTGGGTCATTGCGATCGGCAATCCGTACGGGCTTGGCGGGACCGTCACTGCTGGTATTATCTCCGCGCTCCATCGTGGAATTCCCGGAAACGGCGGTGCTTACGATCGCTATATCCAGACCGACGCCAGCATCAACATGGGCAATTCTGGTGGTCCGATGTTCGACATGATGGGCAATGTCATAGGTATCAATTCAGCGCTTATTTCGCCGACCGGTGCAAGCGTCGGCATCGGGCTAGCCATCCCCTCCGAAGCCGCCAAGCCGGTCATTGACGCGCTTCGCCGCGGCCAGACGCCGCAGCGCGGTTACCTCGGCGTAAGTCTCCAGCCAAACGACGAGAACATCGCCGCATCGCTCGGCCTACCCAAGGATCAGGGCGAACTGGTCCGCTCGACCGTGCCTGGCCAGGCTGCAGCGCGCGCCGGCCTCCGGCAGGGCGATGTCATCCTTCGCGTTGGCGGGCGGCCGGTAAACCTCGACCAGACCGTAAGCTATCTTATCGCCAATACGGCGGTGGGATCGCGCGTTCCGCTCGACATCATCCGTGACGGCCGGCCCCAGACCATCCAAGTCGTCGTCGGCCAGCGCCCGAGCGAGGAAGAATTGGCTCGTCAGGGCGGCGGCGAGGAAGACGTCGCGCCAATGGCACCCGAGGTGCCAGTCGCTCCTGGCACTGCGCTTGGCCTGTCGCTCCAGGCGGTCACGCCGCAGATCGCGCGCGCGGTCGGGCTTCCGGAAAGCGCTCGCGGCGTGATTGTCACCGGCGTTGATCCGTCAAGCGATGCAGCGACCAAGGGCCTTCGTCGCGGCGACCTGATCATGTCGGTCAACCGTCAGCCCGTCACGACCACGCAGGCACTGCTCGCTGCCGTCGCGGCGGCGCGGAGCGCCGGCCGTTCGAGCGTCCTGCTATTGGTCAAGCGCGGCCGGGCTCCCGAAGCATTTATCGGGATCGACGTCGGCCCGCGTTAATCGGCTTGCTCCGTCTTGCTCCTTCGGCCTAGGCTTCGCGGCTTGGGTCGAAGGAGTGACGCGTCAACATGGCGAGCCAGCCGAATAATATCTTCATCGGCGCCGGGCCAAGCGGCACCAAGCCGCAGCATCTCGAGCTGAAACGCGCCAATCGCCACGGGCTGATCGCGGGTGCGACCGGCACCGGCAAGACCGTTACGCTCCAGGGCATTGTCGAGGGACTGTGCGACGCCGGGGTCCCGACGTTCGTCGCCGACGTGAAGGGTGATCTTGCCGGCCTTGCAATGCCCGGCTCCCCAACCGCCAAGAACCACGACGCCTTCGCCGCCCGCGCCCAGGAAATCGGCTATGCCGAATGGCGCTATGATGCGTGCCCGGTGCAATTGTGGGACCTGTTCGGGCAGCAAGGCCACCCGATCCGCACTACCGTCAGCGAAATGGGGCCACTGCTACTTGCACGCATGCTTAACCTCAACGACGTGCAGGAAGGCGTGCTCGCAATTGCTTTCCATGTCGCCGACAAGGAAGGGCTGCTGCTCCTCGACCTAGACGATCTGCAGGCGATGCTGGTCGCCACCGGCGAGCGGGCCGACGAGCTGACCCTCGAATATGGCAATGTCGCCAAGACCTCGATCGGCGCGATCCAGCGCTCCTTGCTCCAGCTGCGCGCGCAGGGCGGGGACAATTTCTTCGGCGAACCGGCGCTCGAGTTTGAGGATTTCCTCAAGCTCGACGAGGCCGGCAAGGGGGTGGTCAACATCCTTGCGGCGGACAAGCTCATGTCCAGCCCGCGGCTCTACTCCACCTTCCTTCTGTGGCTGCTGAGTGAATTGTTCGAGCTGCTCCCTGAAGTTGGCGACACCGACAAGCCCAAGCTCGCTTTCTTCTTCGACGAAGCGCATTTGCTGTTCGATGATGCCCCGCCGGCACTGATCGAGAAAGTCGAACAGGTAGTGCGCCTGATCCGATCGAAGGGGGTCGGCGTCTATTTCATTACCCAGAACCCGATCGACATTCCCGACAAGGTCGCTGGCCAGCTCGGCAATCGCGTCCAGCATGCGCTCCGCGCTTTCACCCCGCGCGACCAGGCAGCGGTCAAGTCGGCCGCCGACACTTTCCGGCAGAACCCGGAAATCGACGTTGCGACGGCGATCACCGAATTGAAGGTCGGGGAAGCTTTGGTGTCGCTGCTCCTCCCCGACGGCTCGCCGTCGGTGGTGGAACGGACGCTGATCAAGCCGCCGCGTTCGCGCGTCGGGCTCCTTTCGCCGCAAGAGCGCGGCGTGATGATTGCGACCGACCTCATCGGCAACAAATATGATGTCCTGCTCGACCGCGACAGTGCCGAAGAAATCCTCAAGGCAAAAAGCGACGAAGCGGCCGCAGCCGCTGCGGAGACCCGCGCTGATACCGACGCGAGGAAGGATGCCGCGGCGCAGGCTAGGCTTGATGCCATTGCTGCCAAGGAAACCGCGCGCGCAAGGCTCGCCGAGGACCGCCTTGCTAATCAGCAAATGCGCGAGGAAGAGCGCCAGCAGGTCGCGGCCCGGCGCGAGGCGGAGCGGGAACGTGCCTCCGCCGAGCGCGAGGCGGCGCGCGTCGCACGCGAAGCGGCCAAGCCGACGATGGCCGACAAGATGCTTCAGAGTGCCGGACGCTCGATCGCAAGCTCGGTTGGCCGCCAGCTTGGCAATTCGCTCCTGCGCGGAATCTTCGGAGGGTTGGTCCGTGGCCGTCGCTGACGTCCCCTGCGCCGATGTAAAGTTGCTTGAGCGCGAGTGGCGCGACGCTTTGCTTGCGAAGGATGAAGATGCGCTCCGGCGGCTGATCCATCCGCTCTATAAATTGGTCGGAATTCGCTCGACCGGGTCGGTCGCGGTCAACCTTGAGCAATGGATTGCGGCCTTGCGGCGAATGGACATCGCCGCGCTCGAGGTCCGCGTGACCGATTGCGTCGCGCTCGACAATGTCATCGTCGCCACCGTCGATGCCCAATGGAAGGTCCGCTACCTCGGCCAGCCGATCGACGAGCGTGTTCTTTTGACCGACGTGTGGGTTCGCGAGGATGGCCGGTGGCGGGTGCTCCGCCGCCACAGTTCGCCGGTGCCGTCGGGATGCCGCATCGACTGATCAATAAGTCCCTTTATTTATTGTCAAAAAAGAGTCATGCTGCGCGTTCCGAGCCCTCTCGAGGAGTGGAACGATGTTGGTTGCAATGGTCATGCTTGCACTCGCCGCCCCCAACCCGCGCAATCTCGATCCGCCACGTAGAGCCTATCAGACGTGCCTCAAGGCATTCGAAGCTGCGAGCCTTGCGGCGAAGATGGAGGCGGTCGCCTACAGCAATGCAGTGAAAGGCGCCTGCGCCGGCGAGGCCGCAACTTTGGTCAAGGCGCTAACCGACTTTGACGTCGCCATGGGGAGCAAGCGGGCCGCCGCTGTGGCCACCGCAACCAGCGATGTCGCCGATTATGTTCTGACCTCTGAAGAGCGCTTCAGCGCGACCGTCTCCGCCGGCAAAGCGAAATAACGACCGTCGCAGCCGCAACGACCGCGTCTTTGCGCGAAATTTCTGCTGTCCTGCCCCGGCGGGCCATGCCATCACGCCACAATGTCTTTTAACTTGCGGAGCCCGGCATGAGCAGCACCCCGATTAGCACGACCGCGCTTCGCGAACTGACTTTCCGCGGGATCGTGCTTGGCGCGATCCTCACCGTGCTGTTTACTGCCGCCAACGTCTATCTCGGCTTGAAGCTCGGGATTACGTTCGCGACCTCGATCCCGGCGGCGGTGATCTCGATGGCCGTGCTGCGCTATTTCGCCAATTCGACGATCCAGGAAAATAACATCGTCCAGACGATCGCGTCGGCGGCTGGCACGCTTAGCGCGATCATCTTCGTCCTCCCCGGCCTGATCATGGTCGGATGGTGGACGGGCTTCCCTTTCTGGCTGTCGGTCGCGGTCATTGCGCTCGGCGGCATTCTCGGCGTGATGTATTCGGTTCCCCTGCGCCGCGCGCTGGTGACCGGCTCCGACCTGCCCTATCCCGAAGGCGTCGCCGCCGCCGAAGTGCTAAAGGTCGGCGCCGGCGTCGGCGGTGCTGAGGAGAATAAGCGCGGGCTTGCCGCGATCGTCATGAGCTCGCTCGTCTCGGCTGCTTATGCGATCGTCGCCCAGACCAAGATTGTCGCCGCCGAAGCCGCGCGCAGCTTTCCGTTCGGTGCGGGCGCGACCACGGTCACCACCAGCCTGTCGATGGCGCTGATCGGGGTCGGCCATCTGGTCGGGCTTGCGGTCGGCATTGCCATGCTGGTCGGATTGATCATCAGCTGGTTCGTGCTCGTTCCGTGGCAGACCGGGCTGGCCGGCCTGGCGTCGGCGGCGGACCTCGAAACGCTGGTTTCGACCACCTTCCGATCGAAAGTCCGCTTCATCGGTGCCGGCACGATCGGCGTCGCGGCCATATGGACATTGCTCAAGATCATCGCTCCGATCATCAAGGGCGTATCCTCGGCGCTTGCCGCCAGCCGCGCGCGCAAGGACGGCGGGCAGGACAGCCTCGCTTTGACCGAGCGCGACATTCCGATCGGCATTATCGGCGTCACCATCCTCGGCTCGATGATTCCGATCGGCCTCTTGCTCTCAGCCTTTGCCCAAAGCGGCCCGATCGCCGCCGCGCCCGGCCTGACGATTGGCCTCAGCCTGCTCTACATCCTCATTGCCGGAGCGATCATCGCTGCGATCACGGGCTACATGGCCGGCCTGATAGGCGCGTCCAACAGTCCGGTCTCCGGCGTCGGCATCCTCACCGTGCTCGGAATCTCGCTCATCCTCGTCGCGATCTTCGGGCGCGGGATCGGCGTCGATGCTTCGCAGAGCCTGGTTGCTTACGCCTTGTTTGTCACCGCCATCATTTTCGGCGTCGCAACCATTGCTAATGACAATTTGCAGGATTTGAAGACCGGCCAACTGGTTGGTGCAACGCCGTGGCGGCAGCAGGTCGCACTGATCATCGGCGTCCTCTTCGGCTCGCTCGTCATCCCTCCAATCCTGACCATCCTCAACGACGCCTTCGGCTTCCAGGGTGCGCCGGGGGCAGGGCCCAATGCCCTTGCCGCACCGCAGGCCGCACTTATTTCGGCAATTGCCCAGGGCGTGCTTGGCGGCAGCCTCGACTGGGGCCTGATCGGGCTTGGCGGCGCGATTGGCGTGGCCGTCATCATCATCGACGAAATCCTGCGCAAGACCGGCAAGCGCTCGCTTCCGCCGCTCGCGGTCGGCATGGGCATCTATCTGCCAATGGCGCTGACGCTGCTGATCCCGATCGGTGCCGCGATCGGAAGTGCCTATAACAAATGGGCCGAGCGGGCACCCAACCCCGCCTTTGCCGAGCGCCTCGGCGTGTTGATGGCGACCGGGCTGATCGTTGGCGAAAGCCTGTTCGGGGTCGCCTTCGCGGCAATCGTTGGCGCCACCGACAATGATTCGCCGCTTGCACTGGTCGAGGAATGGCCGTGGGCGGTGCCGCTTGGGCTGGTCGTCTTCGCCGGGGCGATCGCCTTCCTCTACCTCACCACCCGCCGCAAGGCCGGCCTTGCGCTGGCCGACGACACGACCGTCCCGCCACCCGAGGCTGCGATCCGCTAATGGTCGACACACTCCACTTGGGCCAGTCCAGCGCGCTTCCGTCATCGCCCGCGGAGGCGCAGCTCGACTATGTCCCCAATCCGCGTACCGGCGCGCTCTACCTCGTGCGCTTCGCCGCGCCCGAATTCACGTCGCTCTGCCCGGTGACCGGACAGCCTGACTTCGCGCATCTGGTAATCGATTATGCGCCGGGCGAAACGATTGTCGAATCCAAGTCGCTCAAGCTCTACCTCGGCGCATTCCGCAATCATTGCGGCTTCCACGAGGACGTCACGGTCGGCATTGGGCAACGATTGTTCGAGGAGATGAAGCCCGTCTGGCTGCGCATTGGCGGCTATTGGTACCCGCGAGGCGGGATCCCGATCGACGTCTTCTGGCAGTCCGCTGCGCCCCCTGCGCAATTGTGGGTGCCCGACCAGGGGGTGCAACCGTATCGGGGCAGGGGCTAATGGACGATCTGGTCTCGACCTTATGGCTCACCCAGCAGCTTGGCAGCCCCGACGTCGTGATCCTCGACGCGACCTTGTTCATGCCGGGCGAGCCGCGCGATCCGGCCGCCGAATATGCAGAGGCCCATATCCCCGGCGCCCGGCGGTTCGACATCGAAGCGCTGTCTGACCCGCACCATCCCGCGCCGCACATGCTGCCCGGGGCCTCGGCCTTCGGCGCAGCGATGAGTGCGCTTGGCGTCGGCCACGACGACCGCATCGTCGTCTATGACAATAGCCCGCTCAGAAGCGCCACGCGCGCCTGGTTCATGCTTCGCCACTACGGCGCCGAGCGGGTCGCGATCCTCGACGGGGGGCTTGCCAAATGGCGCGCCGAAGGACTGCCGGTCGAGCAAGGCGAGTCGGCGCCACGCAGCGCGCGCTTCGAAGCGGTCGAGCGCTCCATGATCGCAACCAAGGAGCTGTTGGCCAGGGGCTCCCCCAGCCCGATCCTCGACGCACGCGGTCGCCGCCGCTTCGATGGCAGTGAGCCCGATCCCCGCCCCGGAGTCGCCGCCGGGCATATTCCCGGATCGCGCAACCTTCCCTTCGGTGATCTTTACCGCCACGACGGCACGCTGAAGTCCAGTGAAGAACTGGCCGCCGCCTTCGCACTGGCGCGCGTCGACCCTCAATCGCCGTTCATTGCCACCTGCGGTTCGGGCGTGACTGCAACGAGCCTGTTATTCGCGGCGCGGCGCCTCGGCGGACGCGACGCACGCCTCTACGACGGCAGCTGGTCTGAATATGGAGCCGACCCGGCAACGCAAAAGGCCAGCGGCCCGTCCTAAAGCGTGAAAAGCTGGTCGATTTCGCTCAGGCCCGCGTCAAGCTCGCGCTCAAGCGCCTCAAGCGCGGCAGGGTGGGGCGTGTTGCCCGCGTCCTGCTGGCGCGTGATCGCTTCAAGCCCGGCAGCAGCCGCATTGGCCACCCGGGAGGAACGCGCATCGAAACAGCGCTGAACCGGCGGGCTCGATCCGGGAAAGCCGAGCGCCAGTCGGGCCTCGCTGTCGCGATGGCTGACGTCCTTGCCCGCGACCTGCTCGACGCAGGCCAGGGCGGCGCGGATGCTGGCAAGCCGCGCAACGGCTTCGGCATAAGGAGCGGGAACTTCGCGCGCCGGCGACTCGGGGATGAAATGGATCATTCGCGATTTTTGCCACAGCACGGTAAACGTGAAGTGAATCGGGAGTCCCTGCTGCTAAGTCTGCACCGGCCCGGTGGGGGGTGCGGGCTGGCACCGCGCTTCGATCCCAAAAATCAGCCCGCAGGCGACTCCACGTCGCGCAGGATCCAGCCGCGCTGCGGGATCGTCTCGATGAACTCGGCCCCGCCCGCCGCTGAGCGCAATTTCTTGCGCAGCTTGGAGATGAACACGTCGATGATCTTGGGCTGCGGCTGGTCGTCCGCGCGGCGATACAAATGCTTCAGCAGCATCGACCGCGTGACGACATTATTGCGTGCATAGGCCAGCAGTTCGAGCACGCGATATTCCATTTCGGTGATGCCGATCGGATGTCCGTCGATGCGGATGAGCCGCTGGATCGCATCTACCGCAAGCCTCCCGCCGCACAGGGTTTCGGGCAGGGTATTGCCCTCGGCCTGGAGGCTGTCGAGCAGGCGCGAAGACGCTTCCTCGCTATCCTCGGCCGAAAGTCGCACCGGCGATCCGATCAGTGCCTGCTGTGCCTCGCCAAGCGCGGCATGCGCGTCCTCGACCAGCTTCTGGCCTTCGTCGAAACGGCGGCGTGCCCGGTCGAGCATCGATTCGATCTCGACCAGCCGGGCCGACAGCATATCCGCACTCATAATATTATGCGCTTGTTCATTGCGGCGCCGGGGCAGTGGCGTCGGTGCCTTCGCGCGGCGGCGCGCCGATGATGTCGCGGGTGGTTGCACCCTTGTCGACGACATTGGTCGCGGGATCGCCGACGGTCGAGCGAATGCCCGTCGCCACGCGGTCGCGTCCGGCCGCGTCCAGCAGGCTGGTTTCGGTCGGGCTACGCACGGCGGGACTGCCGAACAAGGTATCGATCGCTTGCCCCTGGGCGCTTTCGGCCGACAGGCTGACCGTCCCGGCCACCGGCGGGGTGAGCGAATAGTCGGGCGGGATGACCAGCGGCGCGTTGCGCGCGACCGCAAACTCATCGAGCGACTTCTGCTTGCCGATGCCGCACGCGCCAAGCGCCAGGGCCGGCAAGGTCAGGAGGAAAAGGGCCTTACGCATGTTCATTCGTTCCTTCTGGCGCCGGTTCCGCCTTCGACACAGTGTCGCGGACGAGAAAGGCGCGGAGCAGCAAGATCACGACCCCGATGCTAATCGCCGCATCGGCGACATTAAAGACATAAAAGGGCCTGAACTCGCCAAAATGCAGGTCCAGGAAATCGACCACATAGCCGAAGCGGACGCGATCCACGATATTGCCGAGTGCGCCGCCAAGCACAAGCGCAAGCGCAATCCGGTCGCCATTCTTCTCCTCGCGTGTGATCCAATACCCCACCGCAAGCGCGATCGCGCCGGTCAAAACGACGAGCAGCCAGCGTTGGGTATCGTTCTGCGCCTGGGCAAGGCCAAGGCTGATGCCGAAGTTCTGCACCCAGGTGAAGTTGAAGATCGGCAATAGTACGATCTGACGTACCTGCTCAAGCGCGAGCGGGCCGATCATGATCCATTTCGATACTTGGTCGGCAATGAAAATGCCAAGCGCGGTGAGATAGGCAGGCGCGGTCTTACGCATGGACGACACTCTCGCAGCGATTGCACAAATCGCCATCCTCGACGACCTCGGGAAGAAGGCGCCAGCAGCGACCGCATTTGGCATTATCGGTCTTGGTCACGGACAGTGCGTCGCCGTGAACCACCTTCGAGACGATAAACAATTCGGCGAGCAAATCGCGATCACCTTCATCGGGAAGTGCGACCTCAGCTTCAAGACTCGACCGAATAGTCTTGTCGCGCCGCAGCGGCTCGATCGCCTCGGTCACGCGGTTTCGCAATTCGCGCAGCTTGCTCCAATCCGTTCCCCGGCGAAGGCCGAGGTCCAGGCCGGCGGAGCCGGTTTTCGCAGACGCGCCTGGGC
>JALYRC010000187.1 GCA_030855555.1 Pseudomonadota bacterium
CTCGATAAGTTTCAGCAAGCGGACCATCGGCCATCGGCCAATGCCCGCCAACCAAAATAAACTGCTGTCCTACACGCCCCCGACCTGCCATCTTCGAATCGGCTCTTTGTTATCGTCGAACTTTCCCGCGCGCTTTCGCCCCCTAATGGCAAGGGCGAAACCCCGTCATCAGTGCGAACATTCGCGCCAGCTGGTTGTGGCAATAGTCACGAAGTTGATGGATGTAGGAAAAAGCCGCGTTGGAGTGTCAACTTCGCGTAGAAACTACCCCGCTTTCGACGCCGCAATCCAGCGGTCGATCTTGGCTTCGAGTACCGGCAGCGGCAGTGCACCGGTCATCAGCACCTCGGCGTGGAATTGCTTGATATCGAACTTGGCGCCAAGTTCGGCTTCGGCCTTCGCCCGCAGCCGCTGAATGGTCAGGGCGCCGATCTTATACGCCAGGGCCTGCCCCGGAATGGCGATATAACGCTCAACCTCAGCCGTTGCGTCGGTCTTGCCGATATTGCTGTGGCTCAACATGTAGGCGATTGCTCGTTCGCGGGTCCAGTTCTTGGCGTGAAGCCCCGTATCGACCACTAGCCGCATGGCGCGCAACATCTCATCGCTAAGCGTTCCAAACCGCTGATAAGGGTCCTCGTAGAGGCCCATCGAATAGCCCAATGTCTCCGCGTAAAGGGCCCACCCCTCGACATAAGCGGTATTGCCGCCGAACCGCAGGAACGAGGGCAGCGCCTCATTCTCCTGCGCCAGGCTGATCTGGAAATGATGCCCGGGCGCCCCTTCGTGCAGGTAGAGCGTCGTTATCCCCGGCGTGGTCCGCGACGGCAGGTCATAAGCATTGAAGTAGAATACACCCGGCCGCTTGCCGTCGGGCGTGCCCTGCTCATAGCTTCCGCCGGCCTGATATTTCTCGATCGTCTTGTCATAGGGACGAATTTCGAGCGCGGTTTTCGGCAGGGTCGAGAAATAGGCCGGCAATTTCGCATCGACGGTTTTGCCGACCGCATAATATTCCTTGGCCAGCGCTTCGCGGCTTTTTGGCTGGAACGCCTTGTCGGTGCGCAAATATTCGAAGAATGCCGGCAAGTCGCCCTTGAAACCGACCTTGATCCGGACCTTCTCCATTTCCGCCGTGATCCGCGCGACTTCGCCAAGGCCGATCCGGTGAACTTCCTCCGCCTCCATCGGCAGCGTCGTATTGCTTTCGATCAAGGCGCGATAAACGACCCTTCCGCCCTTCATTGCCGACAGACCAACCTGGTCACGAGCAGCGGGCAGATAATCGTTCTTCAAATAATCTCGCAGGCGGCGATAGGCGGGAAAGATACGATCGGCCATCACGGCGCGATATTCGCGCGCCAAACGGGCGCGGTCGCCTTCGCCGATCGCCGTCGGGAAGTTGCGCACGGGACCATAGAAAGCGGACTGTTCGGGCGATTGCGCAAGCTGGGTGTCAAGCTGGTCTATGACATTGCGAATGGTTAGCCTGGTGTCGACCACGCCGGACGCCGTGCCCTGGCGAAAGCGGGCAATCGCTGCGTCGAGAAATTGGACATAGCCAATGTGGCGCTTCAACGCATTGTCATAATCGGCGACGGTCGCGAAAGGCGCTGCGCCCTTGCCGCTCGACAGGGTTGGGTAATAGGTCTGCAAGCCGGAAAAGTGATTGATCGGGCGCACTGCCGTCAGCGCAAGCAACTCCGGGTTCAGCTTCGAAAGAGCGTCCTTTGTGCTGAACGCAAATGTGTCGAAGGCGATCTGGTCCGTTGGGCTGAGGAGCGAGCGGTCGATTGCATTCAGTGCTGCAAGATCGCGCGCGGCGGCAGCGCGGGAAGCAGCGAAATAATTGTCGCTGATCATATCCCCGAAGCGATCGGCGTAACGCATGTCGCCGCGGAACAAGGCCTCGAGCGGGTTAAGCTTGAGCGAAGCTTCGTCGCTTGCCTTGAACAGTGCGAACAACGCGTCATGTGCCTGCGCCTGGCTCATCCGCGGGGCCGGCGGAGCGACCGAAACGGGAGCCAAGACAGGCTGAGTGGCACAGGAATTGAGCGCCAGGCTGGCAAGGGCAAGGTAGGACAAAGAGCGCATCTGGCGGTTATCCGATTGAGGTGATTGTTCGTGGCCTTAAACCACCAAGGGCGCCGCGATAGCCCGCGACGCCTCTTTTCGACAAATAACTGGTGGCGACTACCAGAAGAAGCCGTACTCCACGTCGACGACGCGCCCGGTGTAGATATTCACGAGCAGGGCGTCATTATAATAGCGCACCCAGCGGTACGGGCCATAAGCCGGCGGCAAGCGATATTGCCACGGATCGTTGAGCCAGTAACGCGAGCTGTAATAGCTCGGCCACAGACTGATGCCGATCGAGAAGCGGCGGTAGTTGCTGCGATAGGGGTCGTAGTAATTTGAGAGATTGAACAACGAGTTGTAGCGGCTGCGGTAACGACGCCAGTCGTACGATCGGTCCCGTCGCCAGCTTGAATCCCACGCCGAATGGCGACGGTCATGCTGGCGGGTTACGTCCTGATGCCAGTTGCGATGCTCGCGCCTGTTGGGGTCGCTGGCGTGAAGTTCACCATGCTCGCGATTCACGTCGCGATGATAGTCACCATGCCCGCCGCGCCGGCTGCCACGGTCCCAGCTGCGATGCTCCGTGCGATGATCGCGAGTCTGGTCGCGATGGAAGTCGCGATGCTCACGCCGGCTCGGATCGGTCGCATGCAGGTCCCTGTGCTCCCGTCGCGCGTCTCGATGGGAGGTCCGATGGCCGGTGCCGGACTGACTGTCGCTGTGGCTTGGTCCCACAACATTGACGTGCGCATCCGAATGTCGCGCCCGTCGTTCGACCTGTTGGGGGCGCTCGGCACGCCTCGCTTCCGTCCGTTCGGCCCGCTCGGCGCGCCGTGTTGCACGGTCCATTTCGCCACTGTCGGCGTGAGCGGAGTGGCCGCCCACGCGTTCATGCCCACCTTCTTGATCCTGGGCGAGGGCGGGCATCGACGCAGCACCGGCAAGGAGAAGGGAAATAATGAGTTTGCGCATCTTGATACTCCAGCCGAAACATCGCCACTGATGAGACGGTTTTTCCGCTCCGGATTATGAGCGGACGCTGAATGAATTAAGGTGCCTCGGTTAAGCGATTTGGTAACGGCGCGCGGGGAGCTGGTCGTGCGGCGTTCGCGGCGCGTTGGACCGCCTTGACGATTCGTGGGCCAGCGCCGCAGCGACAGCGATTGGGCAGGCGATCGAGTTCGGCTTGGCCCGGCGCGGGATCGGTCGCGAACAAGGCAGCAAGTCCCATCAAATAACCCGGGTCGCAGCGCCCGCATTGAGTTACTTGCTCGGCTTGCCACGCCTGTTGGATCGGGTGCGAGCGATCAGCCGGCAGGCCTTCGATTGTGGTCACGTCCGCACCTTCCAGTGCGGCGATCGAAATGCTGCAGCTTAGCGTGGCGCGGCCATCGACGATGACCGTGCACGCCCCGCAGTCGCCACTGTCGCAGCCATATTTCGTACCCGTCAGATTGGACGCATCGCGCAGCGCCCAAAGCAAGGGCGTGTCCGGGTCGAGCCGATAGCGGATTGCTTCGCCATTGACGGTCATGCTGGTCATTGGCCTTCCTACTAAGGCTGCCCCCCTTTGCAAAGCATCGCGCCCGCTCCATCATGCCGCGATGGGCGTGATCAAAACGAGCGTGGGGCGGATCGGGTTGTCGAAGGCGGGCGGCGGGCCCGCGACACCGATCCTGTTCCTGCATGGGGTGGGGTCCGACAAGAGCGCGTGGCGGCCGCAGCTCGAACATTTCGGCACCACGCGCCGGGCCATCGCAATCGACTATCCGGGCTATGGGGAGAGCGAGCTTCATGCCGAGGCGACGCGCGACGACTTCGCCCGCGCAGCACTTGCGACGCTCGATGCGCTCGGGATCGAGCGCGCGCATATCTGTGGCTTGTCGCTTGGAGGGGTGATTGCGATTGCAATGCACGCGATTGCGCCGGCACGTTGCGCATCGCTGATTCTGGCGGACAGTTTCGCCGTGCACCCCGACGGCGCGGCAATCCATGATCGATCGGTTGCGGCAAGTCAGGCGATGACGATGCGCGATCTGGCCGAAGGTCGCGCGCCCTTGCTGCTCGGCGAGGCGGCAAGCGAGGCGATCAGGAATGAAGTGAGTGCGACAATGGCGGCGATCGATCCCGCGGCCTTTCGCGTCGGAGCGGCGGCGGTGTGGCTCGCCGATCAGCAGGACCGAGCTGCATCGATCGACGTGCCGACGCTCATCCTCGTGGGCGAAGAAGACGCAATCACGCCGCCGGCGCTGTCGCGTGACTTGGCTGAACAGGTGGGAAGCGCGGCGTCTGTGCGACCACCGATCACGCTGCAGACGATCGCTGACGCGGGCCATCTCGCCAACCTCGAACAGCCCGAAATATTCAACATTGCGGTCGATCAATTCCTTGCCGCTTCGGAAGCCGACGCATGAGGATCAAGTGCATCGGCGCAGGACCGGCGGGGCTTACCTTCGCCATATCGATGAAGCTGCGCGAACCATCGCACGACATTCATGTTTTCGAGCGCAACGCCGAGGGGGTCACCTTCGGCTGGGGCGTGGTCTTTTCCGACCAGACCGTAGACAATCTCGTCCGCAACGACCCGCTTTCCGGCGAAGTGATTGCCCAGGAATGCGCTCATTGGGATGACATTGACGTGCGCGTGCATGGGCAGTCGATCGTTTCGTCGGGTCACGGCTTCATCGGCATCGGGCGCAAACGCTTGCTCGAAATATTGACCGAGCGTGCCCGGGCGCTTGGCGTGGTGATTCAGTTTGATTGCGAAAATGATGCGAGCGACGATGGTGACTGGGACCTGGTGATTGCCGCCGACGGCGCCAATAGCCGGACCCGGACTTCGCGCGCATCGGCGTTTGGCGTCGACATTGATCAGCGCGCCAACCGCTTCATCTGGCTCGGGACGAGCAAATTGTTCGAGGCCTTCACTTTCGCCTTCGAGCAGACTGAAGCGGGCTGGATTTGGGCCCATGCCTATCGGTTTGCCGACGACTGTTCGACCTTCATCGTCGAATGTGCGCCCGCGACCTGGGCAGCACTCGGGTTCGAGAAGATGAGCCAGCAGGAGACCATCGCCGCGTGCGAGGCGATCTTCGCGGCGCACCTCGATGGCCACGCATTGATCGGCAACGCTGCCCATCTGCGCGGATCGGCGGCGTGGCTCCAGTTCCGGCGGCTGACCTGCGAGCGGTGGAACGACG
This sequence comes from Pseudomonadota bacterium, assembly GCA_030855555.1. Classification (GTDB taxonomy): domain Bacteria; phylum Pseudomonadota; class Alphaproteobacteria; order Sphingomonadales; family Sphingomonadaceae; genus Sphingomicrobium. The sequence continues at coordinate 5,280 of JALYRC010000187.1, forward strand.
GCAAGATCGTGCTGCTTGGTGATGCCGCCCATACCGCGCATTTTTCAATCGGGTCCGGGACCAAGCTTGCGGTCGAAGATGCGATCATGCTTGCCGAGGTGCTGAATCAGCCGGGCAAGCCCTTGGCGGAGGCGCTTGCGGACTATCAAGCAGTACGTTCGGTCGAAGTGCTCAAGCTGCAGAATAGTGCGCGCAACTCCACCGAATGGTTCGAGGCGGTGGAGCGCTATCTCGACTTCGAACCGTGGCAATTCGCTTATTCGCTACTCACCCGGTCCCAGCGTATCAGTCATGAGAATCTGCGGATGCGCGATGGCGACTGGCTTGGCCGGACGGAAGCCGCGTTCTGGAAACGCGCGAGCGGACATGACCGCGCTGCGCCGCCGATGTTCGCTCCGTTCGCGTTGCGCGAAATGCCGCTTCGCAATCGCATAGTCGTCTCGCCGATGGCGACCTATTCGGCAGTGGACGGGACGCCGGGCGACTTCCACCTTGTCCACTATGGCGCGCGGGCTCAAGGAGGTGCCGGACTCATCTTTACCGAAATGACCTGCATTTCGCCGAGCGCGCGGATCACGCCGGGGTGCGCGGGGATGTATGCCGCCGAGCATGTCGCAGGTTGGCGGCGGGTGACGGAGTTCGTCCATGGTCAATCGGCGGCGAAGATCTGCCTCCAGCTTGGCCATTCCGGCGGCAAGGGATCGACCCAGATTGGCTGGGAGGCGATGGATGCGCCGCTTGAGCAAGGCAATTGGCCGCTGATCGCTGCGTCCGATGTTGCGTGGAGCGAGCGCAACGATGCGCCGCGAGCGATCACGCGTGCCGACATGATCGAGGTGCGCGAACAATTCGTCGCGGCGACGCTGCAAGCGGTCGAGGCGGGGTTCGACATGATCGAGCTTCATGCTGCCCACGGCTATCTGCTGTCGAGCTTCATCACGCCGCTGCAGAACAAGCGCAGTGACGAATATGGCGGGTCTCTCGCCAACCGGCTGCGTTTCCCGATCGAGGTGTTCGAAGCGATGCGCGCCGCCTGGCCATCGGAGCGGCCAATGTCGGTGCGCATCTCGGCGACCGACTGGGCTGGGGAGGACGGGGTGACCCCCGACGAGGCCGTGCTGATCGCCGAAGCGTTTGCCAATGCCGGGGCCGACCTGATCGACGTGTCGGGGGGGCAGACCTGGTCGTCGGCGCAGCCGGTCTATGGCCGGCTGTTCCAGACGCCCTTTTCGGACAAGATCCGCAACGAGGCAAAGCTGGCGACGATGGCGGTTGGCAATATCACCGACCCCGACCAGGCCAATGCGATCTTGCTCGCCGGGCGAGCGGACCTTGTCGCGCTTGGCCGTCCGCATCTGATCGACCCGAGCTGGACGTTGCGCGCGGCTGCGGCGGCAGGGTTTGGGGAGCAATTTGTGCCGAAACCGTATCTCAATGGCATGAGCCAGATGGCGCGAACCCTGCAGCGCGAAGCGGAAGCGGCTGCGGCGCTGCGCGCTTAAGGTCATAAGTTCACTAAAGCCTCCGGGAGGCCTACCAATTGGGCCTCCGGGCTGCGGGCGACGATCGCTGCGCCCGAACGATGGCAGGTTACCCGGATGTAGGACAGCATTTTTGAGACGAGACAAGACCCCGGGCGACAGGAGTTGCCCGGGGCCTTGCTTGCCGGCTGACGGTTTATCGGCCGGCGATGAACGGCGTATCCGACTGTTGGAAATTGCCGGAACTGCCCTGAGATTCCGTCGCGGTCGAGGTCGAGGTTGACGTGTTCGAAGGCTGGAGCGCTGCGTCCGCCTTGTCGAGCAACTGGTCCTTCTTCTCGCGCAGTTGCGACGTGACCTGTTCCTTATTCTCGTCGATCACATCGCGTGCTTTTTCACCAAGGCCGCCGAGCTTGTCCTGTTCCTGCCGGGTGATTGGCAAGGCAGAGCCGAAGGCAGCGCCGACAGCGGCGGCAAGGATTCCGCCGACCAGTGGGTTGTCGGTGTACAAGTCCTGGGCCTTGCCAACAGCGGCCTGCGCCTTGCGCTTCGCCGTAGCTTGCGCCTGGTCCGAACTCTCGGCCCATGCACGACGCTTCTCACGGAATTTGTCAGACATTCCGTCGAGGCGCTGGCGGAAGCTGCTGTCGTCTTCGTCATAATCGCGTTCGACCATGAAGAAGTTGGACCGGGCAAGATCGCGGCGGCGCTGATAGCCCCCGATGTCCTCGTCCGCGCCCTGCTCGATGCTCGTCATGTGTGCCACATAATCGCGGTGATGGATGTCGTAATCGCCGTCGAAGTCGGCGCCGAACGTGTCATCGCCCGACTTGCCGAACTTGCCCGATTTGCCGCCGAATTCCGGAATCTTCGAGTCCTTGTCGCTGACAAGCCAGATGGCACCGGCGGCGATAAGGCCAAGCGCGATCGGATTGCGGCGCGCGCCGTCGACCAGCATGCGCGCATCGACATTATTCTCGTCGGCCTTGTCTAGCAAAGCGTTGAACACATTCTTGATGCTCAACTGATCGCCGATCTTGTCGACAGTGCGGCTCATATTGTCCTGCGTGCGACGGATATCGAGTTCGATCGCGGCGGGATCTTCGGTCGTGGTGGTATCGGTCATGTTACAAATCCTCTTAAAGGTCGCCGCGAACGGCGTCTGGCGTGCGCTGCAGCGTGCGCTGCGTCCGTTCGGGGGCAATGTGGGTAGTGCTCATCTTGGTGGCCGCGCTTCGGTAAAGGACATAAGCAAGCAGGAGCGTGACCGCGCCGACGATAAGCGTCGCCAGGCCGGTATTGTCGATCGCGTCGGCCAGCAGGTAGGCAATGCCCATCAGCACGACGCCGAGACCGGAAATGCCGACTACTGCCGCACCAAGCATCCCGCCGACGGCGGTCTTGATGTCAGCCGCGCTTTCGCGCACTTCGGCCTTCATCAGGCTCAACTGCTGGTCGGCAAGGTGAGTCCCCTGGCCGACAAGCTCACGTAGCAGATCGACGATATTGTCGCCGCCACCTGCAGAAGGCGACGGGCCCGACCGACCGATTACGTGCGGTTCGGTGTGGGTGTCCCCTATGCCGGCGCTCACGACGTAAAGTCCGCTTGCGGGCCACCCGTCGAGTTCTGCGAGCCGAAGGAGCTGGAGCTCGAGCTGGTAGTCGACGGCGAATAGGTGTCGCTCGAATAGGTGCCGGTCGAATAATTGTCGGTCCCGGAATAGTCGGTGCCGATCGATCCCAGCTGGCTTGTGCTATTTTCGCTGCTGCCGGCCCTGAATACCCGCGCGGCGGCGAAGCCCGCTGCGGCGCATGCCGCAAGGAAAGTGCCGGGGGAATTGCGGGCGAAGTCGCTGACGTCGTTGACGAGCTGGCGGCTGTCCTTCTGATCCAGCGTCGAAGCGAACTTCTGAACCTGCTGGGCGCCCTGCTGGAAGGCGGACTTTAGCCACTGCGGCGCGTTGGGGTCGAGGCCGTCGGCGGCTTGCTCGATGGCGCTCGAAACGGACTGCGCCTGAGTGACCGCATCATCCTTGCGCGCGTCGACTTCACTGTGCAGTCGGTTGACGGCGGACGCGCCGACATTCTTGGCGTCGGACAATACTTCGCTGCCGACGCCGGACATGGTTTCGGATTGAGGCTGCATGGTTAGGGCCTTTCTGTTCGATGAATGGAGTCAGAACAGACTCTGGCCGTCCTAGTTCCGATTTTTGCCGCATTTAGAACAAGTTTGATCGCGGGGCGGGGCGCGCGTCGGCCAATGCAGACGGGGGCGTGCGTTGCGGAAAAGTAACGACAAAATCATTCGCAATAGTCTATCCCTGGGTCATGATCGGCCCTGACCAGACGAAGCAAGTGATCGACGCCGAACCGTTGATCCGGATCGCAGTTTTTGCCGCGGCTCTGGGGGTGCTGGTCGCTGCAGAACTGGCGGCGCCGCGCCGCCCCCTGGCGGTCAAGCGGTGGCGGCGCTGGCCGGGCAATGCCGGCACGGTGGTGATTGGCGCCGTGCTGGTGCGACTGCTTTTTCCGACCGCCGCCGTCGGGCTTGCGCTGGTCGCAGAAGCCAAAGGGTGGGGTCTGCTCAACCTGGTGGCGGTGCCGCATTGGCTTGCGGTCATCATCTCGATCATCCTGCTCGACCTGCTCATTTACGGGCAGCATGTGCTGTTCCACGCCAATCCCTTGCTGTGGCGGCTTCATCGCATGCACCATGCCGACCTCGACATTGACGTGACCACCGGAGTTCGCTTCCATCCCCTCGAATTTCTGTTGTCGATGGTCGTCAAGCTTGGCGCCATCGTCCTGCTTGGCACGCCGGCACTGGCGGTGATGGTCTTCGAAATCTTGCTCAACGCCACCGCAATGTTCAGCCACAGCAATATCCGACTGCCACCGCTCTTCGACCAGTGGCTTCGGCGCGTCATCGTCACGCCCGACAT
>JALYRC010000193.1 GCA_030855555.1 Pseudomonadota bacterium
GCCGATACTGTTGAAAAAGTCCGGGCACCGCGAATTTCTTTCAGCGTTCGGTGCCAAGCTAAGCCATTGTTATTGCTCGATTCTGTTTTTCGCTAATTCCGCGAAATCGCCCGTCCGAGCCGCCGTCCGACTTTTTCAACAGTATCGGCCGATTGCGGACCGTCGGCAGTTGGGCATAAATTTTTCGAGATCGGCTATTCGCTCGCATAGTTTTGCTTTCGTCTTCGAACGAAGACGGACATGGTAAAAGTGGGCGTAAAGAACGATTGCGGATTGCGGACCATCCTATCGACATCGGTAAACGTGAGCTGCGTGCCCTGCAGATGGCGAACGAAAATACGTTGGAGACCGGGACGTATATTTGCTTGGAGGGACCGTGAGCACAGGTTGGTCATTTGCGATTGATCGCGGGGGTACTTTTACCGACGTGGTTGCGCAACACTCGGACGGGCGCGTGCGCGTCGAAAAGCTGCTTTCCGAAAACCCTAACGCTTATGACGACGCCGCGCTCGAAGGCGTCCGTCGCATAATCGCGTCAGAGGGCGGGTCATACAGTGAGGTCCGCATGGGCACCACGGTAGCGACCAACGCGCTGCTTGAGCGTAAGGGCGAGCGTACCGCGCTGGCGATAAGCCGAGGATTCAAGGACGCGTTGCGGATCGGATATCAGGCGCGCCCGCATATTTTCGCGCGCAAGATTGAGCTGCCGTCGATGCTCTATGACCGTGTCGTCGAGATCGACGAGCGGGTCGGGGTCGATGGTGGGGTCATCGTACCGCTCAACGAAGCAGCGGCGCACGCTGCGTTCGTACAATTGCGCGGGGAGGGCTATAATGCGCTGGCGATCGTGCTGATGCACGGCTGGCACTTTGCCGATCATGAGGCGCGCTTGGCGGTGATTGCGCGAGAGCTTGGTTTCCTGCAGGTATCGGTGAGCCATGAGGTTGCGCCGCTGATCAAGCTGATCGGACGTGGCGATACGACCGTTGTCGACGCCTACCTCTCGCCGATCCTGAGCCGTTACGTCGATCGAGTCGCGATGGGCCTTATTGACGGCACTCGGTTGCAATTTATCCAGTCGAACGGCGGCCTAACCGACGCACGGCTTTTCCGTGGCAAGGACGCGGTGCTGTCGGGTCCCGCGGGCGGGGTCGTTGGAATGGTCGCGGCAAGCGCGCCTCACAGCGCCGACCGGTTAATCGGTTTCGACATGGGCGGCACTTCGACGGACGTGTCGCATTTCGCAGGCCAGTATGAGCTAGGCGACGAGAATGTCGTGGCCGGAGTCCGCATCCGGGCACCGATGATGCAGATCCACACCATTGCCGCGGGAGGGGGGTCGGTGTGCCATTTCGACGGCATGCGGTTCAGGGTCGGACCAGAGTCGGCCGGTGCCCGGCCCGGGCCGGCGAGTTATGGCAGGGGCGGACCGTTGACGGTTACCGATTGCAACGTCTTCCTCGGACGGATCAGCGCCGAGCATTTCCCTGCGGTGTTCGGCGAGAATGGGGACGAGCAGCTCGACCCGGAGCCGAGCCGGATCCGCCTCGAGGAAATCGCCCACAACATCGAGCGGGCGACCGGCGTGCGCTTGCCACTCAACCGGATTGCCGAGGGATTTCTCGACATTGCAGTCGACAATATGGCCGCCGCGATCCGCAAGATCTCGATCGCGCGTGGACATGACGTCACGCGCTACACGCTCGCCTGCTTCGGCGGGGCCGGGGGGCAGCACGCCTGCCGGGTGGCTGACGCGCTGGGCATGGAGCGGATCCTGATCCATCCGCTCGCGGGGGTGCTGTCGGCGTATGGAATTGGCCTCGCCGACGTGAAGTCATTTCGGGAAGTAAGCTGGCTGCGGGCGCTTGGCGACGACTTCTCGGGCAGGCTGGCGGAGCTGGAACACACGGCGCGACAGGATCTCACGGCGCAAGGATTCCCAGCGGCGAAGATCGTCCTTTACCGCCGCGCACGCCTCCGAGCCCCCGGAAGTGACAGCACCATCGAAGTGGCGTTGGCGGCTCCCGAAGCGATGCGTACCGCATTCGACGAACTTCATCGCAAGCGGTTCGGCTTCGTCGATGCGGCTGAGCCCGTTATCGATACGCTGAGCGTCGAGGCGGTCGCCAGCGGCGCGCGGTCAGAGGCCGGAGAGATGGTTGCCGGGCACGGCGCCGAACCGATCAAGACGGGCAAGTGGAATGCCTTTCGGCGCGGCGCGCTTGCTAGTGGTCAGTCGGTCGATGGTCCTGCGCTCATCGTCGAAGCTTCTTCGGCAACTGTCGTCGAGTCCGGCTGGAGTGCGGCGCGCGCTGAAGACGCGACGTTGATATTGACGCGAACGGTTCCGCTTGAGCGCGACCATGCGATCGGGACCGAGGTCGACCCTGTAAGGCTCGAGATTTTCAACAATCTCTTCATGGCCATTGCCGAGGAAATGGGCGTGGCTCTGCAGTCGACCGCGGTATCGGTCAACATCAAAGAGCGGCTCGATTTTTCCTGCGCCTTGTTCGACGCCGAGGGCGCACTGATCGCCAATGCACCGCATATTCCGGTGCACCTCGGTTCGATGGGCGAAAGCGTCCGGACGATTATCGAAGGGCGGAGCGAAGGATCCGACGGCCGCGGGATCCGTCGAGGCGACGCCTACGCGCTCAACGACCCCTATCGCGGCGGCACGCATCTGCCGGATGTTACGGTCATCATGCCGATCTTCTTTGGCGGCGCGGCAAGCCCGTCAGCCTTCGTTGCCGCGCGCGGTCACCATGCCGACATTGGGGGAATTGCCCCCGGATCGATGCCCCCTGACAGCCGCACGATCGGCGATGAGGGGGTGATGATCGACAATTTCCTGCTGCTCGACGAGGGGCGTTTTTGCGAAGCCGAGATGCGCGAGCTTCTTGGTAGCGGCCCCTATCCCGCCCGGAGCCCGGACCGGAACATTTCCGACTTGCGTGCCCAGATCGCCGCCTGCGCTCGCGGAGCCGAGGCGCTGATTGGTGCCGCCAGTGATTATGGGGCTGAGGTCGTCGCGGCCTACATGAACCATGTCATGGCCAATGCCGAGGAATCGGTGCGTCGGCTGATCGACCGGCTCGACGACGGCCAATTTTGTTATGGAATGGACAATGGCGCCAAGGTCAAAGTGGCCATTCGCGTCGATCGGGCGGCGCGCTCCGCGGTCTTCGATTTCAACGGCACCAGCTCCCAGCTGCCGAACAATTTCAATGCGCCGCGCGCCATTGTCCGTGCCGCGTCGCTCTACGTCGTCAGGACCCTGATCGACGACATGATCCCGATGAACGACGGTTGCTTGCGTCCGATCGAGATCGTCGTTCCCGATGGCTCGATGCTCAATCCGGTCTTCCCAGCGGCCGTGGTCGCGGGGAATGTCGAGACGAGCCAGGTGATTACCGACGCTCTGTTCGCCGCAACTGGCCGCCTAGCCCCGTCGCAGGGAACGATGAACAATTTCACCTTCGGCAATGCGCGCCATCAATATTATGAAACCATCGCCGGTGGGTCAGGCGCGGGCGTCGACCATGATGGCACCGACGCGGTCCAGACCCACATGACCAACAGCCGCCTGACCGATCCTGAAATATTGGAGAGCCGGTTCCCCGTGCGCCTCGACGAATTCGCGATCCGCCGCGGATCGGGGGGTCGCGGTGCCCATCCTGGCGGCAACGGGGTCGTCAGGCGGTTGACCTTCCTCGGACCGATGCGCGCTAACATCCTTGCTAATCGGCGCACCGTTCCCCCGCGCGGGCTCGCCGGCGGGGGTGACGCCATGCCCGGCCGCAACTGGGTCGAACGACGCGACGGGCGTATCGAGATATTGTCGGCTACTCAATCCGCGGACATGGACGCGGGCGATCGCTTCGTGATCGAGACTCCCGGCGGCGGTGGGTTTGGAGAGGAACAGGCATGATCAATTATTGGCCCCTTATCGGGATCGCGCTGGTCGTTATGGGTTTCGCGCTCAAGCTGAACCCGATGCTGGTCGTCACCGCCTCGGCCATCGTTACGGGACTGATCGCCGGGATGGACTCAATCGAGGTCGTTTCGACCTTCGGCAAGGCGTTCAACGACAACCGAATCATCGCCATTGTGTGGATTGTGCTGCCGGTGATCGGCCTGCTTGAGCGGTTCGGTTTGCAGCAGCGCGCCGCCGGCCTTATCCGCTCGCTTAAAAATGCGACGACCGGGCGCCTGCTCATATTATATCTGCTCTACCGTCAGGTAACCGCCGCGATCGGCCTGCACTCCACTGCGGGCCACCCCCAGACGGTGCGCCCCCTCGTTGCCCCCATGGCCCTTGCCGCGGCCGAGAAGCAGCATGGCGAACTCAGCGAGGCTGATTCCGAAGTGATCAAGGCGCAAGCAGCGGCCACGGACAATGTGGGCCTGTTCTTCGGGGAGGATATTTTCTTCGCGATCGGGTCGATCGTCCTGATCCAGCAAACGCTCGCCACTTATGGTTATAATCTCGCTCCGCTCGAGCTTGCGTTGTGGGCGATCCCCACTGCAATCGCAGCCTTCCTCATTCACAGCGCGAGACTGGTGATGCTCGATCGCCGTTTGGGGAGGAACAGTCGATGATCGGCCTGCCCGCCCTTTATGCCTTGGCCGGCTCCATGTTCGCGGCCTTTGCCATCCTTTCCGCGCTGGATCGGTCGCATTCAAGGCGTTTCGGCAATGCCGCTTTCTGGGGTTTGATGGCCCTGAGCCTGCTTGGCGGAGATGCCATCGGCGACTTTGCCAACGGGCTGCTTGTCCTTGCCTTGGCGGGGCTTGCGGGGTTTGGATTTATTGGTCGCAGCAACCCGGCGACAACCAGTCTGGCGGAGCGCGAGGCGTCCTCCGAACGCGTCGGCAATCGCCTGTTCCTGCCTGCCCTGATCATCCCGGTCACCGCCCTGTTTGGAACGCTTGCCTATAATTACACCGCGCTCGGAGAGACCGGCCTCATCGAGGAGAAGCGCGAGACCTACGTATTCCTAGGCCTTGGGGTGCTCCTTGCCATTGGCGCCATCTTCGCCTGGCTGCGCCCGCCCACGCTCGCACCGCTTCAGGAAGGGCGCCGCCTGATCGACGCGATCGGCTGGGCGGCCGTGCTTCCGCAATTGCTTGCCTCGCTCGGCGTGCTGTTCGCTGCCGCGGGCGTAGGCGACGCTATCGGGTCCATGACCCGGATGGTCATACCCGAAGGAAGTGTGTTCCTGACCGTCGCCGTGTTCGGGCTCGGAATCGCGATCTTTACCATGATCATGGGCAATGCTTTCGCAGCCTTCCCGGTAATGGCCGCGGCCATCGGCGTTCCGCTGCTGATCAAGCAATATGGCGGCGATCCCGCGGTGGTCGGCGCGGTCGGGATGCTGGCAGGCTTCTGCGGCACGCTGATGACCCCCATGGCCGCAAACTTCAATCTGGTGCCGGCGGCGCTGCTCGAACTAAAGGATCAATATGGGGTAATTCGCGCGCAGATTGCGACGGCACTGCCGTTGCTGGCGATCAACATAATCATCATCTATTTGGCGGCCTTCCGATGAAATTAGACGCGGCACTTGCGGCGCGCTTCGCGACGATCGCGCTCGGTCATGTAGGGAAGGAATATCCCCACAAGCTCGACCATGTGCTGATCGGCGACAAGGATGCGCTTCCACCACGGGCGCTTCATCCGATGTTCTTCGGCAGCTTCGACTGGCACAGCTGCGTCCACGGATGGTGGACCCTTCTCACCTTGCGCCGCCTGTTTCCGAAGATGGGAGAGGCCGCGGCGATTACCGAACTTGCCGATCGGACCTTCACCTCGGACAAGGTCGCAGCCGAGACTGCGTATCTCGATCGCCCTTCTTCAGCGGGGTTCGAGCGGCCCTATGGCTGGGCGTGGTTATTGTACCTGCACCTCGAAGCAACGCGCCATGACGGCCGCGCATGGGCGGCCGAGCTCGAATCCCTGGCGCGCGCATTTGCTGAACGACTGAAAGTCTATCTCTCGAAACTGACCTACCCGATCCGCGTCGGGACGCACTTCAATACCGCGTTTGCATTAATCCTCTCGGTGGAGTGGGCCGATCGTTTTGACCCCGACCTGGCCCGGACGATACGCGCCTGGGCAATCGAGAAATTCATTACCGACCGCGATTGCCAGGCGTGGGAGCCCGGTGGCGATGAATTTCTGTCTCCGGCGTTGTCCGAAGCTCTGTGCATGGTACGGATATTGCCTGCGAGCGGCTTCGCCGAATGGTTCTGCAACTTCCTTCCAAACATGGCGCGGGGTGAACCCGCGACGCTGTTCACGCCAGTGACTGTGAGCGACCGAAGCGACGGCAAGATTGCTCACTTGGACGGGCTGAACTTCAGTCGGGCGTGGTCCTGGAAAGCGCTTGCACCGAAACTCGGACCCGACGTGGCCGAGCGTGCCGAAGCCACTGCGCTGCGCCACTTCGACGCCGCTTTGCCTCACATCGCAAGCGACTATGCGGGCGAGCACTGGCTCGCGACATTCGCCTTACTTGCGGCCCAGGAATGGCACCTCAACCCGGGCTCATAGGGCCGGCACGCGGAAATTAGACGCGAAGAGACGAAAGTTCGAAAATCCAGCTGTCTTTCAGGGGTAGAAGTAGAAGTTACCGAAGTCATGCCGCGACACCCCGCAACGGACGACGACCGGTGTGCGGCCATCAAAACTTGATTGAGAAAGCCTAATCCGAAAGCTTCCGCTTGAACGTCTCTGGCAGGAACAGCAGTCCCGCGATTAGCGTGATGACTGCAACTGTCACCGGGTACCACAAGCCATAATAGATATTGCCCGTCGCTGCGACCATGGCGAAGGCCGTCGTCGGTAAAAACCCGCCAAGCCATCCATTTCCGATATGATACGGCAGCGACATCGAGGTGTAGCGGATCCGCGTGGGAAAGAGCTCCACCAGCAGCGCAGCGATCGGCCCGTAAACCATTGTCACGTATAGCACGAGGAGGATCAGGACGCCGACGACGAGCGGTTTGTTGACCTGCGCCGGGTCCGCCTTGGCGGGGTAACCCACCGCCGTCAAAGCCGCCTTTGTGCGAGCTTGGAACGCGGTAATTGCCGCTTTCCTTGCATCGCCCGTGACCGCATTGGTATCAACCCCGGGGATGATCTGATTGCCGATCCGGATGCTCGCGACGGTCCCTGCCGGAGCCTCTATATTCTCGTATGATACCGACGCCTTGGCGAGGTAGGCCTTTGCGACGTCGCACGAACGGGCGTCGAACTTGTTCTTCCCGATCAGGTCGAACTGGAACGAGCATTCGTCCTGATTGGCGACGATCGTCACGGGCGTAGTGCTTTGCGCCCGATACAGCGCCGGATTGGCCGCCTCGGTCAGCGTGTTGAACAGTGGGAAGTAGGTCAGCGCGGCGAGCGCACATCCGGTCATGATGATGGGCTTGCGCCCGATCTTGTCCGACAGCCAACCGAAGAAAACGAAGAACGGAGTGGCCAACGCCAGTGCGATCGCAATCATGATGTTAACCGTAGCGCCGTCGACCTTGAGCGTCTTTTCAAGGAAGAAGAGCGCGTAGAACTGGCCCGTGTACCACACCACCGCTTGTCCGGCGACGGCGCCAATCAGCGCAATGAGCACAATCTTGAGATTGGCCCAGTTGCCGAATGCCTCGGTCAGCGGCGCCTTGGATGTCTTGCCTTGGTCCTTCATCTCCTGGAATACCGGGCTTTCGGACAGCTGCATGCGGATGTACATCGACACGGCGAGCAGCACGATCGACAGCAGGAACGGAATTCTCCAGCCCCAGTCGGCGAATGCTTCCTCACCAAGCGCGGTGCGTGTGCCGATGACGACGAGCAGCGCAGCGAACAGTCCGAGCGTCGCGGTCGTCTGGATGAACGAGGTGAACAACCCGCGT
>JALYRC010000005.1 GCA_030855555.1 Pseudomonadota bacterium
TGTTCGTCGGTCAGCCAGCCCATGCCCTGCAGGTGAATTTCTTCCGACGCAGGATTGTTGCGGAACGTGTCCGCTGGCTTGGCGCCATGCGCCTTGCCGAAGGCGTGGCCGCCGGCCGTAAGTGCCACCGTCTCTTCGCTGTTCATCGCCATGCGCTGGAAGGTCGCCTTCATGTCGCGGGCCGACTGCAACGGATCGGGATTGCCGCCGGGGCCTTCGGGGTTGACGTAGATCAGCCCCATCTGGATCGCGGCGAGTGGACCTTCGAGCTCTGGCAGATCGTCGGTGATGCGCGTCGGCGCACCGTCGCTTACCCAAATCTCTTCCGCGCCCCAGAAGGTGTCGCCCTCGGACTGGTAGACGTCCCTGCGCCCGCCGCCGAACCCGAACACCGGTCCGCCCATGCTTTCGATCGCGACATTGCCGGCGAGGATAAACAGGTCGGCCCAGCTGATATGCTTGCCGTACTTCTGCTTGATCGGCCACAGCAGCCGCCGTGCTTTGTCCAGATTGCCATTGTCGGGCCAGCTATTGAGCGGCTCGAACCGTTGCTGTCCACTCGACGACCCGCCACGCCCGTCAGTCACTCGATAGGTCCCCGCGGCGTGCCACGCCATTCGGATCATGAACGGACCGTAATGGCCATAGTCGGCCGGCCACCACGGCTTGCTATCGGTCATCAGCGCCGTGAGATCGGCTTTCAGCGCATTATAATCGAGCGCCTTGAATGCTTTGGCATAGTCGAAGTCCTCGCCCATCGGATTGGGCGAGACCCCATGCTGGTGAAGCATCTCCACCGGCAGCGCTTCGGGCCACCAATGATTGTTTGTCCGGCCCAGCAAGGAGCGCGCCTTGGTGCCCTTCATCGGGCAGCCGCCTTCACCAGTGATCGCGTCCATGCTTCAGTCTCCTCTAATAGTTGTAAGGATATTAGTGCCACGCCGGCATCGGTCAAAGCGATTAAACTTCGGCGTGACGATCGCTAAAAGCGATCAATCGAAATGCTTGAGCCCGGTCCGCAGATAGTCATATCCCGTCACCAGCGTCAGTGCCGCCGCCAGCCACAGGCTCGCAAGGCCAAGCGTGTGGACCCAATATTGCTGCGGCACCGCCCCGCCCAGGATCAGCGCACCAAGCGCGATCAGCTGAAAGGATGTCTTCCACTTGGCGAGCCGGCTGACCGGCATCGACACGTTGAGCGGCGCCAGAAATTCGCGCAGTCCCGACACGAAGATTTCACGCAGCAGGATGATCAGCGCGGCGATGATGTGGATCCCCTCGATCTCGGGCACCGGATTGGCCTTGCGGCTGGAAATCAGCATGACCAGCACGGCCGCGACCATGATCTTGTCGGCGATCGGATCGAGGAACTGGCCAAGCCGCGAGGTTAGCCCCTGGCTTCGCGCGACATAGCCGTCGAAATAATCGGTGATACCGACGATGCAGTACAGGATGAAGGTAATTGCATAATCGACCGGGCTCGGGCGCCACAGGAGGAACACCAGGATCGGCACGGCGAAGATCCGCGACAGAGTCAGCAAATTGGGCAGCGTGAGCATAAGAAGCGTGGCTAGGCCAGACGCGCCGTGCTGCCAAACCAAAAATCCCGGCTGCTTGCGGCGGTCGGCGATGCTGTTAAACGCTGCGCTTCCGGCTGCCGCGTATAAGGACCTGTTTTTCCGATGAAAGTCCTACCCAAGCTGCTACGCAGCTGATCGCCTGACATGCAGAACACCGCCCACCTTTTGCGCACCCGACGCTTCCTGCCGATTTTCGTCACGCAATTTCTTGGGGCCTTTAACGACAATCTGTTTCGCACGGCGATGGTGATGCTGGTCATCTATGGCATTTATCGCGACGCCGCTCAGGAGGCCGCCTTCAGCGCCATCGCCGGCGCCTTGTTCATCCTTCCATTCTTCTTGCTCTCGGCGCTTGCCGGGCAGCTCGCTGATTCCACGGACAAGGCGCGCATCGTGCGCATCGTCAAGACCGCCGAAGTCGTCATTATGTTGTTCGGCGCAGCCGGCTTGCTGCTTCACAACATCCCCCTTTTGCTCATCGCCTTGACCGCAATGGGGGTTCACTCGACCTTCTTCGGACCAATCAAATATGCGATCCTGCCTCAGCATCTGGACGGCGACGAAGTCCTCGGCGGCACCGGGCTGGTGGAGGCCGGGACCTATATCGGCATCCTTGGCGGAACCCTGCTCGGCGGCGTCCTGGTGGTGCAAAACCCCGATGGCAGCTTCCACGGCGAATGGGCCGCGCTTGGCGTCGTGATCGTCGCAATCATCGGGCGTATTGCAGGCCAGTTCGTGCCGCCTGCCCCACCGGACGCTGACGCTCCTCCGCTTAAGATGGACTGGCACATCGTGCGCGCTTCGGTGCGACTGGTCAGCGGGACCCTGCACATACCGCGGCTTTTCCTGGCGATTATAGCAATCAGCTTCTTCTGGGCGATGGGCGCCGTGCTCGCCGCGCAGTTTCCGCCGCTGGTCAAGAATGCCCTCGGCGCCGATCAGACCGTGGCGACCCTGTTCCTGGCGACCTTTTCGATCGGGGTTGCGTTGGGCTCCGTCGCGGTAAACCGCTTGCTCGCGGGGCAAGTGGGGGCGCGCTATGCACCTGCTTCGGCATTGTTCATGGGCCTGTTCGTGCTCGACCTCTTCCGCCGTGTGCGAAGCTGGCCCGCGCCTTCTGCCGAACTGCGCGACTTCGACACCTTCCTTGCCATGGACGGTAGCTGGCTGGTCGTTCTCGACTTGCTTGGCGTAGCAGTCGCCGGCGGCATGTTCGTGGTCCCACTTTACGCCTTTCTCACCACCACGGTGCCCAAAGCAGAAACGGCGCGCACCATTGCTGCGAACAATATCGTCAATTCCGGGCTCATGGTGGCGGCGACCTTAATCCTTGCGGTCGCGGTCAGGCTTGGCGTTACCGTCGCCGACAGTCTGTTGATCGTGGCCATTGCAAGCGTCGGCGCAGCATGGCTCGGCTGGAAACTCCACCTCGCCTGCGACTGACGGGCAGAGGCGTGAGCCCCTGCTCCCGTGCTACGCTAAGTACACCACCATGAACAGGAAGCCGCTGACAAACGTCATTACGAACAGCCGCACATCCTCGGAGCGGCAAGTGGCCGCGGGCGGCGCGGTCCGCAGCCCGAATCCCTGAACGCGTCGCCCGAACGTTCGGGCTGAGGCGGCGGGTGGGCGGCAACTGGTCGACATGGCTTATACTTAACGCTGTTTTTACCATGTGTGCAAACGTGCCCGCCAAGCGTCCGATCCCGCCGTCCCGCGGCGGGACAACAGTCTAGTTCAGGCCCTGGCGTGGTTGGCGCCGGGTGTCGCGTCAACGTCGCTACGCGGCAGAGCGTTATGCTGGCGCAACATGTGCGGGACGTCTTCGGCCGCCATCGCTTTACCGAAATACCAGCCCTGGCCGGACGCACAGCCCATCTGGAGCAGCGTCTCGTGCGTCGCCGCGTCTTCAATCCCTTCGGCGACGACCGGAACGTCGAGCGCCTGCGCCATCGTCGTCACCGCCCGCACGATTGCCGCGCTTTGGCGATCCTTGCCGATCGACGCCACGAACGACCGGTCGATCTTGATCTTGTCGAATGGCAGAGCGCTTAGATGCGACAGCGATGAAAAGCCGCTTCCGAAATCATCCAGCGCAAGCGCGATGCCCTGGTTTTTAAGGCTCTGAACGATCGTCCGCGCAAGGTCGATGTCGGCGAATAATGAGCTTTCGGTGACCTCGACCACCAGGCGCTCGGCGGGAAAACCGGTCTCGGCAAGCAAGCGCACGATCTTCTGCGCAAGCCAGCTATCGGTGAACTGGCGCGGCGAGATATTGATCGAGAGGGTCAGCGATGAGTCCCAATCGACCGCCGCTGCAAAGGCCTTCCGCACGATCTGGTCCGACAGCCGTCCAATCAGATTATGCTCCTCGGCGATCGCAATGAAGCGATCGGGGGCAATGATCCCGGTCAGCGGATGGTCCCAGCGGGCCAGCACCTCGAACCCGGTCAAATTGCCGGTAGCAAGGTCGACCTGCGGCTCGAAGAAAGGCAAGAACTGGTCGTGATCGAGCCCGAAACGGATGCCTTGCTCGATCTCGCTATGGGCGATCAGTTCACGCTCCATCCCGCTGTCGAACCACATCGGCCGAGCCGAGCGCGCGCTCTTGGCATGGTCCATGGCAATATCCGCGCGCCGCAAGAGATCGGGCACGCTGCTCTCGCGCGCACTCGCCGACGACAGACCAAGGAATGCCCCGACCTGGATATATTTGCCCTGCTCCTCGATCGGCGTGGTGACCCGCCGTAGCAATTGCTTGGCTAGGACCAGGGCCTCGTTCTGGTCGACCACCGCCACCAACACAGCGAACTCGCCCCCACCCAGACGCGCCAACGCTGCGTCGGGCGGAACGTCCCCCTCGAGTGCATCCGACAGCCGCCGGAGCACGGCGTCGCCAATGTCATAGCCAAAGCGGTCGTTGATCGTCTTGAAGCGGTTGAGCTGCATCGAGAGAATCGCCAGTTGGGCTCCGCTTGCGAGCGCCGCCGCCGCAATACGCGCGCCTTTCTCGCCAAATCCCTTGCGGTTCAAGAGCCCCGTCATTCCATCAGTCGATGCAATGATTTCGGCGCGGACTTCATCCTCGATCCGGCGTTGGGTTTCATGCTGCAGGTCGGCATAGCGCCGCCACCCGAACAGGATCAAAGCGACATTGAGACACAAGGCAACCGCGGCTACCTTGATCGAAACGCTGAACTGGCCCTCGGCAATACTCAGCCGCCGCACGAAGCTGCTGCCGTTCCAGATCAGCATGCCCATCGCGGTAACCAGGGCCGCGACGACCATCAAGTCGCGGTGAGCGGCCACGAGTGACTGGCGTACGGTACGCGCCGATTTTCTTGCGAGTATATTGGCCACAAAGGGCGCAATAAAGCGATACTCTTAACAAAGTCCGATACGGACGGTCACGCGGACGAGGGTGGTGCGGACGGCGGGACTTGAACCCGCACTCCCGTTTCGGGGAAACCGATTTTAAGTCGGGTGCGTCTACCATTTCGCCACGTCCGCGTTCCAGTCAGGCGAGCCGCACGAGCCCGCTGGTATCGTCAGCTTATTCGGCCGTCACGTCGCTCAGATTAAGACGCTCGCGCATTTCCTTGCCCGGCTTGAAATAAGGCACGCGCTTCGCATTGACGTCGACCGCTTCGCCGGTGCGCGGGTTGCGCCCGACGCGCGCATCGCGCTGACGGCTTGAAAATGCGCCAAAGCCGCGCAGTTCAACCCGACCGCCTTCGGCCAATTGCTCGGTAATCGAATCGAAGATGGCAGTGACGACATTCTCGACTTCACGCTGGGTGAGGTCGGGAAAGTCGTTGCAAAGCTTCTGCACCAACTCGGAACGAATCATGATGGTCCCCGCGTTCTTGTTCGCGCCCCCCGGCGCGGGTTTCGTTCGCTCGCATCAGCGCGGCGCCCGTTCGCACTATAGCGTACCGCCATTGCCTATCATTCTGTTCGTCAAAGGAAAAGGGCGCAGATGCTGCAATGCACCCGCGCCCTCTCCTTTTTCGACCAAACGAAGGAAAGCCTCCGTTGAAGCGGTTACTTCTTCGTCGCTTTTTCCTTCAGTGCAGCGCCCAGGATGTCGCCGAGGCTCGCGCCCGCGTCCGACGATCCATATTGCGCCACGGCCTGCTTCTCTTCGCTGATCTGCAGCGCCTTGATCGAGAAGGTCGGCTTCTTCGAACGGTCGACCCCGGTGACCTGGGCATCGAACTTCTGTCCGACCTGGAAGCGTTCGGCGCGCTGTTCGTCACGATCGCGGCCAAGGTCGGCACGCTTGATGAAGCCCGTTGCGCCGTCGTCGCCGATCTGCACTTCAAGCCCGCCGTCGCGCACTTCGAGCACGGTAACCGTAACCGTCTCGCCCTTGTTCGCTCCGCCAGTCGCACCGGCAGCAGCGCCGCCAACGGCAACTCCGCCGCGCTCGAGCTGCTTCATGCCAAGCGAAATGCGCTCCTTTTCGACATCCACGTCAAGCACGACCGCGGTGACGCGCTCGCCCTTGTGGTGAAGCGCCAGTGCCTCTTCGCCCGACACGCCCCAGGCGATGTCCGACATGTGGACCATGCCGTCGACGTCGCCATCGAGGCCGATGAACAGGCCGAACTCGGTCGAATTCTTGACTTCGCCCTCGACCTGCGTGCCAACCGCATGCTTGTCGGCAAAGTCGGCCCACGGGTTCGACTGGGCCTGCTTGAGGCCAAGCGAAATGCGGCGCTTCTCGCTGTCGACTTCGAGGATCTTGACCTCGACTTCCTGGCTCGTGCTGACGATCTTGCCCGGGTGAACGT
>JALYRC010000049.1 GCA_030855555.1 Pseudomonadota bacterium
CCAACCGACAGGCAGCGGTCAAGGTCATTGCGCCATTGTCCGATAGAGTGCTTGTCATCGGTGCGCCGAACAGCAGCAATTCGATGCGCCTAGTCGAAGTTGCCGAACGTCTCGGAGTTCGGGCGAAGCTGATCCAGCGCGCAAGCGACATCGACTGGGCCTGGCTCGGGCAACCTTCGACGCTCGGGCTGACCGCGGGCGCGTCCGCGCCCGAAGTGCTGGTCAGCGAAGTGATCGATACGCTGCGGCAGCGCTTCGACGTCACGATTGAGGAAGCGGCGCACGTTGCCGAGGAAATGGTGTTCAAGCTGCCGCGCTCGCTGGTCGCCTGACATGAACGACCTTCCGCACGTCGAAATCTTCACCGATGGCGCCTGCAAGGGCAACCCGGGGCCCGGCGGCTGGGGCGCGCTGATCCGGATGGGCGCGCGCGAGAAGGAGGTTTCGGGCGGCGACCCGCTGACCACCAACAATCGCATGGAATTGATGGCAGCGATCAAGGCACTCGAAGCCCTTTCGAAACCGTGCCGGGTGACGCTGACGACCGACAGCAATTATGTGCGCGACGGGATCATGAAGTGGATCCACGGGTGGCAGCGCAACGGCTGGCGCACGGCCGATCGCAAGCCGGTCAAGAATGCCGAGCTTTGGCAAGCGCTTTTGGCAGCGTCAAAACCGCATGCGGTCGAGTGGCGGTGGGTCAAAGGGCATAGCGGCCATGCCGAGAATGATCGTGTCGATGAACTGGCCTGCGCCGCGGCAGAGGCGGCACGGGCCTAGATCATGCTATCCGAAGCGAGCCGGGTCGTACGGCGCCGGATCAAGCTCGGGCGTTTCCCCAAGCAATAATGCCGCAGCCAGTTCGGCTGCAGCCGGTGCGGTCTGGATACCGAACCCGCCCTGCCCCGCGCACCAGAAAAAGTTCGCTGCTCGAACGTCATAGCCATAGACCGGGACGCGGTCGGGCGCGAAGCTGCGCAGTCCCGCCCAGCGGCGCTCAACGGCTTCGATCGGCCAGTCGACGACGCCCTGGAAACGGTCGATTGCCGTCGCTACGTCAATCTCCTCCGGAGCAGCATCGCAGGCGAGGCAGTCAATCTCGTCATGAGGGCTAAGCCA
Source organism: Pseudomonadota bacterium (assembly GCA_030855555.1). Classification (GTDB taxonomy): domain Bacteria; phylum Pseudomonadota; class Alphaproteobacteria; order Sphingomonadales; family Sphingomonadaceae; genus Sphingomicrobium. Next base: position 1,120 of record JALYRC010000049.1, read on the forward strand.
GATGGTGCGATCGCCTTCGCCCTTGAAGTAGAATAAGCCGTCGGCGTCGATCACCAGCGGCAGGTCTTTCAAACCCGACCGGCCAACACGCAACTGGACCATCGTTCGGCGCTTTGGCACGATTCCGAGGGGCCGCACGCCGGCGGAAACGGCAACCTCGTCTGCCCACGCACCGGCGGCATTGACCAGCACAGCGGCGCGGATTGCTGCACCATCGCTCAGCGTCACGCGCCAGCCCGTACCATCGCGAACCGCCGCGACGAGCTGTGCTTCTGTTCGTACTTCGCCGCCGGCCAGCCGCAAGGTGGCGAGCGTAAAGCCATGAAGCGCCGCAACATCGATATCCGCGCAGTTCCATTCGTCGCGGCCATGGCGCCAGGCGGGACGGAGGTCCGGGATGCGCTCCTCCAGAGCTTCGCGGTCAAGCGTGGCAAGTGGCGGCAAGGCGTCAAATTTATCCGAGCGGCTGATATGGATCGCTCCGCGCGGCTTCAGCCAGCCGCTCTCATCGAGAAAATCATGGCTTGCCCGGCTCAATGGCGCGACTGCTGGCCCGCCGTAGCTCTCGAGCCAGAAGGCGGCCGAGCGCCCCGTCGAATGGTGCCCGCAATTGGCCTCGCGCTCAATCAGCATGACCCGTCGCCGCCCGGCCAGCGCCGCGCCCAGGCTCGCCCCCGCAATCCCGCCCCCGACGATAAGGATGTCCGTTTCGATCATCAGCGCGGCATGGTTACGGTTTGCTAAGCACTCGCGTCTAGAGGGAGCGGATGGAAAAACCGCTGTTCATCGATCTGCTCTGCGCGCTTCTGGCGATCATTCTGCTGTGGGCCGCGATCGTCGATATAAGGACCCGCAGGATTGCGAACCGCCTTAACCTGACGATCGCGCTAATGGCGCCCTTATTTTGGTGGGCGACGGGGACCGATCTGTGGCCCGATGCGGCGATCCGTGTCGCGGTTGCCATGTCAGTGTATCTATTGTTCGCTTTGGCTTTCCAGATGGGCCTGATGGGCGGCGGTGACGTCAAGCTCGCCGCAGCGCTCGCTTTATGGTTTCCGCCCGGCGGCACGCTCTTGCTGATCGTGATCATGTCGCTTGCCGGCGGTGTGCTGACCATGATCGTGATGATCGAACATAAAATCAAAAAAAACCAAGAGCGCCCGGAGGTTCCGTACGGCGTCGCAATCGCATTCGGCGGTTTGTGGTTACTCGCCCAACGGTTTCTTAACCATTTTGCCTGATGGTCGCCAACATCAACAGGACCCTCGTGGGGAGGCTTAATCGCCATGGACGTGAAGAAAGTTGCGCTGCTCATCGGGGCGCTGGTCATTGCAGTAATTACTGCGGTCATGGCCAAGAATATGTTTAGCGGCGCTGGTGCGGAAGCGGCAGCTGCCGCTCCCGCGGTGCCAATGGGACCCAAGGTCCTGGTGGCACGCAAGGCGCTCCCCGTAGGAACGATCATCGACGCCGAAAGCCTTGCCTATCAGGCGTGGCCGCAGGAACTCGTCCAGGGCGCTTATTATACCGAGGGTTCGCCGGAGGGTAATGTCGCCAAGATGATCGGCACGGTCGTTCGCAACCCGATCACCGCGGGTCAGCCAATCACCAAGGGTGCGCTCGTCGGCCCCAACGATCGTGGCTTCCTTGCCGCGGCGCTTGGGCCGGGCATGCGCGCCGTGACGGTCCCGGTTTCGGTCACCACGGGCGGCGCGGGCTTCATCTTTCCGGGCGACCGGGTCGATGTCGTCCTGACCCACGATGTCGCGGGTGGCGGCGAAGGCGCGCCGCTCAAGGTGTCGGAAACCATCATTCGCAACCTGCGGGTGCTGGCCACCGACCAGCGCATCGACAGCAAGGACGCCGACGGCAAGATCGAAGTGAAAACCTTTGCCTCGGTCACGTTCGAAGCAACGCCGCGCATTTCGGAGAAAATCGCCGTTGCCCAGACGATCGGCACGCTCAGCCTTTCGCTGCGCTCGATCGCGGACAATACGGCCGAGCTGGAGCGAGCCGTCGCCGCGGGCGAAGTCAAGGTCCCGGCAGGAGCCAATCCGGCCGACGAACGCCGCATGCTGCTCGCCATCGCGAACCAGCCCGTCGACAATAATACGACCTTCTCGACGGGCGGCGATGTTTCGCGCTTCCAGCGCCGATCGGTGCCCCGCGCCCCGGTCGCCCAATCCGCACCGTCGATGAGCAATGCCGCTCCTGCAATGACCATCAGTGCGGGGCAAGGCGCCCCGGTAGCCACTGGTCCGTCGGTGCGCGTCGCTCGCGGCAATACCGTCACGCTCGTTCCCGTGGGAGCCCGTTAAGATGACCAGTTTAAAGATCCGCCGCAACGCACGCTTGGGCACTGCCCTCGCCGCCCTTGCTCTTGGCCTCGGCAGTGCCCTGGTCGCTACTCCGGCCGCCGCTCAGCGTCCGGCAGGCACTTTCAAGCCGACCGGCAAAGTTTTGCTCTCGATCGGCGAAGGCCAGATGGTGTCGTTGCCGCAGCCGATTGCGGACGTGTGGACCTCAAACCCCAGCGTTGCGGACGTTCACGTCACCAATTCGCGTCAGATCAACCTGTTCGGCAAGGATAGCGGGGAGGCCACGGTCATCGCGACTTCCGCGAGCGGGGCGGTGGTCTATTCGACCAACGTCCGCGTCAGTCAGAATATCACGTCGGCGGACGCCATGTTGAAGGCAGCGATGCCTGAATCGAATATCTCGATCACCAACGTGGGCCAGATGGCCGTCCTCAACGGTACCGTGGCGTCGCCGGAAGACAGCGCGCAAGCGGAGGCGCTCGTTAGGGCCATGCTCAACCCGGGTGTGAACACGAACGAGCCTGGTGCTATCCTGAAGATCTTCCCCGTAAACCGCTTGCGGACGGCGACCCCGCTGCAGGTGATGCTCAAGGTCAAGATCGCCGAAGTCAGCCGCAGCCTGGTGCGCCAGATCGGGGTCAATCTTCTGGCCTCCGACAGCACCGGCGGTTTCAACTTCGGCGCTGCCCAAGGTTCGGGCATCTTCCTGCCCGAGCCCGGCGGCGATCAAAACGGCGCCGGCACGGTGATCCGCAATGCGATCGGAACGACCCTGTCGGGCAGCGGCAAGCTGTTTGGCCTTGACCTGCTTGCAACGCTTGATCTCGCAGAAAGCGACGGTTTGGTCACTACACTGGCCGAGCCGAGCCTCACCGCCTTGTCCGGCGAAACCGCAAGCTTCCTGGCGGGCGGCGAATATCCGATCCCGATTGCCCAGGAGCAAGGCGCGATCTCGATCGAGTATAAGTCCTACGGCGTCGGTCTTGCCTTCACGCCGGTCGTGCTCGCCGACGGCCGCATCTCGATGCGCGTTCGTCCCGAAGTCAGCGAATTGTCGGCGGAAGGTTCGGTCCGGCTCAACGGCAATACCGTCCCCGCGCTTGTGACGCGTCGCGCCGAGACTACGGTCGAGTTGGGCTCTGGACAAAGCTTCATGATCGCTGGCCTCCTGCGCAACGCGAACACCAATGATGTCGAAAAGGCACCGTTCCTGGGCGATTTGCCGATCCTTGGCAATCTGTTCCGGTCGACCAAATATAAGCGCTCGGAAACCGAGCTGGTCATTATCGTCACACCCTATCTGGTGCGCCCGGTGTCGGGTCAGCTGGCGCTTCCGTCCGATGGCTATCGTGCCCCGAATGCCGGTGAGCAGATCTTCGGCGGCCATACTTACAAGCGCCGTCCGCTTTCGGCGACGACCGTGACCCCGTCGCGCGCCGCCCCTGCTTCGCCGGGCTTCAAGCTGTGACCCCCGGTGTTTCTTCGAAGGATCGATCCATGAGCCGTTCCGTCACCATCTTTGGTCTCGTTGCCGTACTCGGCGCTTGCCAGACCACCGCGCCAACCGACCGCCCCGCCAAGGGCGTGGCCTCGGTCAACGTTCCAGTCGTCACGCGCGCCGACTATGCGCTCGATCTGTCGGCTCCCGACGGCGCCCTGTCCTCGTCCGAAGCGGCGCGGCTTGACAGTTGGTTCGCATCGATGGTGCTCGGCTATGGCGACATCGTCTACATCGACGGCGCGACGGGTTATGACGCACGCGACGATGTCGCCCGTATCGCCGGTCAATATGGCATGCTCGTTTCAATGGGCGCGCCGATGACGGCGGGCGCAGTGCCCCAGGGCATGGTCCGCGTCGTGGTGGCGAGGACCAGCGCAACGGTTCCTGGTTGCCCCAATTGGTCGAAAGCCGCGACACCCAATTTCGACAATGCTCAAATGCCGAATTTCGGCTGCGCCGTGAATTCGAACCTGGCGGCAATGATCGCCAATCCCCAGGATCTGGTGTCCGGCCGCGAAGGCAGTGGCGTGGGCGACACGCTAACCGCGTCCAAGGCGGTCGAACAATATCGCAAAGCGGTTCCGACAGGCCAGCAGGGCCTCAAGGACATCAGCACGAAGGGCAAATAAAATGAACGCTCCGTTCCATGCTCGCGCCGGTTTGCGCGATCCATTCACTGCCTTCGTGTGCGACGACGCCACCGCCGACATGCTTCGCCCGGTTGCAGTCGAGCACGGCTGGTCGCCGGAAAAGGTCAACAAGGGCGGGCTGCGCAATGCTGTCCAGTCACTGTCGGTTTCGGCGAGCCCGAACATATTGTTCGTTGATCTGTCGGAAAGTGCCGATCCGCTCAACGACATCAACGCTCTTGCGGAAGTGTGCGAGCCGGGCACGCTGGTCATCGCCGCGGGGCAAGTGAACGACGTGCGCCTCTATCGGGACCTCGTCGCGAGCGGGATCCACGATTATTTGCTCAAGCCCTTCACGGTCGACCAGCTGCGCGACACCTTTGCGCATGCCCAGTCGATCCTGTCGGGTCCGCGCGGCGAGGCCCAGGTCGAGAAACCCCACGTCATGACCGCCGTGATCGGTGTTCGCGGCGGAGTCGGCGCTTCGACCTTGGCGACGAGCCTTGCCTGGCTGCTCGGCGAGAAAGCGCATCGCACCACCGCGCTGCTCGATCTCGACGTCCATTTCGGCACCGGTGCGCTGGCGCTCGATCTTGAGCCCGGCCGAGGGCTGACCGACGCAATCGAGAATCCAAGCCGGATCGACGGGCTGTTCATCGAGCGTGCGATGGTTCGCGCCAACGAACGGTTGAGCGTGCTGTCGGCGGAAGCGCCGATCAACCAGCCGTTGATGACCGATGGGTCGGCTTACTTCCAGCTTCAGGAAGAAATGAAGAATGCGTTTGAATCGACGGTGCTCGATTTGCCCCGTCACATGCTCATCCAATATCCGCACATGGTCCATGACGCCCATGTTGCGGTGGTGGTTAGCGAGCTGACGCTGGCGGCGACCCGCGATACTATTCGCATCCTTGCATGGCTCAAGACCAATGCGCCGCAAACCAAGGTCATCGTGGTATCGAACCGCGTGCCCTCGGGCGGCGCGCTTGAAATCTCCAAAAAGGATTTCGAACAGTCGATCGAGCGCAGCATCGACATCGCTTTCCCCGACGAAGCCAAGGTTGCGGCGCAAGCGGCCAAGCTTGGCAAGCCGATGGCGGAAGTCGCCACTGGCAAGTTTGCAGTGCCCTTCATGACCTTGTCGAACATGGTGTTGAGCCATGCCAGTGACGATGGCGCGGCAGTCGAAACCAAGGGCAAAGGTAGCGCCGGTTCCAAGTCGCTGGTCGGCAGCCTGAAATCGATGCTGTCCAAGCCCAAGGTCGCGAAAGCGGCCTGACGATCCGGCCGCCGGGGCGCGGGGCATGACGCCCCCTCCCCGGCTGCCAACACAGACGGGACCTTGAGTGATGCTGTTTGAGACGATCCTGATCATTGGCGCCGCTGGTGCGCTTGCCCTTGGCGCCAAGGCCTTCAGCGGCCCGAACGCAGGCAAGGCCGTCAAGCGACGCCTTGAATTGCTCAAGGAACGCCACGCCGACGGCGTGCTTGCGGCCAATGCCCAGGCACAGATCCGCAAGCTGATGGCGCAGCGCCAGAGCCGCGCGGAAGGCATTGCCTCGTCACTGATCCCGAGACCGGCGCTGCTCCGCAAGCGGCTGGAGCAAACCGGCAAGCAGATCAGCCTCGCCAAATATGGCATGCTTTCGATGGGCCTGGGCGTGGTCGTCGCGACCTTGTTGATGATCAAGGGCGCGCCCTTCCTGCTTGCCTTCCTGTTCGGCGCCTTTCTCGGGCTTGGCCTGCCCTATTTCATCGTCGGCAAGATGATCCAACGTCGCATCGCCAAATTTACGGCGAACTTCCCTGACTCGATCGAATTGATGGTCCGGGGCCTGCGTTCAGGCCTTCCGATCACCGAGACGCTGGTCATCGTTGCCAACGAAATGCAGGGGCCGGTCGGGATCGAGTTTCGCGGCGTATCGGACAAGATGAAAATCGGCCGCACAATGGAGGCCGCGCTTCAGGAGACTGCCGACCGGCTTGGCACGCCTGAGTTCCAATTCTTCGTTATCACGCTCGCTATCCAGCGCGAGACGGGCGGAAACCTGGCCGAAACGCTTTCGAACCTGGCCGATGTGCTGCGCAAGCGCGCGCAGATGAAGCTAAAGATCAAGGCGATGAGTTCGGAATCGAAAGCTTCGGCATACATCGTCGGCGCCTTGCCGTTCTGCGTGTTCGCGCTCGTTTACATGGCTAACCCTTTATACATCGGCAAGTTCTTCATTGACGAGCGGCTCATGATTGCGGGTGCCGGCGGACTGCTGTGGATGTCGATCGGCGCCTTCATCATGGCCAAAATGGTCAACTTCGAGATTTAAGGGACGAACCATGACGACTTCTCCCACCCTTCTCGGCGTCGACCTCATCTGGGTCGCAACCCTGCTCAGCGCGGTGGCCACCCTGGCCGTGTTGACCGCCCTTTACGCCGCGACCACCGTTCGCGACCCAATGGCCCGTCGCGTCAAGGCGCTCAACGACCGCCGCGAGCAGCTCAAAGCGGGCATCGTTGCGTCGACCAACAAGCGCAAGAAGCTGACCAATACCAATGTCGCGGCGGATCGCGTCCGCGGCATCCTTGGCAGCTTCAAGATGCTTCAGGACGATCAGATCAAGAAGACCCAGTTGCGGCTGATGCAGGCCGGCATCCGCACCAAGGAGCTTGCCTTTTTCCTCATCTTCGCGCGCTTCGTGCTGCCGGTGGTGATCGGAATCGGCGCGGTCGTGCTCGTCTATGTCATCGACTATTTCCCCGATTGGTCGGCGATGAAGAAATATGGCGTCGTCGCCGGCAGTTTGGTGGGCAGTTACAAGGCCCCGGACGTGTGGCTGTCGAACAAGGTCAAGAAACGTAGCCATGCGGTCCGCAAGGGCCTTCCGGATGCGCTCGATCTGCTCGTCATCTGCGCCGAGGCCGGGCTCACCGTCGACGCCGCTTTCAACCGCGTCGCCAAGGAATTGGGCAAGGCCTATCCCGAGCTAGGGGACGAATTCGGCCTTACGGCGATCGAACTCGGATTTCTCAACGAGCGCCGCAACGCGTTCGAAAATCTCGCCGCCCGCGTCGATCTTGAGTCCGTACGCGGGGTCGTGACGACGATGATCCAGACCGAGAAATATGGTACGCCGCTTGCGTCCGCGCTGCGTGTGCTGTCCGCGGAATTCCGTAACGAGCGGATGATGCGCGCCGAGGAAAAAGCCGCGCGGCTCCCCGCGATCATGACCATTCCGCTGATCCTATTCATCCTGCCGACTTTGTTCATCGTCATCATGGGACCCGCAGCCTGCTCGATCGCCGACAGCGCGATCGGCGGAGGCGGTGGATAAGCTTCCCTTTACCGTGGGGAGGAGATCGCCGTTGCCATGCGAGAGGCGGCGGCGATTTTCGTTTCGGGAACGGTATGCCCGGCGAGCGGTTAAGCTGGTGTAGTCACAACAGGGGTCGCTTGCATGCTCAACTTTACGTCCGATCAATGGGTCATCGTAGCGCTCATCTTCGTCTTGGGATTGCTCGTCGGCGGGTTTCTCTTTTCAGGCGGTGGCCGCAAGTGGAAGCAGCGCTATAATAGCGAGGTCACGCGCCGCAACGAGCTCGAGAAAAGCCATACGTTGCGCGAAAAGGACTGGCGCGAACAGGACAGGCTGCGCGAGACTGAGCGCAACCGTCCGGTTGCGGCCCCAATTGCCTCAACGCCGATGGCCGCGGGCGATCGGCGTGACGTCAACAACGACGGTGTAGTCACGCCGGCGGAAAAGTCGCCAGGCTTCATGGATCGCGTGCTTGGCCGCGACCGCGATGGCGACGGCACCCCCGACGACCGCGACCCAGTCGACAATCGCAAGCTCTAGCTAGCCCTCGATTTTCGAGAAGTTCGCGACGCGATGCACCGCGTCGCGGAACCGCGCGAGCAGGATGAGGCGGCGGGTGCGGACGGTGGTGTCGGGGTCGTTGACCGTCACGGCGTCGAAGAATGCGTCGATTGGCGCGCGGAGCGAGGCAAGGGCCGTCATCGCACCGGTGAAGTCCTCGACCTCGATCGCGGCGGCTGCCCGCGGCTCAGCCTCATTGAGCGCTCCGATCAGTGCAGCCTCAGTCGCTTCCAGCGCGTGCTCCGGCGAAGGCCGGAGCGGTGGGTCAGTTGGAGTATCTCCGGCCAACGCTCCTGCCTCCGCAGGAGCACTGCTCCACCCTTCCTTCTTCAATATATTCGACGCACGCTTGTAGCCGGCGAGCAAATTGGCCCCCTCGCCCGTTTCGACAAATGCCTGAAGCGCTTTTACGCGCGAAAGCAACCGGACAAGGTCATCCTCACCGCCCAGCGTGAACACCGCATCGATCAGGTCATGCCGAACCCCGGCCTCGCGCTGTTGAACTTTGAGACGGTCGGCGAAAAACTCAAGCGTGTCCCATGAGATCGAGCCAAATTTAGAGCCGCGAACTTCTCTAGCCTTTATTGCTTTTAAAGTCGCGTAACCGCTGAAGCCCATTGAGACGCCAGCCTGCCGCGCCCGCAGTCGATCTTGTGCCATTCGAAAATTCTGACTGTCCTTTTGGACGAGCTCACTGTGCGATTCGCCAACATCCAGCAGAAATATTCGTAAGTCATTTTCAATAATTAGACGGATAATGGCGAGAGCAGCGCGTCGAACTGCAAACGGATCTTTTGATCCGGTTGGCGTCTCGCCGATGGCATAGAAGCTAATTACGGTATCCAGCTTATCGGCCAAGCTTACCGCCACCGTCACCGGCGCCGTTGGCACTTCATCGCCCTGCCCGGCCGGCTTGTAATGATCGCGGATGGCGTCGGCGATTGCACCATTCTCGCCTTGGGCGCGGGCGAGATAGCCACCGATTACGCCCTGCAACTCGGGGAATTCTCCGACCATGCCGGTGACGAGGTCGGCCTTGCACAGCAAGGCCGCACGCCGCGCATCCGCCGCGGAACAGCCTTTGACGATGCCCTCATTGACGAGCCATTCGGCCAGTTTGGCCACGCGCTCGACCTTGTCGGCAACGGTGCCGAGCTTCTCGTGGAACACGATCTGCTCGAGCTTCTTGGCCTGCTCCTCGAGTGCGATGTTCAAATCCTGCTGCCAGAAGAAGCGCGCATCGCTCAGTCGGGCGGCAAGCACGCGCTCATTACCGGCAATAATCGACTTGCCGCCGTCGTTGGCGTCGATGTTCGCGGTGCAGACGAAGTGCGGTGCCAGCTTCCCCTCCCGGTCGCGCATCACGAAATATTTCTGGTTGGTTCGCGCGCTCAGCGTGATGACTTCGGGCGGAACATCGAGGAAGTCGGGATCGAACGATCCAAGCAACGGCACAGGCCATTCGGTCAGCCCGGCATTTTCGACCACCAGCCCCTCATCCTCGACGAGGTTGAACCCGGCGTTCTCAGCGGCAGCGATTGCGCCCGCGCCGACGATCGCCTCGCGTTCGGTGTGATCGACGATCACGTGGCAGGCGCGCAATTTTTCGACATAATCGTGCGCGCCGCCGATCGTGATCACGCCCGGATGGTGGAAGCGATGCCCGAGCGTCGCCGCGCCGCAGGTCACTCCGTCGATCGCGACCGGCACGATTTCCTCGCCGAGCAACGCGACGATCGAGTGCAACGGCCGCACCCAGCGCAAACTCGCGCTCGATGACGAGGCCGCGCCCCAGCGCATTGATTTGGGCCACGGAAAGTCGCGCGCGATTTGGGCGACCGTCTCTGCAAGCACTTCGGTCGTAGCGCGGCCTGGTTTGTCGATGCGGGCAAACCACACGCCGTCCCGCTCTTCGAGCTGGTCTTGGCTCAGTCCGGTCTTGCGCAGAAATCCTTCAACTGCCTGAGGCGGCGCGGAGCGTCGCGGTCCCTTAATCTCCTCGCTCACCGCCTCGGTTGCGAGGGGCAGCCCGGCTACGATCAGGGCCAATCGGCGCGGCGTGGAAAAGGTCGTGACTTGGCCATGGCCAAGCCCGGCAGCGGCGAGCGCTTCGGCAAACATCCGCGCGAGATCCCTCCGGGCCCGCGCCTGCATGCGCGCCGGAATTTCTTCCGACAGCAGCTCAAGCAGGAAATCGGCCGTGTGGCTCATGCCGCATAGCCTTTGTGCTTCATCCAGGCTTCGCACGCGCCCTTCGCCAGGTCGCGCACCCGGCCGATATAGGCTTGGCGCTCGGCGACCGAGATCACGCCGCGCGCCTGGAGCGTGTTGAAGATGTGGCTTGCCTTGATCGCTTGTTCGTACGCCGCGATCGGAACGCCGGCCGTCAGACTGTTTTCGGCTTCGGCGGCGGCCATCCTGAATGCTTCGAACAGGCGCGGCGTGTCGGCGACTTCGAAATGCCACTTCGACATCTGTTTCTCGGTTTCGAGGAACACGTCGCCATAGCTCAAACCATGGTCGTTGAAGGCGAGGTCGAAGACATTGTCGACGCCCTGGATATACATCGCCAGCCGCTCGAGGCCGTAGGTCAATTCGCCGGCGACCGGCTTGCAGTCGAACCCGCCGACCTGCTGGAAGTAAGTGAATTGAGTCACTTCCATGCCGTCGCACCACACCTCCCACCCAAGGCCCCATGCGCCGAGGGTCGGACTTTCCCAATCGTCCTCGACGAAGCGGATGTCATGCTTGAGCGGGTCGATCCCGATCGCGTCGAGCGAGCCGAGGTACAGTTGCTGCAAATCGGGGGGGCTCGGCTTCAGCATCACCTGATATTGATAATAAGCGCCTAGCCGGTTGGGGTTCTCGCCGTAGCGGCCGTCGGTTGGGCGGCGGCACGGCTGGACATAGGCGCAGGCCCACGGATCGGGGCCGAGCGCGCGAAGCACGGTCGCGGGATGAAAGGTGCCCGCCCCCATCTCCATGTCATAGGGCTGGAGAATGGCGCAGCCGCGAGCGCCCCAATAATGGTGAAGCGTCAGGATCAGATCCTGGAAAGAAAGCGCCTTCGTCACTCGGACGCCCTAGGCGGCGCTGGCTGACAGGGTCAAGCCAGCTCCAAAGATGTAAGGTTTTGTTGACATGGCCACGCGACCTGTTATGTAAGGTGTTCTTGACATAGAGTAAGGGTCGGCTGACAGTGGAAAATCGCTTGCGTGTGCTCCGCGCCGAACATGGCTGGAGCCAGGCCGATCTGGCTGGACACCTCGACGTGTCGCGCCAGGCAGTCAATGCGATCGAGACTGGAAGATATGATCCGTCCCTTCCGCTGGCGTTCAAGATATCGCGACTGTTCGGCCAGTCGATCGAGCAGATTTTCAATGATGGGGTGGAGTAAGAGGATGATGGGCAGTCTTCACGAACGATTTTCGCGGATGGGTTCGACGGGTCGCGTTCTGACCCTGCTCTTTGCGATCACGTTCGCTTTGTTCGTGCTCGGCTTCTGGTTCGGCTTCATTACGGCATCAATTGAGCATGGCCACCTGCTGCCGCGTAAGCCGCTCGGCTGGCTCGTCGTTGCCTTAGGTATGCTGATGACCGTCGGCATCGTGCAACTGATCCGCGCGCTCATCAAAAGCGGATTGTTCACCGGGATGAACAGATTCGACATGCGCTACTGGAAGATGTGGGTGGCGATCGGCTTACTCGGCATTCCGCTGGGGGTGGGTTTGGTTGCGCTCGGTATTATCGACACGCCAGGACAGGATCTCGACTGGCTGTTCGGTAGCGGGGAAATTGGGCCCGTAGCCGCGTCAATGGCGACCGGCGCCTTCGTCATCATCCTTGGCCTTGCTGTGCTCCTGTACCATCGCACGATCGACGATCATGAGGAGCGCGCCTATCTGTGGGGCTCGCAAATCGCATATTATTTCGTCGCCTTCGCCATTCCCGCCTGGTGGCTGCTGAGCCGCGGCGGCATACTCGCCGCGCTCGATTTCGCGGCCGCTTTTTCGATCATTCTCGTCTCTTTCGTCGTCCAGGCGGCGATCTGGGCGTGGTTCAAGTTCCGCTAATCTTTCATCGTCCAGGAGAATCGCCATGCGTTACCTCAAAACCCTCGCCGCTGCCTTGCTGTTCGGCGCTGCGCCTGCCATCGCCGCAACCCCTGCCCTGCCCGATGCCGAGCCGGCAATGTGGGTGGTCAAGGATAAAGACACGACCATTTATCTGTTCGGCACCTTTCACGCACTCGATGGCAAGACCGACTGGTTCAACGACGAAGTGCGCGATGCATTCAACGCGTCGCAGGAAGTCGTGCTGGAAATCATTACGCCCGAAAACCCGGCTGAGATGCGCCCGGCCCTGCTGAGGCACGCACTTACGCCCCCCACCACCCCGACGCTTAGCTCCAAGCTTTCGCCCGAGGGCCGGTCGCGCCTTGCGGCTACGCTTGCAAAGAATAAGATGCCCCCCGGGGCTCTTGACCGCTTCCGGCCATTCTTCGCCTCGGTCACCTTGGCCTCGCTCCAGTTCGGGGCGATGGGCATGGGTGCCGAACAGGGCTCCGAAGCGGTCATCCGGCGGGCGATGAAGGGCGGCAGCAAGCAACTCGGCGCAGTCGAAACCGTCGATGAGCAATTCGCCTTGCTCAATGCCTTGCCCGAGGCCGAGCAATTGCGGATCCTGGAATCGACCCTCAAGGAAGAGGGTTCGATGGCCAGCGAGATTACGTCCATGCTCGCTGCGTGGAACCGGGGTGATGCCAAGGCCGTGGCCAAAGCGATCCAGCAAAGCGACAAGGAAAGCCCGTCGCTGTACAAATTGATGTTTACCGAACGCAATGCGCGGTGGGCACAGTGGGTCGATCGCCGCCTCGACAAGCCCGGGACGGTATTCATGGCGGTCGGCGCGGGTCACCTTGCGGGTGATCGTTCGCTCGTCTCGCTGCTCAAGAAGAATGGTCACCGCGTCAGCCGCGTCCAGTAGCGCGGCACTTGGACGAGCGGGCGCGGAACCTTGCGTTTCGCGCCCCTCGCCCGTATAGGCGCGCGCTTGCCCACCCATGGTCATCCCTGGAGGCGTGGCGGGGCATTTGCAAATGAAGGACTAACAAGATGAGCGAACAGCTGACGCTGCCCGCCGAGCAACGCGAACGGGCTGGCAAGGGAGCCTCCCGTGAACTGCGCCGCAGTGGCCGGGTACCTGCCGTGATTTACGGCGACAAGAAAGAACCGCTTACGGTCCACGTCGAGGAAAAGCTCCTGACGAAAATGCTTTCGAACGGGCATTTCATGAACACCGTGGTGATGATCGATGCTGGGGGCAAGGCGCACCGCACCTTGCCGAAGGACGTCCAGTTCCACCCGGTGTCGAGCCGCCCGATCCACGTCGACTTCCTGCGCATTGGCGAACATAGTCAGGTCAACGTCAACGTCCCCGTCAACTTCACCGATGAAGAAGAGTCGCCCGGCATCAAGCGTGGCGGCGTTCTCAACATCGTTCGCCACGATCTCGAGCTCATCTGCGACGCCGCCGAGATTCCGGAGCAGATCAACATCTCGCTTACCGGATTCGACATTGGCGATTCGATCCACATTTCGGCAATCGAGCTGCCCAAGGGTTCGAAGTCGGCAATCGACGACCGCGACTTCACCATCGCGACGCTGGTTGCACCTTCGGCGATGAAGTCCGAGGAAAGCGATAGCGACACCGAAGCTGCGGGCGATGTCCCGACGGTTGGTGACGAAGAAGCTGGCGAAGATGACGAAAACAAGGGCGGCGACGCCGCTTAGTTTTCCTATTCTCGTGTAATTACAACGGCGCTCATCCTGACTTGCAGGGTGGGCGCTTTTGTTTGACAGGTGCGGGCATGCAAATCTGGGCCGGCCTCGGCAATCCGGGAACGCAATATGCGCTCCACCGCCACAATGTCGGCTTCATGGCGCTCGATGCCATCGCCGAAATTCACCGCTTCGGGCCGTGGCAGAAAAAATTCCGCAGCCTTGCCAGTGAAGGCCGCATCGGCCCGCACCGCGTCCTGCTGATCAAGCCGCAGACCTTCATGAATGTCAGCGGCGATGCGGTCCAACAGGCGCTGCATTTCTTCAAACTGGACATTGGCGCGCTTACCGCCTTCCACGACGAGCTCGACCTCGCCCCCTTCAAGGTGAAGGTCAAGCAAGGTGGCGGCACGGCCGGGCACAATGGTTTGAGGAGCATCGACGCCGCGCTCGGGCCTGACTTTCGCCGGGTGCGCATTGGCATTGGGCACCCCGGCCACAAGGACAAGGTGACCGCTTATGTGCTTGGCAATTATGCCAAGGCCGACTTCGACGATCTGGCGACACTGCTTGGCGCCATCGGTGCCGAGGCAGACCGGCTAGCGAGCGGCGATGAGGTGCGCTTCATGAACGACATTGCAATGCGGCAGCAGTCATGACCAGCCGCCATCTCTTCGCGACTCTCCTTTATGAGGCCGACCTTGGCGATGCCGCGCTTAGCGATGAGCTTGCCCACAGTATCCGCACGCTCGCGATCGACGATCAGGCCGGGCGCCGCTGGAGCCGCGACAAGGGCTATAAGGGCTATACAGCTATGCCTCGCTCAACGATTTGCCGCGCCGAGACCCCGCTTTCGCCGATCTCGCAAAACTGCTTGCCAGGCACGCCGCGGCCTTCGCCAATGAACTGGCCTTCGATCTCGACCGCAAGCCCAGGCTCGACAGCCTGTGGGTCAATTTGCTGAAACCGGGCGGTCACCACTCGAGCCATCTTCACCCCCACAGCTTCCTTTCGGGAACGCTCTACGTCGAAGTGCCGGCCGACAGTGGGAACATCCGCTTCGAGGACCCGCGCTCCGGCCTGATGATGGCCGCTCCGTCGCGGCGCGAGGATGCGCCGGAGGCCCTCAAGCCGTTCGCGACAATCGCGCCGCGACCCGGATTGCTTCTGTTGTGGGAAAGCTGGCTACGTCATGAAGTCATGCCCGGCACCGCCAAGGCAGACCGGCTAAGCGTCAGTTTCAATTTCGCATGAGCGGGATCAGGCCGCCAGTGCCATCTGGTCGCGGCCTCCGCGTTTGGCGGAGTAGAGCGCCTCGTCGGCCTGCTTCAGCGCGAAGTCGGGGCCGCGTCGGCCTAGCGCAGCGACCCCCCCGCTGATGGTGACCCGGATTGGCTCGCCGTTGACGACCGTCACGGCCCTGGCCATTTCCCTGCGCAGGCGATCGCAGATTAGCAGCGCTTGTGGGACTGCAGTCGAGGGGAATAATATCGCGAATTCTTCCCCGCCGATGCGAGCGATCGAATCGTCGTCACGCACTACGCGCCGTACGACCTCGGCAAAGGTGCGAAGAACCGCGTCGCCGGCTTCATGGCCATGAAGGTCGTTGACGCGCTTGAACCGGTCGATGTCGAACAGTGCGATGCACGCTTCGCGATTTTCGCGCCAGTCGCCGACCCGTCGGTCGACCGCTGCCTTGAACGACCGCCGATTGGGGAGCCCCGTCAGAGGATCGGTCATCGCTTCCGAGGCAAGGCGAAGTTCCTTGATCTTGCGCGCCGAAATGTCGCGCGCGATGCTAAGCAAGCTTTCGACATTGCCCTGCTCATCGCAGATCGCGCGGCTCTGGCTTTCGAACCATCGGGTGGAGCCGTCGACCGACAAGCCAAGATATTCATAGGACTGCGTGTCGCCCCCCGCAGCCACCACACCTTTATGGGCAGCGATGACGTTCGCCCGGTGCTCGGGCGCCACTAGCAGCACACTGCTTCGTCCAGTCAGGTCGGTCGCGCAATGCCCGCTCAGCGCAGTGACGGATGGCGAGATATAGCGGATTCGCCCGTCGACCTCGAGGTGGAGAAGCACGTCGGTTGAATGGTCAGCGAGCAGCCGGAAGCGCGCTTCATTACCTTGTGACTGATGATGGAGTCGTTGCCGATTCTTCAGGTCGACGGCGACCGGAAGGGCGGTCAGCACGGTCATCGCGAGATAGAATTGGAAGAATTGCAGCCTGGTGTCGATCGCTGCTTCGAGCAGGTTCACGGGCCCAATCCCGTACAAGGTCGCCGCGCTGCCGATTAGCGCCAGCAGGACCACCGCGATGACCGTCGGAGCTGCCCCGACGCGGAAGGCAATAATGATCACTGGCAAGATGGGGAGGAACAAGAGTGGTTGTTGTTGTTGTGTAAAAACCCCGACGGATACCATTACCGTCAGCAGCAGCAGCGCCACCGTCTCCGCGATCTTTCGCGGCTCGGCAGTGCTCAGCTTGCGCCAGACTTTACCGTCGGCAACCAACATCGCGAGGGGCGTGAACGTGATGTTGCCAAGCGCATGGCCGGTGGCGACGTCGACCATCCCATTGATGGCCGGTTGTCCCATCCACGACAGGATCAACCCCGCCATGGCCGCGGCGGTCAAGGGCGCGGCGATGCCCGCGGCAAGGACGAATTGCCACAAGGAAGCGAGCGAGCCGAGCGATCTGTGCCGTCGCCCGCTGCGGCGGATCAACCATGCAGCAATTACGGCTTCGGCTGCGTTGAGTAGGCAGAACAAGGGCGCGACTTGCCAGCCAAGACCGAACAGCCCGGTCGCCACGCCGCTTGCGATGACGCAGGGCACGATTGAATATAGCCAGCGAGAGCGGCGGGTACGCACCAGGTCGGCAATCAGCAATGCGCAGGCAACCCACAGGAAGGCCACGCCGCCATCGTAACGCGTGAGTGTCAATGCTGCCGAGGCTGCGATGAAATAAGCAATGCCAAGCGGCAGCTTCGACAGCGCCAGAGATATGTTCATGCCGTCAGCGATAGCCGCGGCGCCGTCGCCAGCGTATTGCGATTACATCCGAAGCGGATGGATCATTTAGGATGGCCATGCCTCATCCCGCAGGCGTCCGGTGCTAGCCAGCAGCCAACGGCAGCGCTACGGGAGCGCCGACATCATCAGAAAGTGCAATCATGGGTTTCCGTTGCGGGATCGTCGGCCTGCCTAACGTCGGCAAATCGACCCTCTTTAATGCCCTGACCGAGACTCAGGCGGCGCAGGCGGCCAACTATCCGTTCTGCACGATTGAGCCCAACGTCGGCCAGGTGTCGGTTCCCGATCCGCGGCTCGATGCGCTTGCCAAGATCGCCAAGTCGGCCAAGATCATTCCGACCCAGCTCGGGTTCGTCGACATTGCCGGACTCGTCAAAGGCGCGTCGCAGGGCGAGGGGCTTGGCAAC
Organism: Pseudomonadota bacterium; assembly: GCA_030855555.1. Taxonomy (GTDB): domain Bacteria; phylum Pseudomonadota; class Alphaproteobacteria; order Sphingomonadales; family Sphingomonadaceae; genus Sphingomicrobium. Next base: position 18,664 of record JALYRC010000049.1, read on the forward strand.
CAATTCCTTGGCAATATTCGCGAAGTGGATGCGATCGTCCACGTCCTACGCTGCTTCGAGAATGACGACATCCAGCATGTATCCGGCAAGGTTGATCCAATTGCCGACGCCGAAGTGGTCGAAACCGAATTATTGCTGTCCGACCTGGAAAGCCTCGAGAAGCGTGTTCCCGCCTTGCTCAAGAAAGGCACCCAGGGCGACAAGGAAGCCAAGGTCGCGGCGAGCGTTCTTGGCCAGGCGCTCGAATTGCTGCGCGAGGGCAAGCCCGCGCGCCTTACCGTCCCGCGCGACGAGGAAGAAGCCCGCCACTTCGCTCAGGCACAATTGATCACCGCCAAGCCGGTGCTCTACGTCTGCAACGTCAACGAGGATGATGCCGCGGCCGGCAACACGCTGTCCGCCCAAGTCTTCGAAAAGGCCAAGGCGGAGGGCGCAAATGCGGTCGTCGTCTCGGCCGCGATCGAGGCCGACCTCGTAACCATGGACATGGACGAACGGCTGGTTTTCCTTGAGGAGATGGGGCTTCAGGAAACCGGGCTGGCGCGTGTCATCCGCGCCGGATACGACCTGCTCCACCTGATTACCTTTTTCACCGTGGGCCCCAAGGAAGCGCGGGCGTGGACGGTCGAGAAGGGATCGAAGGCGCCGCAAGCGGCGGGCGCGATCCACAGCGATTTCGAACGCGGCTTCATTCGCGCCGAAACGATTGCTTATGCCGACTACATCGCGCTGGGCGGCGAAAGCGGCGCGCGCGATGCGGGCAAGTTGCGCCAGGAAGGCAAGGAGTATGTCGTCGTCGACGGGGACGTCCTGCACTTCAAGTTCAACGTCTGAACGATGAAGGCCGAAGCTCCTTCCCCTTCGCGTCATGCGTAAGGATCAGACTTCGGCGGGAGATGCGACGCTCGAGCATGCGGTGGCCCACGGGCGTCGATTGCTTGGCTCGCAACCGGCGCTGGCGGAGGCACAGGCGCGCGAGATTATCGCAACCGAACCGCAGCATGCCG
>JALYRC010000055.1 GCA_030855555.1 Pseudomonadota bacterium
TCATTATCTCGGCCACCACGAGGGCTTCCACCACATGCTCTACTGGGACGCGGATCGGCGCGTTTCGGTTGCGATGGTAACGAACAACGCGCTCGCACCGGCGTTCCACCAGCGGCTCCAGCGCGCACTGGTCGCTTTTGCCGAGAACCGGCCCGTCGCCGCACGAAGGGAGCTACAGGCCCATCTGCCGAGCGTTGAAGCGCCGGTGGGCGTGTTCAGGATGCGCCCAAGCGAAAACCTCGTGGTGAAGAAGTCCGGCACCCGGGTGTCGGTCGAGCGGCGAGGCCTCAGCTACCCCGCCTACCCGACCGGCTCCGCAATCCGCTACGTGCCCGGCCTCGATGCGTATATCGCCGGGGACGAACGCGGCCGGCTGCACTGGATCAGCCTCTACGACGAGTTCGTGGGACTCCCGCTCGAGCGCAGGTAACATCAGCGGCTTGTGTCCGCTTTCCACCCAAAGCGGTCATAAAGAAAATCCTGTCCTACAGGCCGTCTCTTGCGGCATGAGCGAGTCGGCTGTTTCTCATCGTTGGTCTGTGCTTCGTTTTCATGCAACCGTCATGCGGAAGTCCCGCTCACGAGCGTGAACATTGGGACCATTCGCGTGCCGTCGGGACTTTCGTGGGCCGCCGATTGCGACTTCGGGCCGCCCCTGCTAGCCGCCGCAGCCATGGTCCCTCGTTATTCCCGCCCCGCCATGACCGCCATTTGGTCATCCGAAAACCGTTACCGCATCTGGTGGGCGATCGAAGTCTTTGCCGCCGAGGCGATGGGTGACATCGGCATGATCCCGGCCGATGACGCAAAAACCATCCGCGCGGCTTATGACTCCAACGTGCTCGGCGAAATCGACGTGCCCGCGATCGACGCGATCGAGGAAGTGACCAAGCACGACGTCATCGCCTTCCTTACCTGGGCGGGCGAGAAGCTTGGTCCCGAGCGACGCTGGCTTCACCAGGGCATGACCAGTTCGGACGTGCTCGACACCAGCCTCGCGGTCCAGTTGACCCAGTCGGCCGACCTTTTGCTGTCCGATCTCGACGCCCTGCTCATCGTCCTCAAGCGCCGCGCCATCGAGCATAAATTGACCCCGACGATCGGGCGCAGCCATGGTATCCACGCCGAGCCGGTGACTTTCGGCCTCAAGCTTGCCCAGGCGTATGCCGAATTCGACCGCAATCGTGCCCGCCTCGCTGCTGCTCGCGCCGAGATCGCTACTTGCGCCATATCCGGAGCGGTCGGGACCTTTGCCAATATCGACCCGGCGATCGAAGCCCATGTCGCCAAGGAACTCGGCCTCACCCCCGAGCCGACCTCGACGCAGGTCATTCCGCGCGACCGCCATGCGATGTTCTTCGCCGTGCTTGGCGTGATTGCTTCGTCGATCGAGCGGCTGGCGGTCGAAATCCGCCACTTGCAACGCACCGAAGTGCTTGAGGCCGAGGAATATTTCGCTCCCGGGCAGAAGGGCAGCTCGGCCATGCCGCACAAGCGCAACCCGGTGCTGACCGAGAACCTCACCGGCCTTGCCCGCGTCGTTCGCTCGGCAGTGGTCCCGGCGATGGAGAATGTCGCTTTGTGGCACGAGCGCGATATTTCGCATTCCTCGGTCGAGCGCTTCATCGGGCCCGATGCCTGCATCACACTCGATTTCGCGCTGGCCCGCTTGACCGGGGTGATCGACAAATTGCTCGTCTACCCCGACCGCATGCTCAAGAACCTCGACCGCATGGGCGGCCTGATCCATTCGCAGCGCGTGCTGCTTGCTTTGACCCAATCGGGCCTTAGCCGCGAGGACAGCTATGCGCTTGTCCAGCGCAATGCGATGAAGGTGTGGGAGAGTGACGGCGAGCTGTCCCTACTCGACTTGCTGCGGGCCGACGGCGAGGTCACTAGCCGCCTGTCGAACGAGGAACTCGAGGCCTTGTTCGACCTCGATTACCACTTTCGTCGCATCGACGCGATTTTCGACCGAGTCTTCGTTCCGTCGGCCCTGCCAACTGGTTTGCCGGGCTCGACCGATTGATCTACCCTAAGGCGAACATGGCGTCTGGACAGTGATGGACACGATCAACACGGGCGTTGAGGGGAGCACACCGGACGTCGGCGCCGGGCCGCGATCTATCCAGTCGTCGGGCTTCCTGCTCGCCTTGACGGAGGATTGGCGGGTCCAGTGCGCCTCGGCCAATGTCGGCAGCTTCCTCGGCCTTGGACCGGACGAAGTGATCGGGTCCGCCGCGTCGGATCTCCTGGTCGAGGACGCTATTCATGCGCTTCGCAATCGCCTTGCTTTGCTGCGCGATCCCGATGGCATCGAGCGACTGTTCGCCTGCCAGCTGCTCAACGATGACCGCCTGTTCGACATCGCAATCCAGATGGCCAGCCATCAAGTGATCCTCGAGGCTGAACCGTCGAGCACCAAGCTTTACGGCGACGTTACCGGTACGTTGCGCGGAATGATGGCGCGACTGGAAAAGCCTGACGATCTGCCTGCCTTCTGCGCTGCCGGGGCGAGGCAAATGCGCGCGCTTACCGGCTTCGACCGCGTGATGGTCACTCGCCTTGATGGGGACGGATCGGGAACGGTTGTCGCGGAAGCAGCGCGCGGATCGCTCGACAGGCTGGTCGGTGCGCCTATTCCCACGACCGGGCTGGCAGCGCATGAGCTTGCCGCTTTTCGCCGAACCGCACTCTACGCCATCGCCGATGTCGAAGCCGAACCGGTGACAATCGTCGGGGGCTCGCCGCGTGGAGAGGATGCGCCTGACCTTGCGCGCGCCGTGTTGCGATCGGCCTCCGACGGGCAACTCAATCAGTTGCGACTGATGGGCGCCCGCTCCTCGGTCTCTATTGCATTGGAAGTCGATGGCCAGCTGTGGGGCATGATCTCCTGCCACCACAATGCCCCGCGCCGCATCAGCTTCGAACGCCGCGCCATGGCGGAACTGTTCGCAGGAATGTTCGCACTGCGGATCGAGATCGCCGAGCTGAAGTCGGCTTTGGCCCGTGGATCCGTCTCAGCCGTCTAGCGTCGCCTCGCACCAATGCTTTCGTAGACGGTCTCGACGAAGGCATCCGCCATGATGAATCCGCCCGCAACCTCGTAACGCTTGGCCGGATTGGCGGCCTTGATCTGCGCAAGGCTCCTGCCGGCGCGCTTGGCGGTGGCGACCTTGGTGCGGACATCAACCAGCATCGCCAGATAGGCAGCGAGATCGGCGCGCGTCGCCACCGGGCCATGACCGGGGATGATCTTCACGCCGGGTGCGGCAAGCGCGAGTCCCGCCCGAACCGCGGCGATCGCACCATCGATGCTTCCGCCCGATTCCAGGTCGATGAACGGCAGCGACACCTTGTGGAAAAAGGTGTCGCCCATATGCAGGACATTCGCCTTGTTCCAATAGACCAGGCTATCGCCGTCGGTATGGGCGCTCTTGACGTGAATGATCCGCAGCACGTCCCCGTTTAGGTTGAGCGACACGCCCTGGCCGAACGTTACCACAGGCAGCGCGAGCTTAAGCGAGGCAGCGGTCTTGCCGAAGCGCTTGCTGAATTGATCGACCGACATTCGCCGGCGGACGTTGTCGTGGGCAATGATGACGGCGCCGGCCTTGCCGAGGTTTTCGTTCCCGCCGCTATGGTCGCCGTGCCAGTGCGTATTGACGACGAACTTCACGGGGTCGGGATCTATGCCGTTGACTGCTGCCACTATCTTGGCGGTGAGTGGCGCAAATTGATCATCGATCAGGACGTTGCCATCTTCGCCATGGCTCAGGCCGATATTGCCGCCGGCCCCGAACAACACTGCAACGCCCGGGGCCAATCGCTCGACCTTGATTTCCACCTTGCTCATGTCCCGCTGCGCCACGGCGGGCGTGGCGGCGAACATCGCGGCGGTGAAAAGAACGATCGAACAGCGCATCGGATTTTCTCCCTGTTATTTCAAGCAGAGACTAAGCGCGGGCGTGACTGCTGGCTAGCCGTCCAATATTGATTTCAGCCGTCCGAAAAAGCCCTTGCTTGCCGGACATTCGTCACCGGTCTCGGTGGCGCGGAACTGCTCGAGGATCGCTTTTTGCTCTTTCGACATCTTGGTCGGGGTCTCGACTAGGATGCGGGTCATCAAATCGCCGCGCCCGCGATGATTGATGACGCTCATTCCCTCCCCGCGCTGGCGAAGCGTCTCGCCCGACTGGATGCCGGCCGGAATGCGGATTTCAATCCTTTTGCCGTCGATCCCGGGCAGCGCAATCGTCCCGCCAAGTGCTGCAGTGGTGAAACTAATCGGCGCTTCGGCAATCAGGGTCGACCCGTCACGCTCGAACAGCGAATGGCGGCTGAGGTGAACGAACAGATAGAGGTCGCCACTAGCCGCGCCGCGGACACCAGCCTCGCCTTCGCCGGTGACTCGGATGCGAGTGCCTTCATCAACTCCGGCGGGGATATTGACGTTTAGCTTGCGTGATTTCAGCGCGCGGCCCTCGCCGCTGCATGCACTGCACGGGTCGGCAACCGTCTGGCCCGATCCCATGCAGGTCGAACAGCCGCGCTCGACGACGAAGAAGCCCTGTTGGGCACGGACCTTTCCTGCGCCACCGCAAGTTGGGCAAGTGCGCGGCGCGGCCTGGCCTTTGGACCCCGAACTGTTGCAACTGTCGCATTTCGCCAGCGCCTGGATGGATATCGTCTTTTCGACCCCAGCAAACGCTTCCTCGAGCGTCATCTCGAGGTCATAGCGCAGATCCGAACCCCGCGCGGCGCTTGCCCGTTGCGCGCGCGGGTCGGTGAACTCGCCAAAGATGGACGAGAAGATATCGGAGAAGCCTTCAAACCCCTGCCCGCCGCCGAACCCGCCGCCGCC
>JALYRC010000073.1 GCA_030855555.1 Pseudomonadota bacterium
CACGACATCACGGCTGAAAAGGACTGCTCCGCGCACTTGGCGAATGCTGGCGATCACCTTCGTCCTGTCGCTCTTGTTCGGCGCGGCCGGAATGGGCGAACCGCTCGAGGACGGCCTTCGCGTCGCCCGCAACAAGCTGGCACCCGTGTCCGCAAGCGGCGACATCGTCGTCATCAAGATCGATGACGCCAGTCAAGCGGCGATTGGGCGCTGGCCATGGCCGCGTTCGGTCCTTTCACAAACAGTGGATCACCTCAGCGACGCAGGATCCAGAAAAATCCTTCTCGACATCTTGTATCATTCCTCAACGAATGAGACCGACGATCGTGAGTTCGCGGATTCGCTCCAACGGTCGAAAAGAGTGGTGCTACCCGCGCACATGATATCGGGCCAACGACAAGGCTTGAAACAACAAACGCTTCCGCTTCCGAAATTTGCTGTTCACGCCGAATTGGGGTTGATCAGCTTGTTTTATAATTACGATTCGGCCGTCTGGCACCTGCTCTACGGATATCACGACGGGAAGCGCATCATTCCCAGCTTCGCGTCGATCATGGCCGAGGTGAAGGGGGAGGCGGGAACAACGTTCCCAATCAATTACCGCATTGATCTCGAGACAGTTCCGCAATTTAGCGCGAGCGACGTCCTTGCCGGTCGAATCCCGGATAGCGAATTTCGCGGAAAAACAGTCATCGTTGGCGCCGCGTCCGACAATATCGGCGACCTGTACATGATCCCGGGTCGGGCACGGTTTGGCGGCGTTTTCGTGCATGTCCTTGCTGCCGAAACGCTTAAGCGGAGCGAGCCCATCTCGTCCGGTTGGCTACCGATGCTTTTCCTAGTATTTCCTCTTGCCGCGCTTTGTATGTTCCAAAAGAGGGTTCGAACACAGGTTGCGACCTTGCTCAGTGCGCTCGCCATCACGCTTTTACTGCCGCTGCTTACTGAAACCTACCAATGGTTCATCGACATTACGCCGACCCTCTTCCTGCTATGCTGTGTTTCGGGCGCACTGATGAGGCAACGTTTTCGTCTTCGCGGGACAGTCAACCTGAGCTCGGGCCTTCCGAACCTGGTCGCACTCCGTGCAGGCGGGCAACAGAGCGATCGCGCCCTGATTGTCGCCCGAATCATCAATTATCCGCAACTTGCTGCCGCGATTGCCGGGAATGACGAGCGCGCCTTGGTCGAACAGATCGTCCAGCGGCTAAGCGTCGGCGCTCAAGACCACGTCATTTTCCAAGGCGATGAAGGCATCTTCGCTTGGCTGACTGAACGTGGCACTGCGATCGGCCATCACGTCGAAGCGCTTCATGCCTTGTTCCGAAGTCCAGCGCGGATTGACGGCGAAACCTACGACCTCAACGTAACCTTTGGAGTAGAGATAGGCAGCGGTCGGACCATCGGTCAGCGACTCAACACGGCCCTCGTTGCCGCCGATGAAGCTGCACGCGAAGGGCTCAAGTGGAAATATCATGACCCCGAGCGGATGAAAGAAGCCAGTTGGCGACTATCTCTACTTAGCCAACTTGATCAGGCGATTGATAACGGCGAAGTCTGGACAGCGTTCCAGCCCCAGCTCGATCTGCGCTCGGGTCGTCTTCGCGGCGCCGAAGCGCTGGCACGCTGGACGCATCCGGAAAAGGGACCGATCAGTCCGCTGGAGTTCGTTACAGCCGCTGAGCAAGGCGGGCGAATTGAGAAATTGACGATGTTTGTGCTGGAAGAGGCCGTGGCCGCTGCTGCCCGCTTCAATCGCGACGGCGAGCTCTTCGATATTGCCGTCAATCTCTCAGCACGCATGCTAACGATGAAATCCCTCCCGGCGGAAGTTGGCGCGGTGCTGGCGCGTCACCGGCTGGATCCCGCACGTCTTACCCTCGAACTTACTGAAACAGCCGCGCTGGCCGGGGACGGCTCAGAAATGGAGCCCTTGTTCGCGCTACGCGATCTTGGGGTGCGACTGTCGATCGATGATTATGGAACGGGCCTTTCCACGCTCGACTATCTCAAAAAGATTCCCGCAAGCGAGATCAAGATTGATCAAAGCTTTATCAAGGCCATGTGCGATCATCGGAGCGACCTCGTCATGGTCCAATCGACGATAGCACTTGCCCATTCGCTCAACCGGACCGTGGTTGCCGAGGGTGTGGAAACACAGGAACTCCTCGACCTGCTGCGCTCACTTGGTTGCGACACAGCCCAAGGTTTTCTTATTGGTCGACCAACTAGCGCAAAAGGTCTGTTGCGGCGACTGCAAGACGAACGAAGGAAGCACGCGGCCTAATAGTTAATCCATTGCTAACCATATCAATTAAGGTTAATGATCTCCTATGGCGGCTGAATCGCCGTGCAATAACAGGGGATTGTTATGAAGAAGCAAAATGCGCCCGCACGCGGTTTCTGGAGCTGGCTGATGGGTTCGGGCTGGGGCTCGGGCGGCACGTCCGGCTAAGCCCAAACATTTCAATTATAGAGATTATTTGGCGATCGGTGCGAAAAGCATCGGTCGCCAATTTCGTATGAGCGCTGATTAGCTATCGCCCGCAAAGTAACGTGCGAACTGGCCAGATGGCGCGAATCGACTCGAGCGCGACTCGACTCAGGCGGCGCGGATCGATTTGATGATTTCATCATCCTCGGGCAGCACCGGCTTGCCCGTCTCGGCGTCCCAAAAGGCCGCGAGGAAATTGTGGAGATTGCGCGCGAACAGCGCCGACGCATCGGCGGCGAGGCTTCGCGCCAGCTGAACTGCGCCGATGATCGTCACGCCGTGCCGGACCACGCTCTCGCCCGCTACGCATCCCTCGACATTCCCGCCCGCCTCCGCCGCAAGGTCGACGATCACGCTCCCGCGTCGCATTGTGGCGATCTGTGCGTCACTGATCAATCGCGGTGCCGGCCGCCCCGGGATCAGCGCAGTGGTGATTACCACGTCCTGCTTGGCGATATGGCTCGACACCAGCTCGGCCTGGGCGGCCTGATATTCGGGGCTCATTTCGCCGGCATAGCCGCCCTGCCCTTCGCCCTCGATTCCGGCGACATTTTCGACGAAGATCGGCTTTGCGCCGAGCGACAATATCTGCTCGCGCGTCGCCGATCGCACGTCGGTCGCACTGACCTGCGCCCCCAGCCGCCGACCGGTGGCGATTGCCTGCAATCCTGCGACCCCGACCCCCATCACGAACAGTTTGGCCGGGCTCACCGTGCCGGCTGCGGTCATCATCATTGGATAAGCGCGGCCATAAGCCGCTGCCGCATCGACTACCGCTTTGTAGCCGGCGAGATTGGACTGCGACGAGAGGATGTCCATCGACTGTGCACGCGTGATGCGCGGCAATCGCTCCATCGCCAGCGGGTCGAGCCCGGCGGCGCGATAGGCCGCAATGTCCCTCGCCCGGCGTGCAGGATCAAGCGCGCCAAGCAGCAGCGCGCCCTGCTTGGCGCCATCCAGCGAAGTGGGGTCAGGCCCGGTCACGCAAAGGATGACGTCGGCGTCGGCGAGCACCGCAGCGCGGTCGCCGACGATCGCTCCGGCCGCTTCATAATCGGCGTCACTGATCGACGCTTGGTCGCCAGCACTCCGCTCCACGGCCACGCTCGCGCCGAGCGCTGCATATTTCTTGACCGTCTCGGGGGTGGCGGCAACCCGAGTCTCAGCACCACTTTCCCTGAGAATTGCGATTTTCATTCGCTCGGCGCGATCAGTTGGCGATAATCAGGATGACGGCCGCGGCAACGATCGCGGTGATGATGGTCGAGACTTTCAGCATCTTGAGGAAGCCCGAATAGTTGCGCTGATGCGCGGGATAATCCATTTTTCCGGCTTCGGGGTTTACTTGGTCGGAGCCCATGTCGTTCGTCCCTTGATGATCGATTGCCAGTCGGTCTTATCAACTGCGGCCACGCCCCCCAAGCCGTTTTTCGCCTTAACCCGGCTTTCACTCATTTCGCTTATGCCTTCCCCTCATCGGGAGGCAGCGCAATGCGCGACGAAGAAGTGCGATCCTTGCTGCTGGTTGATGCCGATGCGAGCGAGCGCAGGCACATGACCGCAATTGCGGCGCGTGCCGGGTGGAGCGTGCTTGGAGCCGCCTGCAACGAAAGCGCGCTTGGGCTGCTTCAGGGGCCGCAGGGCCGCGAAGTGCGCGCCGCAGTGCTTGCCGCCTGGGACTCGGTCGAAAGTCCCCACTTGCTTGCGGCGTTGCGTCGCACCACGCCCGACCTGCCCGTGATCGTGCTTGGAGACGGCGGCTCGATCGCTCTTGCCGTCGACGCGATGCGCGCTGGCGCAAGCGATTTTCTTGCCAGGCCGATTGCGCCAGAGCGGATGTTCGAAGCGCTCGCGGCACATGCCGATCGCCGCCGCGCTCATGGCGAACTTGCCCCCTTGTCCGAAAAGATGGCGCCCGACCTGTCGCTTGAGAAACTGGTCGGCGCTGCGCCTGACTTCCGCAATGCGCTCGCGGTCGCAGCGAAGGCAGCGCGGAATCGCCTTCCGATCCTGATCGTCGGCGAGCCCGGAAGCGGCAAGGAAACCTTTGCCCGCGCCATCCACATGGCGAGCTTGCGCGCGCGCGGCCCGATCGTTGCAGTCGATTGCAAGGCCATCGCTGCAAACGCCATCGACAGCATCTTGTTCGGTCACGTGCCCGGCGCCTTTCCCGGCGCTTTTACCGAACAGGCTGGCCGGCTAGTCGAAGCCAATGGCGGGACGCTCCTCCTCGACGAGGTCAGCGAATTGCCGGTTGAAACCCAGCGCAGGCTCGACCGGATGCTTGCCACCGGCGAAGTGCGACCGGTCGGTTGCAACGGTTCGACCTCGGTCGACGTGCGCATCATCGCCTGCTCCAGCGCCCCCTTGGGAGAAACCTTCGACAGCGCCCTTGCCGAGCGGCTCTCCGCCACGACGGTCTTGCTGCCCGCCCTGCGAGACCGAAGCGGCGACATTCCGGCGCTTGCCCGTCACTTGCTTGGGCGCTTGTCGAGCGAACCCGGCATGCATTCGCTTTCGATCGGCAATGATGCCCTTGCGGTGCTGATGCGCTACGGTTGGCCGGGCAACGTGCGCCAATTGTCAGGCGTCCTGTTCCGCGCCGCGCTCCAGGCGAACGGCCGCACGCTTACCGCCGGCGATTTCCCCCATATCGCGATCCAGTCCCGCTTTAGCGGGCGCCGCAGCGACGGCGCGACCGACATTGGCAAGACATCGACCGATGCCGCTCTGGCCGGCGCCAGCCAAGTGACGCTTTATCTCCACGACGGCCATTTGCGCAGCTTGGAAAGCATTGAGGCCGACATCATTCGCCTTGCCATCGGCCATTATCGTGGACGCATGACCGAAGTCGCGCGCCGCCTCGGCATCGGCCGTTCCACCCTTTACCGCAAATTGGGCGAGCTGGGCATCGACACTGCGGCCTGATTTGCGCAACGTCACGCAATGATGCGCGCCGCCTTTCTTTCCTTCCTCCTGTTGGCCTGCGCCAAGCCGGTCGCGCCGGTGGTAGCGGCCTCGCCGTGCGCTGAGCAGCGCTTCGAGCAAGCCGGATTCATCGTCTGTCGCGCCGACAAAGTCGAAATCCGCTCCGGCATGCGCAGCTTCAAGGCGCTTCAGTCGCGCCTCGGGGACCGCTCCGATTCAGTCGCCTTCGCCATGAACGGTGGAATGTTCGACGATGCTGGAGCGCCCATCGGGCTGATGATTGAGGACGGCCGCGAAGTCCGCGCGATCAACCGGCGCAAAGGCGGCGGCAATTTTCATTTGATGCCCAACGGAGTCTTCCTCGTTCAGCGTGACGGTCGCTCCGAAGTCCTCCCCAGCACTGCTTACAAAGCCTCGACCGACATTGCTTTTGCCACCCAGTCCGGTCCGATGCTCGTGATCGACGGAAAGCTTCACTCGAAATTCGATCCCGACGGTACCTCGCGCTATGTCCGCAACGCGGTCGGCATCGGCCCGGATAGCAAACCCTTGTTCGTCATCACCACCGACGTTGTGTCGTTCGGCAAGCTTGCCCGCTTCTTCCGCGACGAGCTGAAGGTGAAAAATGCGCTCTACCTCGACGGATCGGTCAGTTCATTGTGGGACCCGGCGAACGGACGAATGGACGATTTCGTCGACCTCGGCCCGCTGATCGTCGGCTTTAAAGGCGAGGCGTCAGCGCCGCATCGCGCAGGCCGCGCCAGACCTTGAGCGCCTGGACGGTTTCCGCCACGTCGTGGACGCGGACCAGTTGCGCGCCCTGGTCGACCGCCTTCAGCGCGAGCGCGAGGCTCCCGGGTAGGCGCCGATCGGCGGGCGCTTCGCCGGCGAGCGCACCAATCATCCGCTTGCGGCTTGCCCCGACCACCACTGCGCAGCCCAGCCCGTGAAACAGCGCTAGCCCGTTGATCAGTTCCAGATTATGCGCGACGGTCTTTCCAAAGCCGATGCCCGGATCGACGAGGATCTTCGACCGCGATATTCCGGCGCTCTCGGCTGCGGCGACGCGCTCCTCAAGCCACGCATAGACTTCCACCAGCACATCGCCATAGCGCGGCGCGTCCTGCATCGTCTGTGGATCGCCCTGATGATGCATCAGCACCACCGGCACCTCCGCTTTGGCAACTACTCCTGCCGATAGCGGATCCCAGACAAGCCCCGACACGTCGTTGACCATTCCGGCGCCTGCACCGATCGCGGCCTGCATCACTGCGGACTTGCGCGTATCGATCGACACTGCAGTTCCTGCCGCGGCCAATTGCCTGACCACCGGCAAGACGCGCTCGATTTCGTCGCCTTCCCACACCGTCGAAGCACCGGGCCGGGTGGACTCGCCCCCGACATCGATGATCGCCGCGCCTTGCCCGGCCATCGTCGCTCCCGCTTCGGCCGCACTGCCCGCGTCGGCATAAGCGCCGCCATCGGAAAAACTGTCCGGCGTGGCGTTGATGATCCCCATCACCTGCGGCTGGTCGAGCCGGATCGTTCGTTCCCCGATCTGCAACGTGGCGCGTGGGCTAGTCAGCCGCTCCCAGGTCGCCGCCATGGCGTCATCGAAACGCTCCTCTATACCCTCGAGAGGCACCAGCTCGCGCCGTCCGTCGCCGTGGATCAGCTCGGCACTTGCAAACCAGTTCAGCCCCCCGGCAAGCCGCGCGACCTTGCCATCATGCCCGAACGGCGAGTCGACGAAGCCGGTGGGGCGGATGAGGGTCGGCATGATCTGAAAATCCGTAATCTATAATGCCGCCAGATGCTTTTGCCTCAAGCTGTCGATCAGGTCGAGTTGGCCATGATCGTCGCAATGCCAGAAGGTCCAGCCGTTGCAGCTTGGTGCGCCCTGCAACCCAGCGCCGACCTTGTGGATCGACCCGATCCGGCCTTCGCACTCGATCGACCCATCGGCGCGGACGTGAGCCTGCCAGCGCCGCCTGGAGTCGGTCAACATGCTTCCCGCCGGAATCATCCCGCTTTCCACCAGCAATCCGAACGCCACGCGAGGTGCCGACCGTTTGTCGGCCATCACCGTCATTGCGCTTTCATCGAGGGGAAGCACGCCGTCGATCCGCGCCTGCGCCACTTTCACATAATTGGGCTCGCGTTCGATCCCGATCCATTTGCGCCCGAGGCGGCGCGCAACCGCGCCGGTCGTCCCGGTGCCGAAGAAGGGGTCGAGCACAACATCGCCAGGCTTGGTGCAGGCAAGCAGGATTCGGTACAGGAGGCTCTCCGGCTTTTGCGTCGGATGCGCCTTGTCGCCATTGACGTCCTTGGCGCGCTCGCCGCCGCCGCAGATCGGCAGCACCCAGTCGCTGCGCATCTGAAGATCATCGTTGAGTGCCTTCATCGCGTGATAGTTGAAGGTATATTTCGCCTTCCCGTCCTTGGCGCACCACAGCAAGGTCTCATGCGCATTGGTGAAGCGGGTGCCGCGGAAATTGGGCATCGGGTTCGACTTGCGCCACACGATGTCGTTCAAGATCCAGAAATCGGCGTCCTGGAGCAACGCGCCGACGCGATAGATGTTGTGATAGCTGCCAATCACCCAGATCGTGCCGTCGTCCTTCAGGATGCGCCGCGCTTCGGCAAGCCATTCGCGCGTGAAATCGTCGTAGGTGGCAAGGCTGTCGAACTTGTCCCAATCGTCGTCACACGCGTCGACGCGCCCGCCCTCGGGCCGAAACAGATCGCCCTGGAGCTGCAGATTATACGGCGGATCGGCAAAGATCATATCCACCGACTTGTCGGGCAGCCGCGCCATCGCGCTGATGCATTCGCCCTCGATAATAGTGTCGAGTGGCAGCTGGCGCGGCATCTTTGCCGTTGGCCGCGACCTCGGGCGCCTGGCAGTTTCCGCAACCGGCATCATCATGGTCATTCGCTTCACCCCCGCCTCGGCCTTTTCAGTGAGTCAGGGCGGACTCGCGGTCAAGCTTGGGGGCATGGGTACTCTAGATTGCGACTGCACGAACAAAAGGAATCCAACGCGCCCAACCACAACATGTTGAGTCTCTTGGCAGCAAAGGGACTCAACCGCTGGTGGTGTGACTCGAAAGACTCGCGCAGGAGATTTCGACTGGAAGGCTAAGCTGCTGTCGCTCGCGGACCGGCGCGAAGCTTCGCCGGTGGAGCGGCGTCAGGCCATGCGTATCGAGTGCGCGAATATGTTGCGGTGTCGGATACCCGCGGTTCGTTTCCCAGCCATAGCCCGGATACGTCACCGCATGATCCGCCATGATGCGGTCGCGCGTGACCTTGGCAATGATCGAAGCTGCGGCAATCGACCGGCACTTGGCATCGCCGGCGACGATTGCCTTCGACGGCCGCTGCCAGCGCGGCGTGGCGTTCCCGTCGACCAGCACCCACGCCGGTTCGAACCCCAATGCTTCCACGGCCCGGCTCATCGCCAGCATCCGCGCCCAGTAGATATTGATTTCGTCTATTTCCTCGACCGACGCGATCCCCACGCCAATCCGTGCGACCTTGTACAGCCGTCCAAAAATGGCCTCGCGAGCCGCGATCGGCAACTTCTTCGAATCGTCGATACCGCGCGGAAACTTCTCGCGGTCGAGGACAACTGCGGCTGCGACGACCGGTCCGGCCAGAGGCGCGCAGCCGGCTTCATCCACCCCGGCAAGCGGCATCGGAAACGGAATTTCAAGTTTGAAGCACGGACGTTTCACGACGCCTCCCCTTCCGCCATCCGCCACGGCGGGAAGCGCCGCGATTCCCCGGCGCGGTAAAGGAACACGGTATTGCCGGACGGATCACGCAGGCGGGCTTCGCGCCACATCCACGGCTGGTTACGCGGGCCATGCTCGAACGGCATTCCCGATCGCGCCAGCCGCTCGACCCGCGCGTCAAGATCGTCGCATTCGAAATAGATGGCCGTCGACTCGCTCGCACTTTCCTCGGGATCGACCTGGATGGAGAAGGTCGCGCCACCGTCGCTTTCGAACCGGGCATAGCCATTTTCGCGGCTGTCGACGATCTGCCGCAAGCCCAGCGCGCGGTAGAAGGTGACCATGCTGTCATAGTCCTTGCCGGTCACCGTTACCTGGTTCAGCCGAAGTCCAATGCCGGTATCGAGGCGCACGCGCTGCTGCCCGAGCGGACCGTGGCCCTGCCCAAGGCCGGGCGCTTCATGAAGCGCCATGCGCACGAACAGGCGCGAACGCTCAACCGCCTCAGCCAATGCGATGCCGGTGGCGAGGTAGAACGCGATGGCGCTGGATAGCGTGCAGCCGGTGCCGTGCGTGCTGGTCGTATCGATCCGCTGACCCTGCCAGCTGGTCATATTATCTTCTTCGATCAATGCGTCGGCAAGCGCGTCGCCATCCTCGTGCCCGCCTTTGATCAATATCGCGCAGCGATGCCGCGACACCAGTTGGAGCGCACCCGCAACCTCATCCTCTTCGCTCGTCAGTCGGCGAAGCTCGGGCAGGTTCGGCGTGGTCAGGGTGGCGACGTCCATCAATGTGCCAAACGCCGCAATGGTCGGGTCATCGGCCAGGGTCGCACCGCTGGTCGCAACCATCACCGGGTCGAACACGATTGGGATGTTCTCCAACCGCTCGAGCCGAGCGGCAATGTGCAGCGCGGTGAAGGGCGAGCCAATCATTCCGATCTTGACTGCATCTACGCCAATATCGTCGATCACTGCGTCGATCTGCGCCAGCACCATTTCCGTCGGGATCGGGTGAGCCGCATTGACGCCTTGCGTGTTCTGCGCCGTAATCGCCGTGACCGCAGTCATCGCATGCCCGCCGAGCATGGTGATGGTCTTGATGTCAGCCTGGATTCCCGCCCCGCCCCCGGAATCGGACCCGGCAATCACCAGGATGCGCGGCGTGGTCATGCCCTATACTTCCGCACGGTTGAGGCGGGATCGGCGATTTGCCGCGCCTTGGTCCGTGTTGGACGATCGGTGAGGTCGCCGCCGCAGTTCGGGCATCGATCATCGAGCGCGTCGGCACATATGGCGCAAAAGGTGCATTCGTAGGAGCAGATGAACGCCCCGGGCACATGTGCCGGAAGGTCGGCGCCGCATCGCTCACAATCGGGCCGCATCTCAAGCATCGCCGGCAACCTCGGCGACACGTGCGCAAATCTCGTCGACCAGCCGCTCGACCAAGGCGGCATCATCGCCCTCGGCCATCACGCGGATCAACGGTTCGGTGCCCGACTTTCGGATCACCAGCCGCCCACGCCCCTCGAGCTGCGCTTCGGCTTCGGCGATCGCCGCCTTGACCGGCGCTGCCTCAAGCGGTTTCCCATCCTTGAAGCGCACATTCTTGAGCAATTGCGGCACCGGGTCGAACACGTTCAGCAGTTCGCTCGCGGCCTTGCCGCTCTCTACCAGCGCGGCCAGGATCTGCAGCCCGGCGACTAGCCCGTCACCCGTCGTGGCGTGGTCGGTAAGGATGATATGCCCCGACTGCTCGCCGCCGACATTGCATCCCGACCGGCGCATTTCCTCAAGCACATAGCGATCGCCGACCGCGGTGCGATGAAGCGCCAGGCCCTCGGCCTTCAGCTTGCGCTCCAGCCCGAGGTTGGACATTACCGTCGCGACGACTGCACCGCCCTTGAGCGTCCCGCGCTGCTTCTGGGTAAGCGCGATCAGCGCCATCAATTGATCGCCATCGATCAGCCGTCCGGTCTCGTCGACCACGATCAGCCGATCCGCGTCGCCGTCCAGCGCAAGCCCAATGTGCGCTCCCGAAGCAACGACGGCTTCCTGGAGCGCGGCCGGCGCGGTCGATCCACAGTCGCGATTGATATTCGTGCCATCGGGGCTCGTGCCAAGCGCGATAACGTCGGCGCCCAATTCCCACAATGCCTCGGGCGCCACCTGATAGGCCGCCCCATTGGCGCAATCCAGAACGATCCTGAGCCCATCAAGCCGGATATGGTCCGGCAGGGTCGACTTGGCGAAGTGGATATAGCGCCCGCGCGCATCGTCGATCCGCTTGGCGCGGCCAATCTGGGTCGCATCGACCAGCGTCGGCTTCCCGCCGAGCAACGCCTCGATCGCATATTCATCGGCATCGGAAAGCTTATAGCCGTCGGGGCCGAACAATTTGATGCCATTGTCCTCATACGGATTATGGCTGGCCGAAATCATCACTCCCAAATCGGCGCGCAATTCCTTGGTCAACATCGCGATCGCGGGAGTCGGCAGCGGTCCGAGCAGGATCACGTCCATTCCGACCGAGGTAAATCCGGCCACCATCGCCGATTCCATCATATAGCCCGACAGTCGCGTATCCTTGCCGATGACGACGCGGTGGCGGTGATCGCCGCGCAGGAAGTGAGTGCCGGCTGCCTGACCAACGCTAAGCGCCGTCTCGGCAGTCATCGGCGATTGATTTGTCCGCCCGCGAATCCCGTCGGTGCCAAAGAATTTGCGTGCCATAAAGCTGTCTTGCCCGAAAAGAGTTAAGCGAAAAAGGTCCTCGCGCTGGGTGCACGAAAACCCGCGCTGATGGCGCAATTCTGAAAACAGCCCTCGGTCGGCCGACCGACCTTATTTGCGATAGGCCTCAGGCAGGTCGCGTCGGCCAAGGTCGCGGTAACGGTCGCGCAATCTGGTCTGGTGGTTGGTGATCGGTTGCCGCACGCCGTCGATCCACACTGCTTCGGCGACCGACGCATTTTCGAGAGGATCGCCCGACCACAAGACGAGGTCGGCGCGATAGCCCGCGGCAAGTCGTCCAAGATCACCGCCCATGCCAATCGCTTCAGCGGGACGCGACGTAATCATCGCCAGCGCTTCGCCCCAGCTGACCGGGCTGGCGCCCGGCACGCCGCGAAGCGCGACGAGGTTGGCCGCCGCCTGGCGTTCGTTACGGGCGTATCGTGTGTCGCCCAGACGGGCGATTGCAACCTTGACCCCGGCGGCGCGCATCCGCCCGATATTGCTCTGCGTCGCGGCGAGTTGCTCGAAGCTTGCCGGCAGGTCGGACAAGGGCTCGGCAAATACCCACATGCCGCTCGCCGCCAGTTGCGGCGCAACGGTCCAGCCTTCGCTTGCCCCGGCAATTGCCATGCGCAGCGATGGGAATTCGCGCCGTAGTGCAATCAGATTGACGATGTCGATCGCGCGCTCGACATGCACCACCAGCAATTGCCGGCCGCGCACAACGGGGACTAGCGCCGCTGCGTCGAAGCGAGTCAAAAGGACGTCGTCGCTGCGCCGCGTATCGCGGCCAAGCAGGCGCGGATCCTGGCGCGTTTCGTAAGGCACGTCATCGCCCTGTTGCGGGAGCGGCTCATTGCCGCCGCCACCGGATATGTCCTGCCGCGATCCGGCAAGATCGCGCGCCTCGCGAAGCGCGTTGCGGAACAAGGCATAAGCCGATGGCCTCGACCCCCCGGCCTTGGCCGCGCCCTCCTCGCCCAATTCGACATATTGGAACGCGCGCGCCCGCGTGATCGGGCTCATGTCGACGCCAAGGTCGATTACCGCGCCCTGCCCGGCAAAGATCGATCGTGCCGCCTCCGGGGCAATGATTGCTCGCGTAACGCCGCCGGCTCGGCTTGCAGCCACGGTATTGGTCATTGGATTCACGCCGGGCGAGACATCGATCGCCGCGCTGAACGGGCTCGACCCATTCTCGACATCATTGGCGCCGTCTCCGCCAATCTCGAGTTCGGTGAGTCCAAGCCTCGACAGGCTGGAGAACATCCCCGGCGCCGCCCATTTGCCGCCCCCGTCGATGCGCTCGGCATTCGAAGGTATTGATATGCCCTGCCCTGCAGCGACGATCCGCCCGTCGCGCATGACTACGGTGCCATTGGCGACCGGATCGCTACCATCGCCAAGCGCCAGCGTAACGTTGGTGACGGCGACGGTCTGCGCCAGGGCCGGCGCTGCCATCAACGCAAGCGCCATCCCGATTGCGGAGGAAAGGCGCCTCATTTCACATCTCCGTCGCCGGGCTGGCCAAGCTCGAAGTCGCTCACCGGACGACGGCGCGGATCGTTACTGTCATACATCATCGCGCCATCGATCCACACCTTCTCGGGGCGCGAATAGACGCTGAAGGGATCGCCGTTCCACAACACGACATCGGCCATCTTGCCGGGCGCGAGGCTGCCGGTGCGGTCGTAAATACCAAGCGACCTGGCGGGGTTCGCGCTGAGCCATTTCCACGCCTGCGCGTCGGTCATCTGCAGCCCGGCGCGACGTCCATGGGCAAGCGCCTTGGCGGCTTCCTGGTTCAGTCGCTGAATGCCATTTTCATCGTCCGAATGAACGATTGCGCAAGCTCCGGCCCGCTCGACGAAGGCGATATTTTCCTGGATGCCGTCAAAGCTCTCCATCTTGAAGCCGTACCAGTCCGCCCACATCGCCGAACAGATACCATTCTCGCGCAGCAAGTCCGCAATCTTGTAACTTTCGACCGCATGCTGGAAGCTGGCAATCTTATAGCCCATTTCCTTCGCGACATCGATCATCTGCGCCATTTCGTCGGCGCGATAGCAATGATTGTGAATCAGTATCTGGCCGGCGAGCACGCCGCGCAGCGTGTCCATCGTCAGGTCGCGGTCGGGAACCTCACCGCCCTCTTTCTCATAGCCATCCCACTTGCGCTTGTAATCGAGGGCCTTGAGCCACGTGGCGCGCGTCGTCGCAATATTTCCCATGCGCGTGGAGGGGCCGCTCTTGCCGCCGTAAACCCGCTTCGGATTTTCCCCGCACGCCATTTTCAGGCCGTAGGGCGCACCGGGGAATTTCATTCCCTGCACGGTGCGCGCATAGACATTCTTCAGCACCACCGACCGCCCGCCGAACAAATTTGCCGATCCGGGCAGGATCTGAAGCGTAGTAATTCCGCCATTGGCCAATGCTCGGCTGAAGCCGGGGTCTTGCGGCCACACGCTATGTTCGGCCCACACGTCTGCTCGCACCGGGTCGGTCGCTTCATTGCCGTCCGAATGCGCCTGGACCCCCGGGCTTGGATAATTGCCAAGGTGGCTGTGGACGTCGATGATCCCCGGAGTAATATATTTGCCGCTGCCGTCGATGACTACCGCATCGGCCGGCACCGCCACCGCATTGCTGGCCCCGACCGCAGCAATCACGCCATCGCGCAGCAGCACGACGCCTTGTTCGATGCGCCCGCCATCGCCGTCATAGACGGTCGCCCCGCGGATCAGCGTCACTGCACCCGGATAGCGCGCATAGGTCGATGGAAACGGATTGGCGTTGATCTTGATCGAGCCGGGCTTGGTGGCCGGCGCGCAAGCGGCAAGCGCGAGGACCGCCGCTGCGACGGCCCCCGCATTCAGCCTTGATGCTCCCATCACGCTTTGGTCTCAGGCGCCGAGGTATCGGGGTCGGTGGCGTACATTCCCGGACCCTGGTTTTCTGCAAGCTGCTCGGTTCCCGCCAGTTCGCGGTCGTCCTCGAGCGTATCGAGATGCATCCACTTCTTGACGATTGGCGAGACCAAAAGCACGGCAACGCCAATGCCGATGGTGACCCATCCGAACAGGCTGTAGATGTCGAGCAGGCCCTGCTTGGTCATCTCGCCGTCATGCCCGCCGGTCGCCTCGCCGATCTTGCCGGCGACGAAGTTGCCGACCGCGGTCATGTAGAACCATGCACCCATGATCAGCGACGCCATGAAACTTGGCGCCAGCCGGTTCATCGCGCTGAGGCCGACCGGCGACAGGCACAATTCCGCGGTAGTCGCGAACAGATAATAGCCGAAGACGAACAGAACCGGGACCATCACGTTGATCCCGACCGCCATTGCGCCCCATACCAGCACAAGGTTGGCAAAGCCCATTTGCAGGAGCGCGATGCCGAACTTGGCAGGCGCGGACGGTTCGAGCCCTTTGCGACCGAGCGTCACCCACAAGCCCGCGAACAGCGGAGCAAGCAGGATGATGATGATCGGGTTGATCGACTGGAAGATCGACGCCGGGACGCCCGAGCGATCGACGAAGCGGTCGGTGAACAGGTTCATCGATCCGCCCGCCTGCTCGAACAGGCCCCAGAATATGGGGTTGAGCGCGATCAGGAACAGGATTGCGAAAATCCGTTCGCGCGGTTCCTTTTCGAGCTTGAACGCCTGGAACAACACATATCCAAGCAGTCCAAGACCGGAAATGATCAGCAAGGTCTGGATGACGTCCTGATACTGGACCAGCGCCCAGATCACCGCCACCGCCGCAATGCCAACGCCGTACAGCGACATTTCCTTGCTGCGCGCGAGCGGCCGCGGTGCCTCGCCGGCGCCGTTGAGCGCCTTCTTGCCGAGCACGAACACGATCAGGCCGGCAAGCATTCCGATGCCGGCAAGCCCGAAGCCATATCCCCAGCCAATCGTCTCACCAAGATAGCCGACGAGGATCGTGCCGATCGCCGCGCCGACATTAATTCCCATGTAGAAGATGGTGTAGGCGCCATCGCGGCGCACGTCGGTGAGCTTATACAGCTGACCGACCATGACCGAGATGTTGGCCTTGAGGAAGCCCGAGCCGACGATGATGAATGCAAGCGCAAGCCAGAAGACGTTGATCGTCGGATCCGACTGACCGCCGCTTCCCTCGACTGCCATCAGGCTATGTCCAAAGGCGAGCAAGATTCCACCGAACAGTACCGCTTTGCGCTGGCCGAGGTAACGGTCGGCGAGGTAGCCGCCCAGCACCGGCGTGATGTAGACGAGGCTGGTGTAGGCCCCGTAAATGAGGTTCGCCTTATCGTCCGCGAACAGCCAGTGTTTGGTGAGATAGAAGATCAGCAGTGCGCGCATGCCGTAGTAGGAAAAGCGCTCCCACATCTCGGCGAAGAACAGCATGTAGAGGCCCTTGGGGTGGCCGACGAACTCCGGTTCGCGCTGGATGGCGACCTTGGCGCCAATCGCCAGGAATAGCCCGAGAAGGGCTACTGCGGTTACGGCAATCCAGTCGGCTTCCTGCCACAGGGACATGTCTTTCATCGAGCTACTCCACCTAGGTCGGCGCGCCTCGCGCGGGGCATGCCTGTTTATAATTGCCGCGCACCGTAACGGCGAAAATCTGCTTGTGAAGCCGATTGTTGCGGACAGGTGACGAGGCTAAGGCATTGCCCATGTTTCTCAACGACCGATCTTCCACGCTTGCTTTGCTTGAAACCCGCCGCTCGGGGCGTCCGCGCGAGATGATCGCGCCGGGTCCAAGCGACACCGAACTCGAGCGCATCCTGACCATCGCCGCGCGCACCCCCGACCATGGCAAGCTGTTGCCGTGGCGCTTCGTCACCGTGGCACAGAACCAGCGCCAAGCGCTCGCTGACCTGCTTGTCTGCGCCCTCCCCCGCCATGACCCCACCGCCAACGCGGCGCATTTCGCCAAGGCATTCGAATTCGCGCACCATGCCCCGGCACTCGTCGTCCTCGTTTCCGCCCCCCTCCCAGATCACAAGATCCCCTTGTGGGAACAGCAATTGTCGGTCGGCGCGGCGGCGATGAACCTGCTCATCGCCACCCATGCCTCGGGCTTCGTCGGCGGCTGGATCACCGGCTGGGCAGCTTATTCCGAGGACGTTCGCGCCGCTTTCTGCGCGCCGGGCGAGCGCATCGCCGGTTTCTTCTTCCTGGGCTCGCCAGGCCGCGAGCTTGAGGAGCGCCCGCGCGCACCTCTGGCGACGGTTGTTCGCAAATGGACTTCGCCGGCTTGATTTCGCGCCGCGCTGCTGTATTATGACAGCATGACGCTTCGAGGCAACCACGAAAAACCCGTATACATCCGCATCAGCGAGGTAATCGCCGACGCGATCCTCGCCGGACGATATAATGACGGCGACCCCTTGCCCTCGGTACGCGCGCTTGCCGCCGACGAAGGCGCTAATCCGCTTACCGTCGCAAAGGCCTATCAAGGCTTCCAGGACGCCGGCCTGATCCTCGTCAAGCGCGGGGTCGGCCTGTTCGTCGCGCCGGGTGCCCGGGCCAAGCTGCGCGCCACCGAGCGCGACCGCTTCATCAAGACCGAATGGCCGGCAATCAGCGCCCGAATGACTCAACTCGGCATTGACCCAGCGCACCTGCTGAGCGGCGAACTGGCGTAGGTTCCCCGGCGCAGGCCGGGGCCCAAGAGCGCTGAAAAGCGCTGCCCCGCACCGCCCTGGAGCCCGGCCCGCGCCGGGGAACATACACTTACCCCAGCGCTTCGGCGGGCACTGCGTACAACATCGCCGCTCCGGCCTCGGCGGCGGCGGCAAGCCCGCTCGCTTCCGGGGCTACCGCGGTCAGGAAATAGGTCGCTGCGGCGCGCGTGCGCTCATCGGCGTCGGGCATGCGTGCCAGCCGTTCGAACAACCACCCACTCACCAGCACCGCGCACATCGTCAGGAAGGGATAACTTCCGGCCTGGCGATCGTCGGGCGCCATGTCGCGCAACGTTACTGCGGCGACTTCGACCTGGTCGCACAATATGATCAACCGCGGGTCCCGCGCGTCGGCGCGGACGTCGGCGATGATCGCGTCGAACACCAACCCGCCGTCGAGCCCAAGCTTGCGCCCAACGAGATCGGCCGCCTGTATGCCGTTGGTGCCTTCGTAGATCGGTGCGATCCGGGCGTCGCGCAAATGCTGCGCCGCGCCGGTCTCCTCGATATAGCCCATGCCGCCATGGACCTGGACGCCCAGGCTTGCCACTTCGCTGCCGACATCCGTGCCCCATGCCTTGGCCAGTGGCGTCAGCACTTCGGCGCGAAGCGCGGCTGCGGCATCGCCATCGTGGCCACGCCCCAATTGATCGAATGCATAATAGACCAGCGCCCGCGACGCCGTGGTCAGCGCGCGCATCCGCAACAACATCCGCCGCACGTCGGGATGATCGGCGATGGTCACCGGCAGGCGGTTGCGCTGGCCCTGCTTGCGCTCGATCGCATAAGCCACGGCACGCTGCGTGGCGCGCTCTGCAATGCCGACGCCCTGGAGCCCGACGTTAAGCCGCGCATTGTTCATCATCGTGAACATCGACCGCATTCCGCCATTTTCGGGACCGATCAGCCAACCCGTCGCGCCGCCATTGTCACCATAGCTCATCACGCACGTCGGCGAAGCGTGGATGCCAAGCTTATGTTCAATCCCGACGCAGCGGACATCGTTGAGCGACCCGTCGGGCAAGATCTTGGGCACCAGGAACAGCGAAATGCCGCGCGTTCCTTCTGGCGCGCCGGTCGTCCGCGCCAGCACCAGATGGATGATCTGCTCGCTCAAATCATGCTCGCCAAACGTAATGAAGATCTTGGTCCCGCTGACCCGCCAGCTACCGTCGCCATTGGCTTCGGCCCGCGACTTGAGTGCGCCAACGTCGCTCCCCGCCTGCGGCTCGGTCAGGTTCATGGTCGCTGGCCATTCGCCCGAAATGATCTTCGGCAGATAGTCGCGCTTGAGCTCGTCCGAACCATGCGCCTCGAGCGCTTCGATCGCGCCCATCGACAGCATCGGCAACAAGGCGAAGCCGAGGTTGGCGGCGTTCAGATCTTCCATCAGCGCCGCCGATAGCGAAACCGGCAGCCCCTGCCCGCCATGCGCCTCCGGTCCGGCGAGACTCATCCAGCCGCCTTCGACGAACGCCTGGTAAGCGGCCTTGAAGCCTTCGGGCATGGTCACGGCGCCACTGTCCCAGCACGCGCCAACCACATCGCCGATCCGGTCGAGCGGGGCGAACACGCCCTCCGAAAAGGCCGCCGCGCCCTCAAGCACTGCGTCGACGATATCACTGTCGGGCCCCTCCCCCGCGCCCCCCATCTCGGCAATCGCTGCAAGCAACAGCCGCTGGTCGCGGACGGGGGCAGTGAAGTTCATCGATAACTCCTTGGATACGGTCGCTGTCGCGCTATAGCGGGCGAGCCATGGCGCATCCACCTCTCCGCGTGATCCCCTATGTCGATGAAGCGATCGCCGAAGCCGCACGGCTGATCCTCGACGGACAGACCGTCGCAGTCCCGACCGAAACCGTCTACGGCCTCGCCGCCGACGCTACCAATCCCGAAGCCGTGGCGCGGATCTACGCCGCCAAGGGCCGCCCAAGCTTCAATCCGCTGATCGTCCACGTCCCCGACCTTAGCGCAGCGCGCCGGCTCGGGTCGTTCGACCAAACCGCACTTGCCCTCGCCGCGGCGCATTGGCCCGGCCCGCTGACTCTCGTCGTACCGCTCGCCCCCGACGCAGGCATTGCAAGACTCGTCACCGCCGGCCTGCCAAGCATCGCCCTTCGCGTGCCCGCCCATCCCGCAATGCAGGCATTGCTCGCCGCCTGCGCCCGCCCGCTCGCCGCGCCTTCCGCCAACGCCAGCGGAAGGATCAGCCCGACCCGCGCCGCGCACGTCGCCGCAAGTCTGGGGGACCGCATTTCGCTGATCATCGACGGCGGCGCGACCGAGCGCGGGATCGAATCCACCATCGTCGCGGCAACCGGTGGTCCCTTGCGCCTGCTCCGCCGCGGCCCGATCGAGATCGACGCCATCTTCGACGACCACACGATCGAAGCCCCCGGCCAGCTCGCAAGCCACTACGCCCCGCGCAAACCCCTCCGCGTCGACGCCACCGAAGCGCGCAAAGGCGAGTTTTTGATCGGTTATGGCTTGATCATAGGAGACACCAGTCTCAGCCCCAGCGGCAACCCAACCGAAGCCGCCGCCCGCCTGTTCGACCTGCTCCACATGGCCGACGCCGCGCCCCATCCGCGCATCGCCATCGCCCCGATCCCCGGCCCCGCCCTTGCCGCCGCGATACGCGACCGCCTGACAAGAGCCGCCGCGCCGCGCTGACAGAAAAAGGCGACTTGAAGCTGCCCTTTTCCGAATTCCTTCTTGGCAGTTTTATTCTTACTTCGCTGCCCCGCTGGCGGTCGGCTGGGACGACGGTACAGGCACCGTTACGACCATCGGCGCCGCGCCCGCCGACGCCATTGGTGCCGGTGCGCAGGATCGCGTTGGTTGTCGCGGGAGCCGCAATGGGTGCTGCAACCGGCACGGCGACGGCAGGCACCGGACTCTGAGCGAGGTAGTCAAACAGAGATTAATTTGGTGGATAACAGTGCGGTGTCGGCTTTTCAGCTGACCGCATACTTCAGCCGCGCCTGATAGCTCTTGCGGATTTTCGGCAACTTGGGCGGTACCCAATCGATATCAGGCCTCACCGGGTCAGCCTGATTGGGACGATGAGGGAATGGCCTGTGCATTAAACCGCGACGATCGACTGGCTCGATGACTCGCCAGCTACGCCTCCTCCTCATTTTCCGCTTGTTCCCCGGTCCAGTCGGTTCGCCACACATAGAGGCCGATTGCAATTGGCAGCAGCGCATAGGTCCATGGCGCCAGCAAACGGGTGGGCGGGAATAAGGCGAGCGTAACCGACACCAGTCCCGACACCGCCAGTATCGACCAGATCACAATCTCGCCCGTGACGGCTGCCTTGGTCTCGGCTGGCAAGATTTTTCGCGGGAGCGTGGCGAACAGCCCTGCGACCGTTGCCGCCATCGCCGCGAAGCCGAGCCCGTATAATGCGAACAGATTGCCCCGCTCGGCTGCGGTCGTGCGAAGCTCCGGTCCTTCGCTAAGCCAGGCGACCATCGACAGCGCCATCACGCGCAACGGATAGACATAGATCAGGACGAGGAAAACCAGCAGCAGGCTGAGCAACACGGGCAAATTGCCCTCGCCGCCGCCAAAGCGCCGCCAGCGAACATGAGCATGCCAGAACATCGCGACCAGCGCGAAGCCAATGGCGTAAGCAGGGGTGGCGGTCAGCGCCGCTTCGAGTTCCCTGTAACTGCCCGGAACCCCCGCGCCGCCGACCACGATCAAGGTAACCGCAAAGGCGAAGGCCGCGTCGACAAAGGCGTCGAGCCTGCCGTTCGCACCGGAATTTGCCGTCATACCGATCCCCTGCCCGCCGCCTTTCAAGGTGCCACGGAACCGCCGCGCCTTCAATCGGCAGAAAACACGCCGTCTAGGCCTTCAACCGCGACTGATAACTCTTGCGAAACTTCTGCAGCTTGGGCGAGATCACCGCCATGCAATAGGGGTTGCTCGCCCCGGCGCGCTCGAAATAATTCTGGTGATAGTCCTCGGCCGGATACCAGGGAGCATCGGGCTCGATCGAAGTCACGACGCGCCCATCATTAGCCTCATTGGCGCGGGCGATCGCGGCCTCGGCGGCGGCACGCTGTCCCTCGCTCTGGGGAAAGATTGCCGAGCGATATTGGGTGCCGACGTCGCCCCCCTGGCGATTAAGCTGGGTCGGGTCGTGCGTGGCAAAGAAGATGTCGAGCAAGTCGCCATAAGCGATGACATCGGAATCGAAGCTCACCTTGACCGCCTCGGCATGACCCGTGTCCCCACCGCACACCTGCTTGTATGTCGGATCGACAACCTGCCCGCCGATATAGCCGCTCTCGACCGCCCTCACTCCGCCGACATCGAGGTAAATCGCTTCGGTGCACCAGAAACATCCTCCGGCGAGGATTGCGACTTCATCGGCCATGCTGATTCTCCGTTGTCCTGGACAACGGAGATAGTCAGGCGCGCCCTGCTATTAAAGGCCCCGCTGCTTGGTCGCGGCCTTGAGCGCGGCCAGTTCAAGCCTCTTGCCGATCCATTCCGCGAGTTCCTCGAACTTCATCGGCTTGTCGAACACGATGCCGGCGCGACGCTCTGAGAACCAGCGCACTTCGCCGCGGATCGGGCGCAGGCTTTCGACGACGACCACAACCGACTTGCCCAGGCAATATTCCTCGATCGGTTCGACCTTGAGCCCGCCCATCGAGATATCGCGGACGTCGACGGTGTAATAGGTCTTGCCCAATTTGAGCGTCGCTTTGCATTCGACCTCCAGCCGCGGCGGGCGCGGTCGGATCCCGTGACGCGGCTTGCGCCCGGCCAGCATCTCGCCAAGGTCGACCGTCTGATCGAATTTCAGTCCGACGGTTCCTTCGCGGGTCCACACCACCGTGGCCGGAATTTTCTGGGCGCTAAGCTCGACCGCCACCTGTTCCCCGACCATCAACGGATAGCCAAGCTCGGCCATCAACCCGCCCGCGGATACGTTGCGAACCCGGATCAACTGGACTTGCCCATCGGCCTGGGACAGCTTCGCAACTCGCAGCGTGGCGAGGTTGCGCTGGTCGTTGCGCCGCTCTTCGGGCCGCGGCACGGCGGTCGACAGTGAGAAACTGGTCGTCTCAAACGCCTCGTCTTCCTGGCCGAGCGAGCGAAGCGGTTTGCGGCGGATCAACGTCCCGAACATTCTGGTCCTCCACGCGCGAATATGAGCGCGAGGGACGACTTTATGCGTCACGGAGTTAAAATCCCGTTGCGAATGTTTGACGTAGGTAGGGGAAAAGGGGCACTGAGGTCCGATCGCTGGCCCGCAGCGAGGAGAATCTTTCGATGGTACTGCCCCGGCTGCTGCTGATCGACGATGAGCCGCAGCTTGCCGCCTTCGTTGCCAATGCCGGGCAGTTGTGCGGCTACGACCCCCAAATCGCTGATGGTGACGAGAATTTTCGCGCCGAATATCTCGCATCGCGCCCCGCGGTCGTCGCGCTCGACCTTGGCATGCCTGGCAGCGACGGGGTCGAATTGCTGCGTTTCCTTGCCGATCAGGGCTTCGCCGGTCCAGTCCTGATCATCTCGGGCTTCGACCGCCGGGTACTCGAAAGCGCATTCCGGCTCGGTGAGGCCCTCGGGTTGAAGATGGTCGGCCCGCTCGAGAAGCCGACTCGTCTCGAGGCGCTCGAAAAACTATTGCTCGAATTGAAGCCGACGCTGACGGCATGACCCCGGCAAGATGATCTCGGCGGCAGATCTCGGGCTCCTCGAAGGGTTTGAGCGAGCGCTCATCAATGGCCG
Source organism: Pseudomonadota bacterium (assembly GCA_030855555.1). Classification (GTDB taxonomy): domain Bacteria; phylum Pseudomonadota; class Alphaproteobacteria; order Sphingomonadales; family Sphingomonadaceae; genus Sphingomicrobium. Next base: position 23,340 of record JALYRC010000073.1, read on the forward strand.
CCTGCACATGGTCTACCAACCCAAGGTCTCTCTTTGCGACGGCACGTTGAAACGCGTCGAGGCGCTGGTCCGCTGGGACGATCCCGAGCGCGGCATGGTGCCGCCATCGCGTTTCGTGCCGCTCGCCGAGCGCCACGGGCTGATCGACGAATTGACCCAATGGGGACTTCGCACCGCCCTTCGCCAATGGCTCGCCTGGCGCGATCAGGGCCTCGACACCTGCATCGCCTTCAACATCAGCGCATTAAGCCTAGACCAGCTCGATTTCCCCGATCTAGTGGAGCGCATGTGCCGCGCGCTTGGCGTGCCGACCGACCGGCTCGTGCTTGAACTCACCGAGGGCGCAACCCAGCCCCTCATCAAGCTAATGGACACGCTTACCCGCTTCCGGATCAAGAGCATCGGCCTTGCGATTGACGATTTCGGTACCGGCTATTCGACCCTGATGCAGTTGCGGCTTCTCCCCTTCACCGAGCTCAAGATCGACCGCTTCTTCGTCACCGACGCACCGACCTCGGCCGACAGCGCGCTGATCGTCAAGTCGATGATCGACCTCGCCCACGGACTGGGCCTCAGCTGCACTGCCGAAGGGGTCGAGACGGCAGAACAATTGGCAATGCTGCGGGCCATGGGCTGCGATGTCGTCCAAGGCTATCTCCTCGCTCAGCCGCTGGAGCCCAATGCGCTCGCCGGCTGGGTCGAAGAATGGGCGCAGCGCTGGCCAGCCTATTCCGAACCACAGGTGACGCAGCCCATCTCAATCGGCCTCCACGGAGGCGTTCCTGTCACCGGACTAAGCGAGCCCGCTTAGCAGCTGCCGATTCTTCACCGGAAGCAATCTCGCGCCCGTGCCATCGCCGCAACCCCCGCATCGATGGTTTCATCGCGCTTCGCAAAACACAGGCGCACCAGGTGGTGCCGCGGGTTCTCGACGGCGAACGGGGACAGAGGCACCACCGCAACCCCGGCCTGCTCGACCGCCAGCTTGGCGAACGCTTCGTCGTCGAGCGATATTCCCGACGCGGCAAGATCGACAATCAGGAAATAGGTCGCAGCGCTCGGCAACACCTTATAGCCCGCCGCGCTGAGCCCATCGCGCATGCGGTCGCGCGCCCGTGCGAAACGCTGCCGCATCGGCGCAAGCCAGGCGTCGCCTTCGGCCAAGCCATAAGCCACCGCCGACTGAAGGTTGGGCGCCGATGCGAAGGTCAGGAACTGATGCGCGCGCGCTGCCAGCGTCGCAGGCTCGGGCGCGGCGGCAATCCAGCCGATCTTCCACCCGGTCAGCGAAAATATCTTCCCAGCCGAGCCGCACTTGATCGTCCGCGCCGCCATTCCCTCAAGCGCGGCCAGCGGGACGAAAGTCTGGCCGTCGAGCAGCAAATGCTCCCAAACCTCGTCGCTGATGACGACAAGGTCATGGTCGCGCGCTACACTTGCGACGACCTCGAGTTCGGCCGCGTCGAACAGCCGCCCGGTGGGATTATGCGGATTGTTGAAGATGATGGCGCGGGTCCTCGGCGTCACCGCGGCACGCAAGGCGTCGCCCTCGATGCGCCAGCCCGGCGGCGCCAGCTGCACTTCGCGCACTACCCCGCCCGCGCGCTCGACCAGCGGGGCATAAGCGTCATATGCCGGAGTCATAACGATCACCTCGTCACCGGGCATGATCGTAGCGAAGATCGCAGCGGCCAGTGCTTCGGTGGCCCCGGACGTCACGCAGACCCCGTCGGCACTCAGGTCGATCCCGTGATGGCGGCGGTAATGATCGGCAACGGCTTCACGCAGGACCGGCAGCCCCCGCGACGGTGCATATTGGTTCGACCCGTCGCGCAAGGCCTGCGCTGCATTCTCCAGAATCGGTTCGGGCCAGCCGAAATCGGGAAAACCCTGCCCCAGGTTGATCGCCTTGTGCTTCGCCGCGGCGAGCGACATGCGCTCGAATACGCTGGTCTGCATATTTTCATAGAGGGGGTTCACGCAAGGATCCGCTTGATGTCGTCGGTGCCATAGCCAAGCTCGGCCAGAATCGCCGCCCCATCCTGCCCCTCGCGCCGCGGCGGGTCGGGGCGCACCGTCGCCGAGTGCGAATAATGTGGCGCCGGCGCCGGCTGGAACACGCCGTCGAGGTCGATGAAGCTGCGCCGTGCAATGTTATGCGGATGGACCGGCGCCTCGCCCAAGTCGAGCACTGGCGCAACGCACGCGTCGGTGCCGGCGAAATGCCGGGCCCAGGCGTCGCGGGTACGGGTCTTGATGACGGCCGCAATCTCGTCGCGGCTGGCGCTCGCGGGCAAGGCCAGCCCCTTGAACAGGGCAGCGCGAAATTGCGGCTCGACGGCGCCAAGTGCAAGGAACTTCCCGTCGCTGCAGCGATAGATTCCATAGGTCGGCTCGCCACCGTCAAGCAAATTGGTCTCGCGTTCGTCGCGCCATGCCCCAGCCGCGCGCAGCCCGTAGGTAAGCGCGCCAATCAGCGCCGCACCATCGCTCATGGCGGCATCGATTACCTGCCCCTTCCCGCCGCGCGCGACGTGAAGCATTGCCGCCGTCATTGCGAACGCCAGCATCATCCCGCCGCCGGCATAATCGGCGATATAATTGACCGGAACGACCGGGCGCTCCTTGGGCCCGATGCCGTGGAGCAAACCAGTGATTGCGAGGTAATTAATGTCGTGCCCGGCCTCGCTTGCAAGCGGCCCGGTCTGCCCCCAGCCAGTGACGCGACCATAGACCAGCGCCGGATTGGCCGCGATCATCTCGTTCGGACCAAGCCCAAGCCGCTCCATCACGCCCGGGCGATAGCCTTCAATCAGTCCGTCGGCGCTTGCTGCAAGCCGCCGAACCACGTCACGGCATTCCTCACGCTTCAGGTCGAGCGAGATCGACTTGCGACTGCGCAGCAACGGATCGTTCGGAACGCCAATCATACCGGCGCGCTCGACGCGGATCACCTGTGCGCCATGATCGGCCAGCATCATTCCAGCGAATGGCCCGGGCCCCAGCCCCGCCATCTCGATGATCGTCAATCCGTGCAGCGGTCCAGGCATGATGCGATCTCTAGCAATCAGGCCTCCCCTCGCAACTGCAAAAAAGCGCTGTCCTACACGATCGGTTTCGGCCTAGCCTCACGGCCATGCCCCCGGCCCGCCTTTTCAGTACCTTTTCATGTCCTGCGCACCGCCTGAACGAAGATCCGTTTGGTAGGCGTCCCGGAGACTTTAGTGACTTTAGGACCGTAAGCGCAGGCCTCAGCAAGACGGGACACGCATGATCCAATCCTCAGACCGTCCACTGTTTTCGACCGAACACCATGCATTTCGCGACACTGTAAGGCGTTTTCTCGACGAAACGATCGCACCGAACCTCGATCGTCACGAATCCGATGGCATCGTTGAGCGCGCCGCGTGGGAGAAAGCCGGCGAAGCAGGCCTGCTGTGCCCGCAGGTCCCGGAAGCTTATGGCGGGCTTGGGCTCGACTTCGGCTTCAACGCCATCGTTGGCGAGGAACTCTCCTATCTCGGCAGTGCGGCCGGCTTCACCCTGCAGTCGGACATCGTCGCCGATTATCTCGTCCATTACGCAAGCGAAGATCAAAAGCTGCGCCACCTGCCCGGCATGGTAGATGGCACTACGATCAGCGCGATCGCAATGACCGAGCCAAATGCCGGAAGCGACTTGCAAGGCCTCAAGACCATCGCCCGCCGTGACGGCAACGGTTGGCGCCTGTCGGGCAGCAAGACCTATATCACCAATGGGCATAGCGCCGACCTCGTCATCGTCGCTGCGCGCACCACCGAAGAAGGCGGTGCTCGTGGATTATCGCTGTTCCTGGTCGAAGCCGGCGACGACGGCTTTAGCCGCGGGCGCAACCTCGACAAGATCGGGCTTCACGGCAACGATACTGCCGAACTTTTCTTCGACGACGTCCATCTCCCGGCCGATCGCCTGCTTGGCGCCGAAAATGGCGGCTTCGGCATGCTGATGAGCCAATTGCCGCAGGAACGTCTTTCGATCGCGGTCCAGAGCCAGGCCTCGGCGCAGCGCGCGTTCGACGAAGCCGTCAAGTTCACCACCGACCGCAAAGCGTTCGGCAAGCGGATCGTCGATTTTCAAAACACCCGCTTCGCCCTCGCCGATCTCAAGACCCGGCTTCAGGTCGGCTGGGCGCATCTCGACTGGGCAATTGCCCGCCACATCGCCGGCAGACTGAGCCCGGTCGAAGCCAGCGCCGCCAAATTATGGCATAGCGAAATGCAATGGGACGCGTGCGACATGGCCCTCCAGCTTCACGGTGGCGCGGGATACATGAACGAATATCCAATCGCCCGGCTGTGGCGCGACGCGCGCGTCGCTCGAATCTACGGCGGGACAAGCGAGATCATGAAGGAGCTGATCGGACGAAGCCTGTGAGGGAGCGACGCGCACTGCTCGCCCTCTGGCTCAACGCATAAATTTGGCTGGGGCGGCAGGAGCCCGACCGCCACACTTGGCCCCAAGACATTTCAATGACTTATAGCAGGCCTGTGGCGGAATTGTAGCGCGCTTGTGTAGCAAAGCGTTGTAGCAAAGCCACGGCGCCGCGCTTGAAGGATAGCTGGCATGCTGGCGGTGGAATTCGCCCTTAGCGGATGACCATCAACCTGGATCGGTTTCCCCAAAGCGGCCGTTCAGCGGTGGCGAGTGCGTTTATCCGTTTTCCACCCTGTCTGGACGGCGCTCCGTTAGCAAGTTCAGTTCTTTCTGATGCAGCTGCGGTGTTGGGATGCGGCCATGTCTTCGACCTGTTGATGC